>CAZEDU010000029.1:0-1388 GCA_964511185.1 uncultured Myxococcaceae bacterium | reverse complement strand
TCACCATGCGTTCGCTCGCGCTTCCTCTGCTCGTGGCTTCGGTCCAGCTCGCGTGCTTCGGGCAGTCGAGTGTGAACCTGTCGCCCACCGGGCCAGCGGACAGCGCTTCGGTCCTCGGCCCCGACGTCGACGCCGACGGCGATGGCATTCCCGACAGCGAGCAGGTCGTTGATGCGTGCGCCGGCAAGCCGATCGACCCGGGCATCTCGCCGATTCGGCGGCTGACCCGCTTCGAGTACGCGAACACCGTGAAGGACCTGACCGGCGTCACGCCCGACATGGCGCAGTTCCCGCCCGAGGAAGAGGCGCTCGGGTTCAACAACAACGCGCTCGCGCTGAGCCCCAACATCGACCTCATCGACAAGTACTTCAAGGTCGCCGAGACGGTCTCGAACACGGCGAGCTTGAGCGCGCTCGTGCCCTGCACCCCGGGCGCCAACCCCGACGGCTGCGCCCGCCAGTTCGTCGAGACGTTCGGCCTCAAGGCCTTTCGCCGGCCGCTCGCGGCGGAAGAGGTGACCAAGTTCACCAACGTGGCCATCTGGGGGCGCACCCAGCACGACTTCAACACCGGCATTCGGCTCGTCATCGCCGCGATGCTGCAGTCGCCGCACCACCTGTACCGCGTCGAGTTCGGCGATCGACCCATCGAAGGCAGCACGCTCGCGCTCTCTGCGTACGAGACCGCCTCCCGGCTTTCGTATTTGCTCTGGGGCTCGATGCCGGACGACGCGCTCTTCGCTGCCGCGGCCGCCGGGCAGCTGTCGACGCGTGAGGAGATCCTCGCGCAGGCGCGGCGCATGACGACCGCCTCGCCCGACCGGGTGCGCAAGGTGGTGTCGAGCTTCCACCACCAGTGGCTCAAGCTCCACGAGCTTGAGATCGCCTCGAAGGACCCGGGGCTGTTCCCGCAGTTCGAGACGCTGCGTCCGGCGATGCGCCACGAGATCGAGCTCTTCGCGGACAACGTCTTCTGGAACGAAGGCAACGCGAAGGCCCTCTTCACCGCCAACTACACCTACGCGAACAAGGCGCTCGCGGATCTGTACAAGGTGACCGGTCCCACCGACGCGAGCTTCGTCAAGGTTCAGCTCGACCCGTCTCAGCGCTCGGGCCTCCTCACGCAGCTTGGCTTTCTGGCGATGATGGGCAAGCCCGATCGCACCTCGCCGGTGCACCGCGGCAAGTTCGTGCGCGAGCAGCTTCTGTGTCAGGAGCTGTTGCCGCCGCCCAACGACGTGGTCACCGAGCTCGACCCTTCGAACCCGAACGCCACCACGCGCGAGCGCTATCAGCAACACTCGACCGACGCGGCGTGCTCGGGCTGTCACCGGTTGATGGATCCCATCGGTTTCGGCTTCGAGCGCTACGACGCGAACGGCGCGTTT
>CAZEDU010000028.1:6860-46928 GCA_964511185.1 uncultured Myxococcaceae bacterium | reverse complement strand
GACGAAGGCCGACGTCGAGGCGGCGCTCGGCGACGGCACCGGCGCCGTGGCGACCGGCAACGTGGCGGCGTCGCCCGCGCTGATGCGGCGGCCCGCGGGACCGGCGATCGCGTCGGGCGCGGCGGATCAGCGCGTCCCCTTGCGCGGCCTGCGGCGGAAGATCGCCGAGAACCTGGTGCGCTCGAAGTTCACCGCGCCGCACTTCACCTTCGTCGAAGAGATGGACGTCACCGAGCTGGTGCGCATGCGCGAGCGCGTGAACGCCGCCCTGGCCGCCAGCGGCGAGTCGCTCAAGCTGTCGTTCCTGCCGTTCATCGCCAAGGCGGTCATCGCGGCCTTGAAGAAGTACCCGACGGTGAACGCGAACATGGACGAGGCGAAGCAGGAGCTGGTCGTGCGCGGCCAGTACAACCTGGGCATCGCCGCCGCGACCGAGGAGGGCCTCACGGTCCCGGTCGTGCGCGACGCCGATCGCCTGAGCCTCAAGGACCTCGCCCGGGAGATCACCCGGCTCGGCACCGCCGCGCGCGAGCGCAAGCTCAAGCAGGACGAGGTGACCGGCGGCACGTTCACCATCACCTCGCTCGGCCAGACCGGCGGCCTGTTCGCCACGCCGATCATCAACCACCCGGAGGTGGCGATCATGGGCGTGCACAAGATGCGCAAGCGCCCGGTGGTGGGCGACGACGACGAGATCGTCGTGCGGCAGATGATGTACCTGTCGCTCTCGTTCGACCACCGCGTGATCGACGGCGCGGTCGGGGCGGATTTCACCTACCACGTGATTCGGCACCTCGAAGCCCCCGAGCTGCTGTTCCTCGAGGCCTAAGTGGCCACCGCTCGGAGGAAGACGACCGTGCGCAAGCCCGCTGTTTCAATCGAAGAGACCGGCCACCGGCTCTCGCCGGCCCAGCACCTCGAGGTGTACCGCGCGATGGTGCTCATCCGCACGCTCGACGAGCGGATGATGACGCTGCAGCGGCAGGGGCGCATTGGCTTCTACGGCACCTGCACGGGGCAAGAGGCCGCGTGCATCGGCAGCGCGTACGCGCTTCGGCCGACCGACTGGATCTTCCCCGCGCTGCGCGAAGGCGCCGCGATGCTGCTGCGCGGGTTTCCCCTGGTGCCCTACCTCGCGCAGGTCTTCGGCAACTCGGGTGACCTCACCAAGGGCCGGCAGATGCCGTCGCATCAGGCGGCCCGCTCGGTGAATCAGGTGAGCTGGTCGTCGGTCATCGGCACGCAGCTCACGCAGGCCACTGGCGCCGCGTGGGCGGCGAAGCTCAAGAAGCACGACACGGTGGTGATGGCGTACATGGGCGACGGCGCCACCTCGTCGGCCGACTTCCACACCGCGATGAACTTCGCCGGCGTGTTCAAGGTGCCGGCGGTCTTCGTTTGTCAGAACAACCACTGGTCGATCTCGATCCCCACCTCGCAGCAGACGGCCAGCGAGTCGATCGCGATCAAGGCGAAGGCCTACGGCTTCCCCGGCGTGAAGGTGAACGGCAACGACGTCGACGCGGTGTACGCGGCGGCCGCCGAGGCGGTCGAGCGCGCGCGCCGCGGCGGCGGCCCCACGCTGATCGAGGCCGAGACCTACCGCATGGGCGCGCACTCGTCGTCGGACGACCCGACGCGCTACCGAGATCAAAAAGAGGTCGACGCGTGGAAGCTGCGCGATCCGATCGACGCGCTCCGCCGCAAGCTGATCGAAGCGCATCTCTGGGACGACAAGAAGGAGTCGGACCTCAAGGCCCAGCTGCTCAAGCAGGTCAACCTGGCCATCGAGGAAGCCGAGAAGCTCCCCGGTCCGGCGCCGCAGACCTTGTTCGACGACGTCTACGTCGTGGAGCCGTGGAACCTCTCCGAGCAGCGGCGCGAGCTCGAAGCCACGCTCCGCGAGGAGTGACGAACCGCGCATGGGAAACGAGGCCCGCGAGTACCTTCGTGCGGCGCAGGAGGCCGAGCTCCGCGGTGACAAGGCGCAGGCCATCTCGCTGCTGCGCAAGGCCGCGCTCGTCTACAAGGGCTCCGGGAGCGGCGCGCGCGCGCTGCAGATGCTCCGGCACGCGCAGCGGCTCGGCGACACGAGCGAAGAGGTCGTCCGGGAGATGAAGACGCTCGAGTGGGCGCCGGAGAACGCGATCGCCCGCGCGATCGGCGCGTCCGACGACGGCCATGACCCGAGCGCGGACGAGACGCAGGTGCTCTTGGCGCCCCTCGATGAGATCGACACCGAGCCGTCGCGCCGCGCGCTGATCGAGCGAGGCCCCACGCGGGCCGATCCGTCGCTCGCGGCGTGGTGCTCGTTCTGCTGCAAGCCCAAGGACGAGGTCGGGCCGCTGGTGGCGGGCCCTGCGGGGGCGTTCATCTGCGAGCGCTGCTTGGTCGAGTCCTCGCAGCTGCTCGGCGTGTCGTCGGTCTCGCCGGAGCCGAAGCCCAAGCCGCTGCCCGTCGCGCCGATGGCGCCGGTGGCGCTCGAGCTGATCGGCCAGGCAGAGGCGGTGAAGCTGCTCGACGCGGCGCTGCGGGTGGGGCTCAAGTGGGTGCTCTTGCTGGGGCCCGAAGGCTCCGGAAAGACCACCTGCCTGAGGTCGCTCGCGAGCCAAGGGCTGGGCGTGCACGCGCGCTCAGCGCACGAGGTGAAGTCCGCCGCGCCGGGGCAGCGCCTGCTGCTCGACGCGGACGACGCCGACGCGCTCGCGGGGTTGGTGGCGCTCTCGGCGGACGTGCCGGTGACGGTGGTCCTGGCGATGCGCGGCGCGCTGCCGCCCGCAGCGGTGCAGCTCCAGCAGGATCAGGGCGTGTTCCCGTTCCATTCGGCGCGGGCGCTCACCGAGGCGACGCAAGGGAGGCTCCCGCCGCGGTTCGCGGATCGGATCGAGGTGGCGGTGGGCTTTCAGGCGCTCACCGTGGCCGAGCTCGCCGAGGTGGGGCGCGGGCTCTTGGCCCGCCGCGCGGCCGAGCTCGACGTGTCGGACGAGCTGCTTCAGGCGCTGGCGGCGCAGGCCCACGCGTCGGGCCGCGGCGGGCGCGAGATGGAGTCGCTCTTGATGCGCTTGCCCGCAGGCTCGTGGACGGTCGCCGGGCCGCCGGTCAAGAAGAAGCGGTCGAAGAAGAAGGGATAGACGTTTGTCGAAGGCGATCGACCTGATGCTCTTGGGGCGCGTGGAGTACGCCGACGGGCTCGAGCTCCAGCGCCAGCTCGCCGCCGCGCGCGCGCAGCAGCTCGTCGGCGACACGCTGCTGCTCCTCGAGCACCCGCCGATCCTCACGCTCGGCCGCGCCGCGAAAGCCGAGAACATCATCGTCCCCCGGCAGGCGCTGGCCGAAGCGGGCATCGAGGTCTTCGAGACGAACCGCGGTGGCGACGTCACCTACCACGGCCCGGGGCAATGGGTCGGCTACCTGATCTTCGACCTGAACCCCGATCGCCGCGACGTTCGCCGCTTCGTGCGCAACATCGAAGAAGGGCTCATTCGCACGGTCGCGCGCTTCGGCATCCAGGCCGACCGCATCCCCGAGTGGACGGGGGTCTGGGTCGGCGAGAAGGGCAAGGACGCGGGCAAGATCGCCGCGATCGGCGTGCACATCTCGCGCTGGGTCACCAGCCACGGCTTCGCGCTCAACGTCGCGCCGAACCTGGCGCACTTCGGGCTCATCGTGCCCTGCGGCATTCGCGACGCCGACGTCACCTCGATGGCGCGCGTCCTGGGCAAGCCGATCGCGATGAGCGACGTCATCACGCCCTTGGCGGACGCGTTCGCGGAGGCCTTCGACTCGACCGTTCGGATCTCCCGGCCGCAGGCGCAGACGGTGTCGGTCGTCGTCACGCGCGAAGGGCCGCACGGGCGCGAGGTGCTGCTGCTCAAGCGCACCGAGGCGCGCGGCGGCTTCTGGCAGCCGGTCACCGGGACCGTCCGCGAGGGTGAGCGTCCGGAGCAGGCGGCGGCGCGCGAGCTGGCCGAGGAGGTCGGCCACCCGCTCGAGGTCCGCGCGCTCGACTACCGGCACGCCTTCGCGCTGGGGCAGAGCGCGCCACCGCGCATCGTCGAGGAGTCGGCCTTTCACGCGACCTGGTCGGGTGAGCCGGTTCGATTGGCCCCGCACGAGCACGACGAGCACGCGTGGCTCCCGGTCGAAGAGGCGCTTCGGCGCGTGCCGTTCGTTGGCCTTCAGCGCGCGATCGCGCTCTCGCGCCTACGCTAAAGCTACAGCTCGAGCGTCAGCCGCTCGTGGGCCGCAATCGCCTCGCGCCGGACCTTGCGCACCTTCCGCAGCAGCTTGGTCAGCTCGGCGTCGCTCCGACCCGGCTCGTGGTGGAAGAGCACCAACTGCTTCACCCCGGCCAGCTCGGCGGCGCGCGCGGTGCGCTCCCAGCTCGAGTGGCCCCAGCCGACCTTCGCGTCCCGGTACTCGTCCTCGGTGTACATCGCGTCGCAGATGAGCACGTCGGCGCCGTGGGCGAAGCGCAGGAAGGCCTCGTCGATGTCGACCGCGTGCTCGACGTCGGTGGCGTACACCACGCTCTTGCCGCCGTACGTCACCCGGTAGCCCAAGTTGCCGCCGGGGTGGGGCAGCGGGAGCGTCGCGACGTCGACCTCGCCGATGCGCACGCTCGCGCCCGGCGTCAGGTCTCGGTAAGTGAGGTGGGCCTTGAAGACGTCCGCCGCGCGCACGGGGAAGAACGGCTCGCGCATCTGATCGGCCAAGACCTCCTCGAGGCGCTCGCCGCCGTTGACCGGCCCGTAGAGGACGAAGCGGTTGCGCGCGTCGAAGAACGGCTCGAAGAACGGCAGCCCTTGCAGGTGGTCGTAGTGGTAGTGCGACAGGAAGATGGTCGCGTCGAACGGCGCGCCCGCCGCGGCGCCCAACACACGGGCCCCGGTGCCCATGTCGAAGATCAGCCGCTCGGCGCCGCAGAGCATCTCGACGCAGGGCGTGTTGCCGCCGAACTTGGCCGTCTTCTCGCCAGGCGCTGGAATCGACCCGCGCACGCCCCAGAAGCGCACGCGAAAGTCGGCCGGGCTAGCCGGTCTTCGCTTCCTGGTCGTCCTCCGCGAAGAGCTCAATCAGGTGTCCCGAACGCTCGCGCTTGGTCTTGAGGTACCCCAGGTTATGCGGATTGTGCAGTGTGCGCGAAGGGATTCGTCGGCGCACCGGCACGCCTTCTTCCACCATCGCCGCGATCTTCAGCGGGTTGTTGGTGATCAAATCCACCGAGCGCACTTGCAGCGATCTCAGCATCTCGGCGGCGATGTCGTAGCGGCGCAGGTCGTCGGGGAAGCCGAGCAGCCGGTTGGCTTCGTACGTGTCGGCGCCCTGGCTCTGCAGCGCGTACGCCTTGATCTTGTTGCCCAGCCCGATGCCTCGGCCTTCCTGCCGCAGGTAGATGAGGACGCCGCGGCCGTTCTGCGCGATGAAGTCCATCGCGCGGTCGAGCTGCTGACGGCAGTCGCACTTGAGGCTGCCGAACACCTCGCTCGTCAGGCACTCGGAGTGGATGCGGACGGGCACGCCCTCCAGCCCCTGCACGTCGCCCCGCACCATCGCCAGGTGCTCGCGGCCATTGGTTCGGTCGCGAAAGACAATCACTCGGAACGTGCCGCGCTCGGTGGGTAGGTCCGCTTCGGAGAACCGCTCCAAGAGGTGCGAAGGTTTCTTGGTGGGCAGCACGTTGGTGTGATCGCTCATGGCGCGCGCTTCCTCCTACAGTTGAGAGCTATGGGCCCATCCCGCCCCTCAAGTCAAGACAACCATCGGCACTCCGAGCGCCTAAGTGGCTGAATCGCCTGAGAGAGGTGAGTCCGCTCTGTTCCCTGTCGGGTTAGATGCGCGAGCGCGCTTTTCGTTACGCCGACCAGCTGACGGGCAGCAGGGCGACCGGATCCATGCGCGACAGCTGCGTCGTCTCGCTCGGCACCCGAATCAGGTGCGTGGCCACGACCGCGCTGCGCATGGCCCCGGAGGTCTGGGTGGGGAGCGGCTGGGCGACGAGCGTTCCCTCCTGCCACCGCGCCACCGCGCGCAGGAAGTGGGTGATCCCGGCGAGCTTCTGGTAGGCGGTGGCGATGCGGCCGGGCACCTGCGGCGGCGCCACGTCGGTCCACCCGAGCATTCGCTTGAGCGCGGGGCGGCCGAACAGCTCGAACACCACCAGCGACGACGTTGGATTGCCTGGCATGCCGAGCACCAACGTCTTACCGAGCACGCCCACCGCCAGCGGCTTGCCGGGCTTGATCGCCACCTTCCAGAACTGCATCTGCACGCCGAGCTGCCCCAGCACCTCTTTCGTGAAGTCGCGCTCGCCGACCGAGGCGCCGGCGCTCGTGATGAGCACGTCGGCGCCGATGCCCCCCTCGAGCTTCCGCCGGACGTCGGCGGGATCGTCCTTCGCGATGCCCAGCGGCTCGGGCGCGCCGCCGGCCCGCCGGACCGCCTCCGCCAGGTTGGGCGAGTTGATGTCGACCACCTCGTCCGAATGAAGCGGCGTCCCCACGGGGACCAGCTCGTCTCCGGTCGCGAGAATCGCCACCCGCGGCCGCCTGGGCACGCAGACGCGCCCGATGCCTTGCGCGTAGAGGAGCGCCGCCTCCGGCAACCCCAAGGGCGTGCCGCGCGGGAGCAGCAGCTCGCCTTGCTTCGCGTCCTCCCCGCGGTCGCGCACGTTCTGGCCCTTCCGCGCGGTTTCGAGGATGTCGACGAACGGATCGTCGGGCGAGGCCCGGCGGGTCTTCTCCTGCATGACCACCGTGTCGGCGCCTTCGGGCATCGGCGCGCCTGTCATGATGCGCGCGCACTCGCCGGGGCCAATCGCCCTCTGCGGCCGTTGGCCGGCGAAGAGGGTCTCGACGACGCGGAGCCGCGCGTCGCCCGTGCCCGTGTCGGCCGCGCGGACGGCGTAGCCATCCATCGCCGAGTTGTCCCAGCTGGGCAGGGTGCGCAGCGCGACGATGTCTTCCGAAAGGGCCCGCCCCAGCGCCGCCTCCACCGCGACCTCCTCGGGCGGCAGCGGTTCGATCAACGACAGGATTCGCTCCCGCGCTTCGAGCTCGGGGAGCAGGGTGGCAAGCGGGCTCATGAGGGATGGGTGGATCGCAAATCCTATGAAAAGTTAAAGACTTAGTTTGACTATTCGAGCGATTTTCTCTAGACGCCCCTCTTCACGCGAAGGAGAAACCCGCTCGATGGCCAAGGCCAAGGCAGGGGCTAAGAAGGTCAAGCCCACCGCGAATGCGAAGAAGTCACCGAAGCTGGGTGCGATCAAGAAGAAGAAGGCCCCCGCCAAGCCCGTGAAGGCCGTGGCCAAGGCAGCGCCGAAGGCCGCGCCCGTGGCCAAGCTCGCGGTGGTGAAGCCGGCGGTGAAGCCCGCGAAGGCGATCAAGGGCGGCAAGGCGCCCGAGAAGGCCGCGAAGCCGTCTCCCGCGCTCTCGTCGTCGAAGGCGCACAGCGAGGTCTTCGAGCTGGGCGCGCCGCTCCCGGACAAGCCGATGCCGCGCGCGTCGAAGCTGCCGGCCGCCGGCGCGCCGCTCACCAAGCGCGAGATGGAGCAGCTGCTCACCGCCGGCATGGGCCGCGGCGTGCAGGGCGAAGGCTCGTTGAAGGGCCTGCTCATCGTGAAGGATCAGTTCCCGTACCTGGCGGTCATCGGCCGCGACAAGCGCGAGCTGATGTTCCTCCTGCAGGGGCCGGATCAAGAAGTGCTTCCGGCGTACGCGGACCACAAGGTCTCGGTCGCCGGGCTCATCCGGAAGACCACCAACTACGGCGGCACCGTCGACGTTCGAAAGTACTCGGCGAAGAAGCCGGACGCGGAGCCGGTCGAGGCCGCGCCGCAGGAGCAGAAGCTTCAGTTCCTGTCGCCCGGCGAGATCGAGCAGCTGTGCAGCCCGGGCATGGCCGCCGGCGTGAAGGGCTACGCCAACGTGCGCGGCAGCCTCGAGATGACCGGCGACGAGTTCTTCCTGGTCGTCTCGAACGCGGGCACCCGCCAGCAGGTCTCGTTCAACCTGGAAGGCAAGGGCGCCAAGGGGCTGCGCAAGCACCTGGGCCACACCGTGCAGGTCACCGGGGTGGTCGAGAAGACCTCGGGCTGGGGCGGCAGGGTCTCCGTCGAGCAGGTGGAGCCGAAGCTTTCGGACAGCCGCGGCATCTCGCGCGACGCGATGGAGGTGGTGAAGCTCGAGGGCAGCGGGAACTCGGCCGCCGCCGAGGTGCGCATTGGCCAGGGGCTGTCCGTCCGGCTGCAGGAGAAGCCCGGCTACATCTGGGCGATCGAGCCGACGGTGGCCAAGCGCGTCAGCCTGCGGGAGTCGAACTTCGAGCCGTCGAGCAGCGGCCCCGCCGCGCGCGAGTTCTTCTTCACCCCGCGCACCCCGGGCGTCATTGAGGTGGACTTCTTCCTCGCCAAGGCGTTCATGCCCGCCCAGGTGTCGAAGACGTACCGGCTCACGCTCAACGTGAAGACGTAGCCCGTTGGCCATTGATCCTCAGTCGATTCGCGAGCTCCTCGAGCGCGCCGGACGCCCGGTGGGCGTCAAAGAGCTGCTGCGCTTGGCCGGGCTCCACCCTGGACAGCAGACGGCGTTGAAGCGCGCGCTGCGCGACTTGATGAAGCACGGCGACGTGCGGCACGAGGGCAAGCGCTTCTTCGTGCCCTCGGCCAAGGGCGCGCCGGGCAAGGACGCGCGCCGTCGCGACGAGGCGCGGCGCCCGCAACGCCCAGGCGTCGAGGGCATTTTGCACCTGCACCGGGACGGGTTCGGCTTCGTGCACCCGGTGAGCGGTGAAGGGGACAACGTCTTCGTGCCGCCGCACGAGGCGGCCCGCGCGCTGGACAACGACCGCGTCCTGGTCGAGTGGGTGGAGGATCGCGGCCGGCCGTACGGGCGCATCGTGCGCGTGCTCGAGCGCCGGCGCGAGCTGGTGGTCGGCACCTACTTCGAGCACGGCAAGGCGGCCGCGCACGTGCAGCCGAACGACCGCGCGCTGCAGGAGCCCATCCAGGTGCCGCGGACGCAGCTCGCGCGGCCGGGGGATCTGGTCAAGGTGCGGCTCGGCGTCGGCGGCGGGCTCATGGCGCCGGGCGCGAAGCTGTACGGCGAGGTCGCGGGCTCGTTGGGGAAGCCGGGCGACCCGTCCGCCGAGGTGCTCTCGATCGCCTACGCCCAGGGCTTCAACGACGAGTTCCCGGCCGAGGTGATGGACGAGGCCGATTCGATCCCGCTCACCATCGACGAGAGCGCGCTGGAGGGCAGGCGCGACCTGCGCGCGCTCGAGCTGGTGACCATCGACGGCGAAGACGCGCGCGACTTCGACGACGCGATCTACGTGGAGGAGAAGGGCGGTCGGTTTCGGCTGGTGGTCGCCATCGCCGACGTCTCGCACTACGTGCGCGAAGGGCAGCCGCTCGACGACGAGGCGTTCCGCCGCGCGACCAGCGTCTATCTGCCGGATCGCGTGCTGCCGATGCTGCCCGAGCGGCTCTCGAACGGCATCTGCTCGCTCAAGCCCGAGGAAGATCGCCTCTGCATGGTGGCGGATCTCGTCATCGACGCGAACGGGGCGCTCGTCCAGAGCGAGCTGTACGCGGCGGTGATGCGCAGCGCGGCCCGCTGCACGTACAACGAGGTGCACCAGGTGCTCTCGGGGCAGAGCGTGCCGCACCGCAGCCGTTTTCGGCCGCACTTCGAGCGGGCGGAGAAGCTGGCGCAGGTGCTCTTTCAGATGCGGCAGCGCCGCGGCGCGATCGACTTCGATCTGCCCGAGGTGAAGGTGGTGGTGGACGCGGACGGCAAGCCCGAGCGCATGGTCCGGCGAGAGCGGCTCGAGAGTCACCGCATCGTCGAGGAGTGCATGCTGGCGGCGAACGAGGCGGTGGCCGAGTTCATGCAGCGGCGCGGGCTGCCGACCGTGTACCGGTTCCACGCGGATCCCGACCCCAAGAAGCTCGACGCGTTCTTGAAGCTCGCCGGCGCGCACGGCTTTCACGTGCAGGCGAAAGGGAAGATCACCTCGCTCGAGCTCAACGAGCTGCTCGAGAAGTTCGAAGGTCACCGGGAGGAGCGGGCGCTGAACCAGCTCCTGCTGCGGTCGATGATGCAGGCCGTGTACTCGGCCGAGAACGTCGGCCACTACGGGCTCGCGGCCGAGCACTACCTGCACTTCACCTCGCCCATCCGGCGCTACCCCGACCTGCTCGTGCACCGCATGCTCAAGCAGTTCAACTGGGGACTGTCTCCGAAGGGGACTGTCCCCGGCCGTTCCAAGGCCAAGCCCCGAGGCCAAGCCTCGTTCGAGGCACAAGTCGAGAAGCTCAACGAAATGGCGCTCCACGCGTCGGAGCGCGAGCGCGCGGCGATGGCGGTCGAGCGGGAGGTCATCTCCTTCTACGCCGCGCTGATGATGAAGGACCGCGTGGGCGAGGTGTTCGACGCGACCGTCTCTTCGCTCACCGACTTCGGCCTCTTCGTCGAGCTCGACGAGCTGTTCGTCGAAGGCCTCGTCAAGTCCGAGGCGCTCGATCCGCGCTATCGCTTCGACACCACCACCTACGTCGCCGTGTTGGGCAGCGGGCGGCGGGTGCACGTCGGAGAGAAGCTGAAGGTGCGGTTGCAGGCGGTGAGCCTCGAGCGGCGGCAAATGGAGTTCACCGTCGTCTCGTTCGTCGCCGAAGGGCCTGCGGCACCAGAGCCCCGCGCCGCGCCCGCACGGCGACCCGAGCCGAGCCGCCGGCCGGAGCCACCCGAAGAGGACGCGGAGCACCATTCGCCGCACCCCGGCTTCGATCGCCTCCGCGCGCTCGCCGCGCGAGGGGGCGGGGCGAGCCGGCCCCCGCCGCATGGGAAGCAGGGGTTTCGTGGGAAGAGGGGAAAGAACAAAAGTAGGTGACAGTCCCCGAAGTTGAGTCCCCGAAATCAGCCCTTGAGCGTCACCACGGTGACCCCGTCTCCGCCTTCGGTCCCGTCGCCGGGGCGATAGCCGCTGACGTAGGCCGAGGCGTCCAGGTGCCCGCGGATGGATTGCTTGAGGGCGCCGCTGCCGTGGCCGTGAATGATCAGCGCGTGCTCCTGGCCCTCTTGCATCACCCGGTCGAGGAACTGATCGACGCTGCGCAGCGCCTCGTCCGCCCTTAAGCCGCGCACGTCGCACGTGGAGCTGGAGAGCGCCAGCGGCTTCGACGCCGCCTGCTCCGCCTTCGCGAGCTGCTCCTTCTGCTTGTCCGCGCTCGGGAAGCGAGGCTTGGCCGGCGCCGCGCGCGGGGCGGTGAGCAGCGACACCGGCACCTTCATGCGCAAGGGGCCCGCGGCGACGACCGCGACATCGCCGGTCAGGGCGACGATCTCCATCTCGGTGTCGAGCTCGGCGTGGCGCACCCGCGCGCCCACGCGCAAGGTGGCAGGGGCGGTGGGGGCGGGCTCTCCGCTCAGCGCGCGTTGCACCGTCCGCGCCGCGCGCTCCTGCTCCGCGAGCCGCTCGGCGACCTCGCGCTCCGCCCGAGCGGCGGCCTCGGCCGACCGCTGCGCCTTGATCTGCGTCACCAGCTCGCCGATCTGCGACTTGGCGAACGCCAGCTCGCCCTTGAGCGCGTCGCGGAACTTGAGCTCTTCCTCGTTCCGGGCGCGCTCGAACGTCCGCCGCTCCTCGTCGAGCTTCGCGCGCTCGGCCCGCGCGGCGGCCGTCTCGCGCTTGGCCTCCTCGAGCGCCTCGGAGAGCCGCTGATGCTCCTGCTCCGCGGCCGCGAGCGCCTGGGCGAGCGGGCCGCCCGCGTTGAGCGCCAGCGCGCGCGCCCGACCGCACACCGACTCGGGCAGCCCCATGCGGGAGGCGATCTCGATGGCCGACGAGGCCCCCGCCGAGCCCAGGTGGAGCCGATAGGTCGGCGCCATCTTCTTCGCGTCGAAGCCCACGCGCGCGTTGACGAAGCGCTGGTCCAGGTGGGCGAGCGCCTTCAGCTCCTCCAGGTGCGTGGTGACCAAGGCCACGGCGCCGCGGGCGATGAGCTCTTCGAGCACGGCGATGGCGATGGCGGCGCCCTCGCGCGGGTCGGTGTCCGCGGCGATCTCGTCGATCAGCACCAGGGCCCCGCGGCCGGAGACCGCGAGGATGTCCTTGAGCTCCACCACGTGCGCGCTGAAGGTCGACAGCCCGCGCGCCAGATCCTGCGCGTCGCCGATGGCGGAATGAATCGAGCGGAAGAGCGGAACGCGCGAGCCAGGGTCGGCGGGAATCGGCAGCCCGGCGCGCACCATGAGCGCGGCGAGCCCGACCGCGGTGAGCGTCACGGTCTTGCCGCCGGCGTTCGGGCCAGAGACGACGAGCGCGCGCGTCTGTCCCGACAGCAGCACGTCGTTCCCGACCACGGTGGCGCCCTTGAGCACGAGCAGCGGGTGGCGCAGGCCCTTCAAGTCGATGGCGCCGTCTTCCAGCTCCAGCTCCGGACCGAGCGCGTCGAGCGCGTTGGCCAGGCGCGCGGCGGCTTCCGCCTCGTCGAGCTCGGCGCAGGCCTCGACGCCCCGGAGGATGTCGCCCGCCACGCGGCCGACCGCGTTGCTCAAGTCCTGCAGCACCTTGCGCTCTTCCTCGAGCACCACCGACTGTGCGATGGCCAGCTCGTTGCCCAGCCCGATGAGCTCCTGCGGCTCGACGAACAGCGTCTGGCCCGACTGCGAGGCGTTGTGCACGATGCCCGGCACGGCCGCGCGCTCTTGCGTGAGCACCGGCAACACGTAGCGGTCGTTGCGCACCGAGAAGTACGGCTCGCGCAGGTGGGTGACGAACTTCTCGTCGTGCAGCAGCTTGTCGAGCCGCGCCTTGATGCTGCGGTGGAGCCCTCGGGTGCGCTCGCGCGCGTCGCGCAGCTCGGGGCTGGCGCGATCGGAGATCTCCCCGCTCGGCTCGAAGCACCGGTCCAGCCGGGTGGCGAGCCGCTCGAGCTGGGGGATGCGCCGGCCGATCTGCGCGAGCATCGGCAGCGACTCGCGTCGGACCTCGAGCGCTTCGGTGGTGTGCTCGAACGCGAAGAGGGTGTGGGTGATGGCGATGAGCTCGCGCGGCTCGAGCATCGCGCCCTTCTCGGCGCGCTGGAGCACCTCGGCGAGCTCCGCGACGCCGGTCACCGGCAAGGAGAGCGGCTCGGCGAGCAGGCGCCGCGCCTCCTCCACCAAGCGGAGCGCGTCGTGGACCGCCGAGACGTTGTCGAGGAAAGGCCGAGAGAGCGCGCGCCGACGGCCCGGGTCGGTGCGGCACCGCTCGACCAACGCGTCGATGACTTTGGGGAACCCCAAATCGGTCAGCGTTCGTTCGCTCACGGGGTGCCTTCCAACTCGACGCCGCCGCGGACGTCAAGGACCGGCGACGGGCGCGATGTGGTATCCAACGGGCAAGCCATGCTCGAGCTCGCGGTTGGCCTCACGTTGCTGCTCTCGCCCGACCCGGCGCGCCTGCGGCAGGCGCTCGCGCACGAGCAGGCCGGAGACGACGGGCGCGCGAAAGAGGCGCTCGAGCGGTTGATCCGCGAGAGCCCGGGCTGGGAGTTGGCGCGCCTGGAGGCCGGCCGGCTCGAGCTCAAGGCCGGGCGCGCGCTGGGCGCGGCCGAGTGGCACCTCGACGCGGCGCGGAGCCTCGCGCCAGAGAACCCGCGCGTGCACTACCTGTGGGGGCTGTTGCAGGTCGAGAAGGGGCGGTTGGACGAGGCGCAGCGCTCGTTCGAGATCGCGGTGCACTACCGGCCCGAGTTCCCCGAGGCGCGGCTGCGGCTGGCGGGGCTGCACGTCGCGCGTCAGGCGTGGCGAAAAGCCGAGGCGCAGTACCGCGCCGTGCTCGCCGCGGATCCGGGCGACGTGGGCAGCCGCATGCAGCTGGCGGCGATGCTCGAACGGCAATCGCGCAACGACGAGGCGGAGCGCGAGTGGCTCCGGTTGATCGCCGGCAACCCGAGCTTGCCCGCGCCGAAGCGGAAGCTCGCCGAGCTCTACGAGCGCACCGGCCGCCACGCCCAGGCGGACCAGCTGCGCCGCTCCCTCGAGCCGCCGAAGAAGAAGATGCGCCAGCTCAAGAAGTCACGCCGGTAGCCTTTGGGCTCAGGGCGGGTCCAGGCGGTGAATCCCGCCTTCCGCGAAGTCGGCGACGTAGAGCGCGCCGTGCGGATCCTGGGCGAAGCTGACCGGCACGAGCGGCCACCGCCCCAACGCCACTGCTGGGACGAGCGCCGGCTTCTCGACCACCTGGCTTGGCAGGCGCACCGCCCAGAAGCGCCCGGTGGTGAAGTCCGCGAACACGTAGCGCCCCGCGAGCTGCGGAATCGCGCTGCCGGTGTAGACATGACCGCCGGTGATCGACCGCCCGTCGACGTGGTCGTACTCGTAGAAGGGGTCGATCATCCCGTCGCTCGCGCAGTCGCGCTTGGGGCGAAAGCAGTGCCGGCTCTCTCGAACGCGCCAACCCAGGTTCGCGCCCTTGGGCGCGAACGACAGCTCCTCCCACAGGTCTTGCCCGACGTCCGCCACCACCAGCCTGCCTTGCGGATCGAACGAGTACCGCCACGGGTTTCGCAGCCCGTACGCGAAGATCTCCGGGCGCGCGTCGGCGCGTCCCACGAAGGGGTTGTCGGGCGGGATGCCGTAGGGCCGCGCGCCTTCGGTCCGGTCGACGTCGATGCGCAACATCTTCCCGAGCAGCTGCTGGAGGTCCTGCCCCGCGTTGAGGGGGTCCGCGCGGAACCCGCCGTCGCCCAGGCCGATGTACAGAAAGCCGTCGGGGCCGAACGTCACGTGCCCGCCGTTGTGGTTGGGGTAGGGCTGCACGACCGTGAGCAAGGTCTTCACGCGCTTGGGCTTCTGCGCCGTGAGGTCGGCGCCCGGCGCGATCGCCCACTCGTCGACGTGCGTCATGTCCTCGCCGTCGCGCGCGGCGACGTAGTTCAAGAAGAAGCGGCCGTTCTCGGCGAAGCGGGGGTGGAAGGCGATGCCGAGCAGCCCCTCTTCCGACGCGGTGAGCACCGGCACCTCGAGCCATTCGCCTTTGCGGCCGTCCTGGGTCGACGCCCAGAACGCCTTCCCTTCCTTCTGCAGCACGACGATCAGATCCTCGCGGCCGGGCACGAACTCGAACGCGGTGGGCTGATCGAACCCGCGCGCCACCGGCGTGAAGCGCACCGGCAACCGCTCCCGGTGCTCGTCGTGATCGCTGAACTCGGCCAGGCTCCCCGCCACGTCGGTGCGGCCGGCCGACTTCCCGATGGCGCACGCACCGCATACCGAGAGAATTCCAGCGCCAGCCAACGCCAAGCCCAGGAGCAACGGTCTCACCGTGCGCATGGGGGATGGCTTAGCATCGCGCCTGGCTGGGCGCTGTATAGTCGCCTCCAAAGCGGGCACGTGTGGGAGCAACCATGAACCGCGTTCGAACCGGGCTCGACGTCTGGGCCTCGCAAGCGTTTCGGGCGTTGAAGGGCATGCGGGTCGGGGCGATCGTCAACCCCACCAGCGTCGACGGCGACTTCCGCCACCTGGCCGATCTGCTCGCGCGCGCGCCCGGGGTCGAGCTCAAGGCGCTCTTCGGGCCCGAGCACGGCGTCCGCGGCGAAGCGCAGTACATGGAAGCGGTCGGTGACGAGGCGGTCGATCCGTCGACGGGCGCCCCGGTGTACAGCCTGTATGGCTCGACCTTCGAGTCGCTCTCGCCCAAGGCCGAGTGGCTCGACGGACTCGACGCGCTGGTGTTCGACATCCAGGACGTCGGCAGCCGCTACTACACGTACGTCTACACCATGGCGTTGGCGATGAAGGCCGCCGCGCGGAAGGGCGTGCGCTTCTACGTGCTCGATCGCCCCAACCCGATCGGCGGTGAGCTCGTCGAGGGCAACCTGCCCGAGGCGCGGTACCGCTCGTTCGTGGGGCTCTTCTGTCTCCCGAACCGCCACGGCATGACCGCCGGAGAGCTCGCGCGGCTGTTCAACCAGGAAGAGGAGATCGGCTGCGAGCTGGAGGTCGTTCCCTGCGAGGGGCTGCGCCGCGCGCACCTCTGGACCGACGTGGGCCGCGCCTTCATCCCGCCGTCGCCGAACATGCCCACCCCCGACACCGCGCTGGTCTACCCGGGCATGTGCCTGCTCGAAGGGACCAACGTCAGCGAGGGGCGCGGCACCTGCCGGCCGTTCGAGCAGTTCGGCGCGCCGTGGCTGGACTCGAACGCGCTGGTGGCGAGGCTGGCGCAGGAAGATCTGCCCGGCGTGCGCTTCCGGCCGGTGTCCTTCACCCCGACCTTCGACAAGCACAAGGGCGTCTCGTGCTCGGGCGCGATGATGCACGTGACCGATCGCCAGGCGTTTCGCCCGCTGCTCACCGGCATCGCCATCGTGAAGGCCGCGCGCGAGCTGGGCGGCGACGCGTTTGCCTGGCGCAAGGACGCCTACGAGTTCGTCGAGGACATTCCGGCCTTCGACCTCTTGTGCGGCACCGACCAGGTTCGGCGCGGCATCGACTCGGGCGCCCCGCTGCCGAGGCTGGTGGAGGGCTTCGACGAGCAAGCCCGCAGATTCCAGGCGACGCGGGCGAAGCATGCCCTGTACGGTTAGCCAGGTATGGGGGGAATCGGTTTACTGTCGGACAGTCACGGCGACCTGAGCGCGTTCGACGCGGCGTTCGAGCTGCTGCGTTCGCTCGGCGCGCGCCGGTTCATCTTCATCGGCGGGCGCTTCGACGACTTCGACCAGTGGCGCACCTGGAAGCAGCAGGCGCCCGGCGGGCTCTCGCTCGACGAGCTCGCCAAGCTGGGCGACCGGTTTCTGCGCACGCCCGAGCGGGACTGCCCGGCGTACGCCGACGCGGCGATCGCCAAGAAGGCGATGGACATGCTGGGGGACGTCTTGTGCTGCGTGGTGCACGACAAGAACGACCTCACCCGCGACGACATGCTCAACGCCGCGGTCTTCGTGCACGGCCGGGAGCTCGAGCCGAAGGTCACCCAGATCGGCCCGCGCTTCTTCGTCACCCCCGGGAGCCTCAACGCGCCGATCGCCAGCTGCGGGCTGCTCGAGACCGCGGAGAAGAACCTCAAGTTCTCGGCGTACGCGCTCGACGGCCGGTCGCTCATTGACGGGCACCTTCTCTCAGTGGGACTTAAGACCAAGCTCAGCGTGAAGTGAGGGCTTCAAGGTCTTGCGCGTCGCTCTGCTCGGAGGCTCGTTCAACCCGCCGCACGTCGGCCATGTGATGGCGGCGCTCTACGTGCGCGCCACCCAACCGGTCGACGTGGTGTGGATGATGCCGTCGTTTCGACACCCGTTCGGCAAGGCGCTGGTCGACTTCGAGCACCGCGCTCGGATGTGCGATCTGGTGGCGAAGGATCTGGCCGGCTGGCTCCAGGTCTGCCGCGTCGAACAGACGCTGGGCGGCGAGGGGCGCACCGTCGACACGCTCGAGCACTTGGTGCGCATGCACCCGGACGCCGAGTTCACCCTGGTGATCGGCTCCGACATCGTCAAGGACCTGCCGAGCTGGAAGCAGGTCGATCGCATCCGATCGCTCGCGCGGGTGTTGGTGCTCAACCGCGCCGGGCACCCCGCGCCCGAGGCGGTGGGGCCGCCGCTCGTCGAGGTCTCGTCGACCGAGGTGCGCCAGCGGCTGGAGTCGAACCAGCTGCCCGAGACGCTCGTGCCGCGCGTGGTGCTCGAGTACGCGCGGCAGCACGGCCTCTACGGGCTCAGTCGAGGCTGAACCCCAGAAGGTGCAGCGGCGGTAGGCTGGCGTCGAAGCGCGCCGCGCCTTGGTAGAAGAGCGAGAACGGCACCGGGCCGATCGCCATGCGCGCGCTCACGCTGCCGCCGGCGGCCCGCATGCGCGGCACGGTGGGGTGGTCGCTGTAGGTGCCGCTGAAGAAGCCTTCGACGTCGATCTGCCGGAAGAAGAACGACGGCAAGAGCCACGCGGTCGCCAGGGTGCCGCGGTCGATGATGAACGGGTAGCGGTAGCGCAGGTGGGTGAGCAGCGCCTCGCTCGCGCGCACCGAGAAGTCCTCGTAGCCGCGCACTGGCTCGCTGAACGCGATGCGCGGCAAGCGCAGCGTTCGGCCGGGGATGCCCTCCTGCGGCTCGGTGAGGAAGAACACCCCTTGCTGGCCGCCGAGCTGCATCATCCCCACGGGGTCGCCGAACAGGCGGCGCGCGCGGGCGGTGGCGACGAAGGAGTGGCGCTGGAGCAGCGGCAGCCGCGGGGCCAGCGTCAGCTCGCTCACGCCGTCGGCGAGATCGAAGCTGCTGCCCACCGCCCGCGGGTAGAGCGACGCGCCGAGCGAGAAGATGACCCCGCGCTGGAGCCCTCCGTACGCGGTGCGCTCCTGGGCCGACCAGACGAACGCGGCGCCCGGACCGGTCAGCCGGGCGCGGTAGCGTGGCCCGCTGCGCGGGTCGACCGCGCGGTCCAGCACCGTCCAGTCGAAGAAGACGGGCGTGGTCCAGAACGACCGGCTCGCCTCGACCGCGCCCACCCAGTCGCGCACCACGCCTTCGCGGGCGTAGCTCGCCCGGGCCGCCAGGAACCACGGCGCGAGCTGGTGGTTGCCGTATCCGGCGCCGAAGCTGTGGTTCCGGCTCGGCAGGTGGAAGACGGCGTTGGCGGCCCAGCTGTGGAACGCGAGCCGGTCCTGCCCTTCGACGGACAAGCCGTAGGTCTGCGTCCAGACCGTGCGCCCGTTGCTGACGGACGGCGTCGCGTAGCCGAACGGCGCGTGCAGCGTCGGCGCGAAGAAACCTTCCAGGGGGCGATAGGGCTCGTCGGACACCGCCGCGACGTCGGGGGCCGAGGTCGGCGGCGCGTCGGCCGGGACGAAAGCCTGCGCGGGCGGCGAAGGCGGGAGGGCGACCCGGTCGAGCGTCCAGCCCCAGGCTTCGCGGTTGCCGATCACCAGCTCGCCGTTTCCCAAGGGGCTGGGATCGATGAGAGTGTACGGGACATCGGTGACGCGCGTGCGCGCGCCGGTCGTCAGCTCGACCGTCCAGGCCTGAAGGCGGCCTTCTTCCTGTCGGGCGAAGACCAGGCGCGCCTCGTCGAGCCAGCGCGGCGCGTAGTTGAAGTGGCCGCCGTCGGTGAGCGGCCTCAGGTCGCCGGACGGCTCGCGCAGGAAGAGCTGGTACGTGTGGCCCACGCGGCGCGCGAGCGCGATGCGCTGACCGTCGGGCGCGTAGGCGGGCGTGGCCGCGAGCTCACCCGGCTCGAAGGTGTGGAGGACGCGCCGCTCCTTGGAAGGCAGCAGCAGCTCGACGAGCCGGGTGACGTCGCCGCTGACCTCCATGAACGCGTACGCGCTGCCATCCGGGCGGACGGTGCCCCCGAAGCCGAGCAGGTCTTCGGCGAGGACTTCGATCTCTCCGGTCCGGGCGTCGACGCGCCAGATCTGCCCGAGCTCTTCTCCGGTGGGCGAGACGTCTTCGTTGAACAGAAAGAGCCAGCGGCCATCGGCCGTGAAGTCCAACCCGGTCGCGTTTCCCGGGCCCGAGGTGATCCAGCGGCGGGTCGGGAGCATCTCGGTCAGGCTCACGCGCCAGCGCACGCTGCCGTCGCGCTCGCGGATCGACAGGCGGGTCACCTCGTCGCGCCCCACCGTCACGGTGGCGATCGCGCCATCGGCCCGCGCGCCGGCGATGCGCACCACCGACCCCAAGTCGGGATCGAGCACCACCTGATTGCCGGGGCGCGGAAGGGCCTTGAGCGTTCGGAGCGTCGCCGCGTAGTCGTCGAGCAGGCCCCGCAGGTCCTTGCCGTAGACGCGCCGGAAGCGGAAGGTGACGGCGATCGGCGGTACCACCGCGCTGGCCTGCTCGTCGACGAGCTGCCAGAGCTTCTCGGGCCCGTGGGTGTCGGCCAGGTACTCCACGAAGTGGAGCCCGGTCAGGTAGTTGCCGCCGAACGGCGACAGCTCGCGCTGCAGCGCGTTCAGATCTCCCGCGCGCAGCTCCCCGCCGCGCGAGGCGATGCCGGACAAGAAGCTCTGCCGGTAGAACGCGCTGTGCGGCCGCCCCGTCTCGCGGCCCAGCCGGCCTTCGTAGTACTGCGCGAGCCCTTCGAGGAACCAGCTCTCGACGAAGCTGTTGGGCGCGAGGATGTTGCCGAACAGCCAGTTCACGCCGAACCACAGCCCGTTCACCTGCTCGAGCTGCACGAAGTGGGTGAGCTCGTGGCAGCCGACGTCGCTCACGTCGAAGATGCCGGGCTCGAACCAGTTGGAGAGGTCCGAGGTCCACTGCAGGGGGATGACGGAGTGAATCGGCGTGCCGACCGCGGTGGGCACGACGTAGGCGTTGTTGAAGTTGGCCGAGGTCAAATAGAGCAGCACCTTCGGGCGCTGCGTCTTGGAGAAGACCTTGGCGCGGAGCTCGCCGAGGCACTGCTCGAGCCGGCCCGCGAGCCGGTAGGCGGTCTGACGGTGCGCCTGGGGGTAGTAGATCTCCGCCGACGCGGTGGTGAGCTTGCGCATCGGCTGCTGCGCGAACGAGGTCGCGACGCTCTGCGAGAAGCGAGGGCCGACCGCCGCGCAACCGACGAAGAGCAAGCCAAGCGACAGGAGCAGGGGGCGCATCGAGGGGCGCAAGATGAAACGCCCCCCGCCCGGCTGTCGAGAAGAGTGTTGAGCCGTCCGGCCCCGCTTGGCCCTCGCGGGGCTTTAGGGGTATGCCGCCTCGCATGGACTCCCCCGTTCCTCCGCACCTCGAGGCCGCGAAGGCCAGCCTGCTGGACGCCATCGAGCAGCTCGAGAAGAAGCCGGTCGATCCGCTCACCACGCCCTGGCCGGAGCTCGAGCGCTCGGTGATCAAGATCCTCCGAGGCGCCTTTCAGCTGCAGGATCCGCAGCATCAGGCGGTGGCGCTGGGACTCTCCGCGTTCTTCGCCGCGCGTCTGGAGAAGGACCATCAGGCCTTCTGGTTCCTCAACCGCGAGTCGATCGAAGGCGCGTCGCTGGGCTTCCCCGAGACGCTCATGACCGTCTCGCCGTTCGGGGCGGTGGTGGAGTCGCTCTCGCGCGCCAAGCTGGACCACCTGGACGAGGTCGCCAAGCAGCTGCGCACCGCGCTGGCGCAGGTGAAGTTCTCGGGAGGCGCGCCGCAGCGCCTGACGGCGGCCGACTATCAGCGGCTCTTCGACCCGGGCTTCGTTCAGTTCATCGCCATCGACGAGAAGAAGGCGGCGAACGCGTGGGACGCCGCGCCCGACAAGATCATCCGCGAGGTGCGCGACGCGCTGAGCCGCACCGCGAAGATGCCGCCCGAGGCGAAGCAGCAGTTCGAGGCGCAGATCGTCGGGGCGCTGCAGCGGCTGGATCCGAACAAGACGCTGGTCCAGCAGGCCGATCGCGCCGGCCGCATCGCCGAGCTGATGGGACACCTGTTCGGCACGGTCGCCATCTCGGGCTCGGCGCCGGAGGAGTTCTGGAGCGACTTGGCGATGCCGCTGCTCCACATCGGCGTCCCGGACACCTTTCCGCCGCTCGACGCGGAGGAGCTCAAGGCCGCCCGGCACGGCGTCGACCCGTTCTTCCTCTTCCTCGAGTCGGTGCCCTACTCGCACCCGGGGCCCGAAGAGGGGCTGTTCGGGACGTTCGCTCTCGAGGAGCTGCGGCCGGCCCGGCCCGAGATGGGGCAGGGGCAGTCGCCGCGCCTCATCGGCCTCAAGAAGGACTCCATTCGGCCGCTGCTCGAGAAGTTCGACGCGCAGAAGACCCGCGACGCGGTCGAGCGCTTCGTGGCGTACGTGTCCGAGAAGTCGGCCAAGCCGGCATCGCGCACCCCGGACGCCGCCCAGGCGCTCGACGCGGCGGTGACGCTGCTCGCCGAGCTGAAGAAGGTCGTCCAGGCGGACGGCGAGCTGTACATGCGGCGCACGACCGAAGCCGAGGCTGCTTCCGAGGCCACGCTGGGCCTGGTGCGCCAGGCGCTGCAGGGACCGCGGATCATCTTGACGACCTAAGCGAGGGCCTGCGCTGGCGGCGGGCCATCCCCATTTTCAAGGGGTGCCCACCCCGCGAATCGCTCTCTTCCGCTTGGCCGCCCTGGTGGCGGCCGCTCTGCTGCTCGCGAGCGGCGCCGCGCGGGCCAGCGTCACCGTCCCGTCGGACGCCTTCACCCTCGAATGGCAGGCCGGGGAGAAGGCCTTGCGCGCGCGCATGCGGGACTCGGCGATGAGCGGCGCGTGGGGCGCGCTCACCGTGACGCCGACCTACCTCGCCGGCGAGATGCACGGCCGGCCCGTCTCGCTGTCGTGGGACGACTGGTTCATCGAGGGCTGGCTGGGCGAGGAGCGGGTGGAGCTGGCGCTGACGCAAGACGTCGGCGGCTTCGAGCTCAGCGGCGCGATCGCGGAGCGGCCGGTGAGCCTGCGCGTCAGCAGCTTCGAGGTGAGCGGGCTGCTCGACCAGTGCCAGTACGCGCTGACCGCGAGCGCCGAGAATTACGAAGGTTGGATCGACTGCATGATCGGCGACATCCCCCGGCCGGCCCACCTGCGGCTGCCGACCCGGATGGCGGACCTGGGCGTGGGCCCCATCGCCGCGATCCTCGTCACGTTTCTCTCCGATGACCCAACGCGGCGAGGTTGAGGTCGCGCTCGTCGAGCGCCTGTTCTTCCGCGCGAATGTCGAGGAAGGTGGCGTCGACCAGCTCGCTCACCGTGGACTGCAATGCGAGCAGGTCTTCCTGGGCGAGCTGCAGGCGCGCCCGTTCCACCAGCGAGCGTCGGCGCGCGCGATGGGTTTCGAGCCACTGCCGGGTGGTGCCCGAGCGCTTCAGAAGCGCCGAATCGATGAGCAGATCTTCACGGCGGAAGTGGCTCTCGAGCGCGTCGCACAGCCGCAACGTCGCCGACACGAGCCGTTCGATCGAGCTCGCGACGTGTGGTCGGTAGAGCTGCACGGCGCACTCCGCGTCGATGAGGATCGGCCGCAGCCGCCGGTGCTCGATTCTCAGGTCCGCGAGAGCGGCCGGGGTGAGAGACGGGAGGCCAAAAGCATTCATGGGGCGCCGAGGCGAAGGGAAGTTGCCCTCAGGTCGAGCAAGCGTCGTTCCACGCGCGGCTCTCGTGGGCGCGCGCCGAAGGCGGCAAGAAGTGCGTCGCGAAGCCCGCCGGCGCAGCGACTGCGGAAGGCGGGCGCATCCAGGCGCACCTTGCCCTTCAGCTGCGCAGCAGCCGCTCGAAGGCGTTGCGCGTCTCGGCGGGGAGCTGATCTCGCACCAGCTCGAGTGTCCTCAGCGAGAGCACCCGGTAGATGGCCGCGACGTCGGCCGGCAGGGCGCGAAGGTGGGCTTCGACCACCGCGACGTCGCCGCGCGCGACCGGCCCGGTGAGTCCGCGCGACAGGCCCCGCAGCTCCACGCCTCGGAGCGCCGAGTGGGTGAGGGGGATCAGCGCGTGCAGCGCGTTGTCTTCCAGGATGCCGGCCTCTTCGAAGGCGCGGGAGGCGGCGGAGATGAGCCCCACCGCCAAGCCCGCGGCCAGCACCGCTCCGGCGTGGTAGGCGGCGCGCCGCGCCTCGGGCACCTCGAGCGGCCGAAGCCGCAGGGCGACCGCCATGCGGAAGAGCGTGGCGAGCAGCGCGCGATCGGTCGCGGCGAGCGCCACCGAGTGGCCCGCGAGGTCGTCGGTCGAATCGGAGATGGCGCAGAGCGGGTGGAACGAGCCGCGGGGGCGGCGCACCATCTCCCGCTCGCCGCCGAAGGCGGACAGATCGAGCGCGCCGGCGCAGTGCAGGAGCGCGGTGTGCGGGCCCAGGTCGTCGTGCACCGTCGCGGCGACGCGCCCCACCGCGTGGTCTGGCACCGCGAGCAAGCACAGGTCGGCCTCGCGGAAGTCCTCGTGCTCGGCGAGCTTGAGCTTGAGCTCGACGGCGCGGCGCACCGAGTCGCCCGAGTGCGGAAACACGGTGCAGGGCCACCCGGCCTTCTTGAGCCCCAGCGCGAGCGCGCCGCCCAGCCGCCCGACGCCGACGATCACCACCTTCGGCTTGGACCGCGCCTGGCGCTGCCGCGTCCCCCAGCGCGTGGGAGCCGGCTTCTTCGTGCGCTTGGGCCGCTGCGGCGCCATGGTCGCTCTCGTGCTCTTTAGGCTTCGCGGCGGAAGGCGAGCTCGCCGGAGCGGAGCGCGACGCGGATGCGGTCGCCCTGGCCAAACTCACCGCTCAGGATGCGCTCCGCGAGCGGCGCCTCGACCAGCCGCTGCACCGTCTGGCGCATCGGCCGCGCGCCCAAGGTCGGGTCGAAGCCGCCCGACTTGAGCAGGTGCTCGACCACGTCGTCGCCCGCCACGTACTCGATGCCTTTCTCGCTCGCCAGCCGCTGGCTGCTCTCGCTGAGCAGCAGCGCCGCGATGCGCGCCACCTCGACCTCTTGCAGCGGGCGGAACGCGCAGCGCTCGTCGATGCGGTTCCAGAGCTCGGGCGGGAGCGAGCGCTTCGCCGTCTCGCACGCGGCGTCGGTGTCCTTCTCCGAAGCGTCCGTCTGCGCGCCGAACCCCATCGGCCGCGACGACCGCGAGAACGCCTCCGCGCCCAGGTTGGTCGTGAGCACCACCACCGTATTGGAGAAGTCGATGTGGCGGCCCTTGCCGTCGGTGAGCCGGCCCTCCTCGAGCACCTGGAGGAGCAGCATGAGCACCTCCCGGTGGGCCTTCTCGATCTCGTCGAGCACCACCACCGAGGAAGGCCGCTTGCGGACCGGCTCGGTGAGCTGGCCGCCTTCGCCGAAGCCGACGTAGCCCGCCGGCGCGCCGATGAGGCGCGAGACCGCGTGCGCCTCGGACAGCTCGCTCATGTCGACGCGCACCATCGCGTCGCGGCTCCCGAAGAGCACGTCGGCCAGCGCCCGGGCCAGCTCTGTCTTGCCCACGCCGGTGGGCCCCAGGAAGAGGAAGGAGCCCATGGGGCGCCGGCTCGCGAAGCCGGCGTAGTTTCGGCGGATGACGCGCGCGATGCGGCGGACGACCTCTTCGTGGCCGATGACGCGCTGGCCCAGGTCGTCTTCCAGCCGGAGCAGCCGCGTCGAGTCGGTCATCAAGAGCCGCTCCTCGGGGACGCCGGCGAGCTTGGCGACGATGCGCGCCACGTCGGCGGGCTCGACCATGTCCCTGCCTTCCCGGCGGCAGCGCGAGCCCACCAGGTCGACGATGGAGATCGCCTTGTCCGGCAAGAAGCGGTCCGACACGTAGCGCGCCGCGAGCGACGCGGCGGCCTCGAGCGCCGCGGGCGTGTACCGCAGCGCGTGGTGCTCCTCGTAGCGCTGGATGACGCCGTTCAAGATGTAGACCGTCTCCGGCACCGACGGCTCGTTGACGACCACCGGCGTGAACCGCCGCTCGAGCGCCGGATCGTTCGCGATGTACTTGCGGAACTCGTCGTGTGTCGTCGCGCCGATGCAGGGGAACTCGCCGCGCGACATCGCGCTCTTGAGCTCGTTGGCCGCGTCCTGAGGCCCATCGCCCGTCGAGCCGGCGCCGACCAGCATGTGCAGCTCGTCGATGAAGACGATGACGCGGCCGTCGGCGCGGCGGACCTCGTCCTTCAGCCCGTTGAGCTTCTCGGAGAACGAGCCGCGCAGCTGCGTCCCGGCGACGAGCGACCCGACGTCGAGCTCGATGATGATTTTTTCGCCCAGGCTGCCCTTGAGGCGCAGGAGCTGTTGCGCGACGCCTTCCACCACCGCCGTCTTGCCGACGCCCGGCTCACCGACCAGGCAGGGGTTGTTGGTGCGCCGCTTGCCGAGGATGTCGATGACCTCGTCGATCTCCTTGGCGCGGCCGACGACCGGATCGAGCCGCCCCTCGCGGGCGAGCTGCGTCAGGTCCTTGCCGAGCGAGGTCAGCAGCGGGAAGTGCCTCGGGTCAAGCCCGCCGTCGGGGCTGGCCTTGGGCGCGGCGAACGTCTGCGGCTCAGGCTCGTCGGCGAGCTCGCGGGCCGAGAGGGGCTGGCGCTCGGGCTCGGGTTCGGGCGCGAGCGTCGCGGCCGCTGTTCTCTGAAGGGCGGGGTGGGTGAGCGGGCGGGGCGGCGCGCCGACCGGCTGACCGCTCGGGGCGCGCGGCGGCGCCGGCGGCGGCTCGCGCGGCACCTGGAGCTTGCGCGGCATGCGGCCGCTCAAGAAGTACGAGAGCGCCGTGTTGCGCAGGCCGATGAGGTCGAGCCCCGCGCGCGAGAGCAGGTCCTGGCCCACGCAGCGCACGCGGGTCATCGCGATGAGCATGTGCAGGCAGTCGGCCTCGCGGGAGCCGCAGTTCTGGGCGATCTCGCGCGCCTTCTCGCACAGGTCGCGGATGATGAGCTCGTGCTCCTGGGGCGCCGCGGTCATCAGGCCGAGCAGCACGTCTTCGTCGACGCCGCGCTCGCGCAGCAGCCGCTGGCCCGGGTTCTCGATCGTGAACATCGCGAGCAGCACGTGCGCCGAGGTCAGCCGGTGGGACACGCTCCGGGCGATGTCGTCCGCCTCAGCCATGACCTGAGCGAAGTCAGTGCTGTCGACCATGAAAGCTCCGGATAGCGGTGAAGGGACTTCTGATTCAGGGGATTTACAACGCCGAGATCCGGCCGGCAAAATTTCGGCTACATGACGCTACAGCAGGTGCGGCCGTGAAGGCGCATGTGCGATGCGGCGCGCGTCACCTTGTCCGATGTTGCGGCTGGACGGCTCTCCGTAGAGTCGTCTGTGCCTATGGGGACCATTCGGGTACGCAGGCGACGAAGCGAGCGCGGTCAAGCGGCGGTGGAAGCCGCGCTGACGTTGCCGCTCGCCATCTTCATGATCTTGGGAGCGCTGCAGCTCTTCATGATGATGCAGGGGCGCATCATGGCGCAGTACGCGGTGGCGCAGGCGGGCCGCGTGGGCGCGCGCAACCACGGGGCCTGCACGCCGATGGTGCACGCGGCGGTGCTGTCGCTGCTCCCGTCGTTTCGGACTTTCGTGACCGCGGCTGGCAGCCCCGGCGCCCAGCTTGTCGCGGAGTTTCAGGCCCGCGCCAATGGACGTTACACCGCGAACGACCAGACGGCGTTTCGCGGCGCCGGCAGCCTCGCGGGCCACCCGATCGTCTGGATCAACCGCGCTCGTCCGCAGCGGGGCGACATCCTGCCGGGCAACTTGGAAGAAGAGACGTTCGACCTGATGCCGCCCGACGTTCCGCGTCCACGGACGCTCGAGCTGCAGATGGTCTACTTCTATCCAATGCGGATTCCGTTCGCGAACTGGCTGTTCGCGCGCATCGCCGCGGCCAATTGGTCGCTCGAGGAGTACCGCGGGGCGAACCCCGTCATGTACGCCGATCGGGACGCGGAGTGGACGTCGACCGGGGCGAACATCGGGGGCCTGCAACGCGCGCAGTTCTGGACGGCGTTCCAGAGCGGCCAGTACGTCATGCCCATTCGCGTCACCTACGTCACGCGCATGATGACGCCGGCGCGCGCGCAGCTCTTTGCCCAACAGCACTGTGACCCTGCTCCGGGAGGACCGCTATGAGAGCCACCCGTTCCCGTCGCGGCCAGACGCTCGCGCTCTTCGCTATCACGTCGATCCTGGTCCTCATCATGGCGTTGATGACGATCTCGATTGGTGCGCGCGCCAAGGAGAAGCTCGAGCTTCAGACGCTCGCGGATGCCGCCGCTTACAGCAACGCCGTGGCGACGGCCCGCACGTACAACGTGGCTTCGCTGCTCAATCGAACCATGGTGAGCCACTGGGTCGCCCTCGCGGGGGTTCAGGCGGTGCACGCCTGGGGCACTGAGTCGAAGGGGTATTTCGACGCCTACGCCAGCGCGATTCGCGAGTTTCAGATTCCGCGCTGGAGGAACCCGCCTCCGGAGGGCAGCGACTGCGTCAACGTTCGAACCCGCCCGGCTCGGACCTACCCTCTGCAGGGGCCGATTTGGCCCGAGACGAACGGCCTGCGCACGCCGAACTACGATGACTGTCCGGCGTTCTGGAACTGGCCGGCCGTGCCGACCAACGAGCCTGCGTGGTGCGAGGAGGCGACCAAGGGGATCGCCGCTGCCTCAGTCGAGTTCTGGCACGCGTCGCTCGCGCTGTGGCAGCCGGCGCCCGCGAGCGACAACACCAACGGCAACTGCGTCGTCCTCACGCCGTTCCCATACACCGATACGTCGGTTCAGTGCAGAACGCCGAGACCCAAGCCTGCACAAGGTTGGGGGCCACTCGACGAAGACGTCACCATGCAGTCGAAGTACTACTTCAACGCGATTCGAAACCTCGGCCGCATCCAACGGGATACGTATGGCCGGCTCGAGGAGGTCCTGAACTCGGATGAGCTCACCCGCGCGATGATCGCGCAGTCCGGGCTTCGAAACGCCGCGGACATTCGGCCGGCAAACACGGTGGGCGCGCGCACCGTCGCTTGGCGCGAAGCCGGCGAGCAGGGCGTCACAATGGGGGTGGCGCCGACGCACGACGACGCGATGGCGCGCGCGGCGATGGGCACGCGCGGCTCGACGTTCCTCGTGGAGGACCGCACCGTGCCTCCCATCGTCCTTCGCGAGGTCACTGCCATCAATAATTGGATGGCTGCTCCTGCATACGTCGCAGCGAACGGCGGCGGGCTTTTCCGGGCGTTCCCGCCACAAGGTGGCGGTGCGAACCACGAAGGCGGCCAACGCATCGTGGTGGTGAGCGCTCACTTCTCCAACTTGGGTGGCACGGTTCACGACTGGTGCCCACGACACTGGATCGTGAACGGCGGAGATGCCGCCGACGAGACGTGGGACCTCGAGTACACCCGCGATCGCAAGTCCCCGCTGGGATTCAAGAGCGTGGTGGCGACCGCCTACGACCAAGGCACGCCGCAGGACTGCAACCCTCGGCCACACGATCAGTATGAAGGTAAGGACCGAATGGTTCACGTCAGCTTCACGGTGCCTCCCGCGTGTCGTGGCCGCTGGGGTCAGGTGAGCGGCAACTGGCGAACCACGGGTACCGGTTGGGTGCGGCACAACTGGCACGAGCGCTTCATCAAGTTGCAGCTCACCTCGAAGGACCCCCGTTTCGAGCCGGGCGATCCACCGAGCCTGATCAAGCTGGCGAAGTTGCCACAGCATTACTGGGGCCATGGCCCTGAAAGCTCGGATCACCACGGTGCGGGAACCGCCGGCAGGCTGTGTCACAACTCGCACCGCCACTGGAGAGAGATCGACGAAAACCGGCACACGCTCGGCCAGGTCATCGACATCACACATCGAGACATCACGAACGCCGATCGCGGGTTGTCGGAGCGCGCCGCGGACAATTACCTGCTCCCCGGGCTCGGCTTCGTCTTCCCCAACTCCGACCTGAGCACCCTGATGACCCGCTTCACTCAACCCAGCGACGTTGGCGCGAGCGGTGTGTGGGGGCAGCCCAAGATCCCAGTCATGTTGACCAAGGCGCCTTCGAACGTCCGCGCCCCGTGGGAGCTCGACATCCGCAGCCTGGGGTTCTCCCCCGGCAGCCTCGACATGGGGCGCGCCGGTCATCCATCGCTCAACGGCATGCCCATGGGCTCTCTGTCCTCGGCGATGACCTACTACCACCGGCGTGAGCACTGGGGCGAAGCGCCGAACATGCTCAATCCGTTTTGGCGGGCGACGCTGGTGCCCGTCGGAATCGACGAGCGGCCGGCCGGCGCGGCGGCGAATCAAGACTGGTCGAAGCGCAACGCCATCGTGCAGGGGCACCCTCAATACAACTGGCACCCCGGTGTGGGCATGGAGCCCGATGCGATGCGGCTCATGCGGGTGACGCCAGGTGGGGCCGAGGCGGCGACCGCGTACCAGCAGCTGGTCGAGACCGGCATCATGGAGGGCATGAAATGAAACGCCGCGCTCGAGGCCAGGCCGTGGTCGAGCTCGCCGTGGGCTTGGCCGCTTTCACGGGATTGTTGTTTCTCGGCATTCACTTCGCTGAGGTGAGCTTCCTGTCGCTCAAGGTCCAGGAGGCCGCGAACTACGGGTTGTGGCACACGAGCGCGCGCCGCATTCATAACTTCGCCAACCCGAACAACCCGTACGCAGGCGCGGCGCAGCTGTTCGCCTCCGCCGGTGTCGAGCCGACCCAGCGCTACCAAGACTTCGATGGGATCGACGGAACCAACGGCGGGCAGGTGCGCTTGGTGACGACGCAGGCTTCTCAGATTCGGGTGTGGTGCGGTCCGGCGAACGGCGCGATCAACTTCTCCATTCGGCGTGCCGCCAGCGTGACGCCGCTCGAGTCGCCCTTCTACAACGCGCAGTTCCAACGCGTGACGCAGTACTACAACGGTGGGTTTGGCGGCGTGGCGTGCAACGCCGGCGCCGTGGCGGCGGCCATCAACATGCCGGACCGGACGCTGTTCGCGCAGGAAGGCATCATCGCCAACTCCTTCAACCTTCGCCCGATGTGTGGCGCGGGCGTGGGAACGTGCCAGGGGGCCTACCAGATGCTGGTGGGCGACTGGGCGCTCGAAGGTCCGCGTGGCAGCCCGCTCAACTCCGATGCGCCACACCAGCTGAGCGGTGACAGCAATCGCCCCTATCGCCAGATGGTTCAGCAGCTCTACATGGACGCGATGAACCGCGTGCCTGGGCAATACGCCCAAGCCGCGACCGAATTCGCCCGTTACATGGGCGGCGGGGCGCCTCCGTACGATCCGCGTACCTTCTATATGAGCTACAAGAGCCGAGACTTCGCTCCCACCGGCAACATCGAACACCGCGATGTGTTTCGTCAGGATTGGTTCGACGATCACAGCTGGAACACCGGTGGCACGTACAAGGGCATCTACCGTCGCCGCTGTTTCCTCGGGCAATCGGCGCCTGGAATCGCTGGGTGCGGTTGAGCATGGTCGCGTTGTTCCTCTCGCTCGTGCTCGCCGCGCCGACGACGGCCGACGCGGGCACGTCGGTGAAGCCGCCGTTTCGCTGGAACGTGCCGCAGGTGGTCGAAAGCGTGCCCGTCTCGGGCGAGCTGCGCTCCATGGGGATTCCCGTGCGGGCGCATGCGTTCAAGTCCAAGGCGGACGAGACGACCCTGATGCTCGACCTGGTGAAGGCGTTCAAGCAGCAAGGCCTGTGGATTCCGCCGCACTCGGCCCAGTTCCACATGCCGGGGATCAACTCGCTGACGGCGATCGACGACACGCGAATGATCACCTACACGGTGATCTTCTTGCCGCAGAGCGATGGCACGAACGTGATCATCGGCGAGGCCGATCACACGCGCGCCACGAAGGAAGGAGAGCCCGACTTCGCGCCGGTGATGCCGGGCGCCCAGGCGGTCACGCGCTCGTCGTCCGAAGGCTTGGAGCAGATGACCTACTCGGTGAAGGCGAAGCGCGCGGACGCGGAGTCGTTCTATCGCGAGGTGTTGACGCGCGCGGGCTATCGCGAGCTCGAGGCGGGGGTGTTCGGCCGGTCGAGCGACAGCATTCGGATCCTCCTGGCGGAAGAGGAGGGCGCCGATCTCGCGGTGGCCGTGATTCGACAGCTCCGCGCCGCGCCGCCGCCGAGCCCTCAAAAGTGACGCGCGCCTGTTAAGACACGGCGCATGACCCCACGCTGGTTGGGCCTAGGGCTCAGCAGCAATGCGCAAAGCACCGACTGGCCGCAGCCCTATCGGGTGCGCGCCGCGGCGCCGGATTCGTTCGACTACCTGGAGTACAGCGCGCCGATTTCGCTCGAGGCCGCTCGACGCGAGGCGACGCTCCTCCCGACGATGGAGGCGCACCGGGACGAGGTCCCGCTGCTCTTTCATCCGGTGTTCCTGAATTTGGGCGGCCCCGCGCTCGCGACGAAGGACGAGCTGGAGGCGCTCTCGGACCACCTGCGCGCGGTCGGCAGCCCCTGGCTGAGCAACGACATCGGTTGGTGGCAGTCGAGCGGTCAGCCGTTTCCGGGCTTCCTCTATTTGCCGCCGCCGCTCGAGCCGGCGTTCCTCGAGGAAACGCAAGCGCACGTGGAGCAGGTGAGGGACGCGATCGATGTCCCGCTCTTGCTCGAGAACCCGTACGTGATGGCGGTGCGCGGCGCGATGCACGTGCTCGACTTCATGGCGGAGCTGCATCGGCGAACAGGTTGCGGGCTGCTGCTCGACCTCGGCCACCTGTACGCGCACCAGCTCGCGCGCGGGCTGCCGCTCTTCGACGGGCTGGATCGCTTCCCGCTCGATCGCGTCGTCGAGATTCACATCGCCGGCGGCAGCGTGACCGAGCGAGGCGCCCGTCGGTTTTACCTGGACGACCACTCGCAGCCTGTGCGCGACGAGCTGTTCTCGCTGCTCGAGCACGTCTTGCCCGCCTGCACATCTTTGAGGGCGGTGACCTTCGAAGGGGACGGCCACCCCGACGCGGTGGCGCTCACGACCTTGCGGCGGCTGCGAAGGCTCGTGCCGAAGGTGCGAGAGGCCGCGCCTTTGCCGCAGGCGCGGCCCGCGCGCTCGGCGGCCACGCCCCGCCCCGACGCCTGGTGGCAGCTCTTCGAGCGGGCGTACGTCCAGGCACCGTCGGGCGATGTCGAAGGCGAGCGCTTCGAGCGCGACTATCGGCTTGCGGTCCTCGCGCAGGCGATCGACGCGGTGTGGCCGCTGACGCGCTTGCTCGTCGCGGGGAGCCCGGCCGAGCTGCAGGCCTTCGCCGCGTCGCCGGAGTTTCGCGCCACCTTCGCCGACGGCCGCGCGCTCGAGTCGAGCTTCGCGGCGTACGCGCGGAGAAGGCTGCGCGAGACCGCGGACGAGGCGGCCTCCGGCGTGCTGGCGCTCGAGACCTGGGCGCAGAGCGCCGCGCGCGGCCCGGAGACCGTCGCGGCCTTCCCGTTCGACTTCTCCGAGCTGCTCTTCGCGGCGAAGGCGCTGCGGCGCCACGTGCTCGCGCGCGGCTGGACCACGGGGGTGGTGGAGCTCGAGTCGATGCTGAGCTCGCTGCGGCAGGTCGCGGCGCGCCCTGCGCGGGGACCGTGGAAGGTGCGGCTCGTGCGCCGAGGAAGCGGCGTCGAGCTGGCCGCGCTCGAGGCGCCCGCCACCTGAGCTTGCGCAACCCCGATGGCTTTATGTACTTACGCCGCCCATGTCGGCTCCCTTGGTCGTGGGCATCGCGGGCGGGACAGCGTCAGGCAAGACGACGGTGACCCGGAAGATTCACGAGGCGCTGGCGAGCTATCGCGTCGCCTTCATCGACCAGGACTCCTATTACAAGGACTTGTCGGACCTCTCGCTGGCGGAGCGGCGGGAGATCAACTTCGACCACCCCGACGCGTTCGACACCGAGCTGCTCGTCGAGCAGCTTCGGGCGCTCAAGAACGGGCAGCCGGTCGACAAGCCGGTCTACAACTTCATGACCTCGACGCGGGAGCCGGGCGCACGCCAGGTGAACCCCGGCGATCTGGTGCTCATCGAGGGCATCCTGGTGCTGCACATCGAGGCCATTCGGCGTGAGCTGGACGTGCGGATCTTCGTCGATGCGGAAGACGACGTGCGGATCATCCGCAGGCTCACCCGCGACATCAAAGAGCGCGCCCGCGACTTCGACCACGTGGTGAACCAGTATTTTCGGCACGTTCGGCCGATGCACATGGGGTTCGTGGAGCCGAGCAAGCGCTACGCGGACATCATCGTGCCGCACGGCGGCAACAACGACACGGCCATTGACATGTTGGTGGGGGCGCTGCGGGGCCGGCTGTCTCGAATGCGCTGAAGTTCAGCCGAAGCTGGATTGACGCAAGGAATTTCGGGAAGATGGCGCCCTTCGCTACCGAAGGAGCACATTTCCTCATGAAGCGTTACGTGGGTCTTCTGGCCGTGATCGCACTGGCCATCACCGGCACCGTCGTTGCCTCGCGAAAGATCAGCACCAAGACCGTCGAGGCGGACCGCGCCGAGGACATTGGCCGCATCAAGGCTGAGTACCTGGAGCGGGTGGGTTGGATTCGCTCGAACCCCGATGAGAAGTCGTACAAGGACGAGGTCGGGACGTTCCTGCGTTGGTACTTCAAAGAGATCAACGACCACCGCAATCGGTTCGGCGGCAAGAAGGATTACGACGAGTACTTGGACGAGCTCGCCAAGCGGAGCGACAAGGACGAAGAGGCCAAGCGGGCGATGTACGAGCACGTCAAGAAGACGTTCGACCTGCTTCGGACGAACTACCAGCCGCAGTGGTCGGCGACGGACAAGGGCATGCGGCTCGACATCGTCTCGACGCAGCTGGTCCCCGGCGCGGATCCCAAGGTTCGCTATCAGATCGTGCTGTGGGGCGCGCAGCGGCAGATGCGGGAGGACAACCGCACCAAGCGCATGGTGACGAGCTCGAGCTTCAACGTCACCTGGAAGCTCTATGACGAGAAGGGCGTGCTGATCGGCGAGATGAACGCGGCGGGCGACCCTGCGATGAAGGTCGATTGGCCCGAGCGCTACATCTCGGTGTTCCCGCCACAGATGGTGTTCGGCCACTACGACATCGATCGGTTCCCCGAGAAGACGAAGACCGTCGAGATGGTGTGGAACGTGGCGTCGCGCGCGCCGACCGGTGGCGACGTGGCGGCGACGTACACCTGGAAGCTCGACGCGCCGGCCGAGTGGAAGCTGGGCGCGGGCGAGGAGTGGAAGGGCGCCCAGGAGTCGGTCCGCCCCGAGGAAGAGATCAACCCCAAGAAGGCACAGCGGTAGGGCCTCAATAGGGGACTGTCCCTGAAAGGGACTGTCCCCGGGGGTGACGAGGCTCGAGGTCGACTCGGAAGCCTTCTACGGGGAATGACGCTTGGACAACCCGGGGACAGTCCCCCCGCTTCAAACGACCGCGAAGTGCGACGAGAGGCGGTACGCCTTCAGCGTCCCGTCCTCGTCCAGCAGGTACAGATTCAACCGCGGGTCCACCTTCAGGTCGCACAGCCCGAGCCCCGCCTCCACCTCGGCGAGCACGCGCCCGCCTTTCGGGTCCACCGCGCGCACCGTCTCACCCGGCAACACCAACACCTGCCGCTTGAGCTGCGGAGCGATGGAGCAGGGCAGCTCCTCTCCCGCTGAGCCGACGCGCCACTCCAGCTCTCCGGTGAGCCCGACCAGCACCGCGGCGCCCGTGCGATCGCTCACCACCACCGGGCCGCCGGCCGCGATGATCTGCAGCCGGCCGGGCTTCAAAGGCAGCACCCGCTCCCACGCGGGGACACCGTTCCCGCCCAGACACAAGAGAACGGTCTGCCCGTCGCGCTCACCGGCCAGGTACACGCGGCTGCGGACCGCGAGCGGGTGCGACGGCGCCGACAGCTGCAGCTCCTTCGTCCAGTGAATCTGCCCCGAGTGCGCGTCCGCCGCGAAGAGCGCCGTCGCGTTCCCGCGCGAGAGCACCGAGACCATCTTCCGCCCCCACGGCAGCGCCGGAGTGACGAGCGGCAGCGCGCCGCGCATGCGGTACCGAATCTGCCCGTCGGCCAAGTCCAGTCCGTACAGCGAACCCGAGTCCGTCGTCAGCAGCGCCCGGTGTCCTTGAACCGTGAAGTGCACCTGCTGGGTTCGCGGCGGAGCGATGCGCCACACCTCGCGTCCCGTCACCTGCGAAAACGCGAGCGCGCCCTTCGACGAGGTGAGCGCGATGAGCAGCTCGCCCGTCCGGTACAGCTCGGGCCCGATCGGCACGCCGTCGTGATCCCTCAACCAACGTGCGCTCTTCTCCTTGCCGCGAAACGCCATCACCCGGTCCGCGGTGGCGCAGAGCACCTCGCCGCTGTCCGCCACCGCTACCCCATGCGTCGCCACGTGCCGAAACTGGAGATCCCCCTTGCGCGTGAAGCCGCACGCCAGCGCGCTCGAGCTGAAGATCGGCCCCTGCTTGCCGAGCAGCAGGCGTCCGGGCTCTTCCGACGCCAGGCGCGTCTTCTCCCAGAGCGCCTCGAACCGAAGCCGCCGCAGCTCTCCCGCATGGCCGAGCGGCCGCTGATCCGCCGCGCTCGGCGCGGCCTTCGCCTGCGCCGCCCGGGCGTCGCCTGCGGGCGCGAAGTCGGGCCGCAGCGCCGAGAGGCCTTCCCGGCACCGCTCCAAGAGCCCCACCAGGTACGGGTTCGCGTTCTGCGCGCGGTTCCGGTGCGTGATCGCGAACCCCATGTTCACGCCCAGCTCGAACAGCCCGCGCGCCAGCGCGTCGGGCGGCAGCGCGAACCGCTCCTGCTGGAGGCGCGCCTCCTTCCGCTCCAGGCTCACCTCGAGCACCGCCGCTCCCCCGAACAGCGGCAGCGTGAAGTCCTTCTCCCGCGACTCGATCGCCCTCGCGAGGTCCGTCGCCTGCCGCGACGCCTCGAGCGCCAACAAGAACGGCGCTCCTCGCACCGAGATCACCTTGCTCGCCGACAGGCGCAGGTGCACCTCGCCGCCGCACAGGAGCGAGGGAAGCGACCACGCGCTCTTGCGGTCGAACGAGAGCAGCCGATCATCGGCGTCGACGAGCCGAAAGCCGGTCTGGCCGGGCCGCTGGCTGAACTGCTCGTACCCGTACCCGGACTGTCGGTGCGAGCGGCGCACCGGCTTGGGCGACGCGCCTTCGAGCGCCGAGCTCTTCTTCAACAACGCCTTGCGCGCGGCGGCCTTCGTCACCGACGGCGCGGCCTCGGCCACGTCGTTCACCCACGCGCGGCCGCACCGCGCGGCCGCCTCCGACAGATCGCTCAAGTCCACCCGCACCGGCGGGCGCGCGAGCTGGGCGGGCCGCTTCAGACTCACGATCGAGAGGATCGCGTCGTCGCCCTCCCGCCAGAACACCAGCTCGACGTGCGCCTCGTGCAGCGACACCTGCGCGCACTCCGCTCCCTCGCGCGCGAGCGCGTGCACCGCCGAGATCAGCTCGGGCACCACCTGCGCGAGCGGCTCTTCGCTCGCCTGCGACAAGAGGTCCACGCCGTCCAGCTCCAGGCCGAACGAGTCGTGCGGCCCACCCTGGGGTTCGCGCTTCCAGCTCTGGCCGATGCGAAAACGGAGCATGCGGGCGGGGGAATCGCCTCAGCATAACGTTGAGTTTTGGCGCCTTTGGCCTTTTTGCGTTCGTTGACAAGCCCACGCGCCGCTGGCTACCATGCCGCCTCTTTCGTTGTCTTTTAACCCATTGAAATTACTGGGTATTCTCCATGACTTTTTATGAGGCAGCCCTCCGCGTGCTCGAGAGCGCGGGACGGCCGCTGCACTACGCAGAGATCACGCAGCAAGCGGTCGCGCAGAGCCTGCTTTCGCACGTGGGCAAGACGCCGGAGCAGACGATGCTCTCCCGGCTCGCCGCCATGGCGAAGCGGCCGCGGGATCGGCGCGTGATGGTGACCGCGAAGGACACCTTCGCGCTGGTCGAATGGCAGCTCCCCGAAGATCTCGACGCCTTGGCGCAGACGGGCGTCCCCGAGGCGAACCCGGAAGAAGACCTGCCGCCGCTCCGGCCGATCGAGCGGCACCCCGAGGCGCGCGCGGAGAACGTCCGCGCGGTCGGCCGCGGGCCCGAGCGCAAGCGCCACCGCGACGACGACGAGAAGCGCCGCCGCCGCTTCCCGCCCATCTCCGAGGTGGCTTACGAAGTCTTGAGCGAGTCGATGGAGCCGCTCACCGCGCAGGAGCTCATCGCCCAGGGCCGCGAGCGCGAGCTGATGGGCGACGAGGTGTCGGCGCAGAAGGTCCTGCTCGCGCTCATCGAGGACAACCAGCGGCGCATCGATGCCGAGCGGCGGCCGCAGTTCGTGCTCGACCAGGAGACGAGCAAGCTCTCCTTGGGGCGCCACTCCGAGCTGCCCCCGGTCGAGCTGCAGGCGGTGTTCGCCGCGGCGCTGGGCATCCCGATGGAGAACGGGCGCCCGGTGCTCCCGAAGGACCGCGGGGTGGAGCGGGGCGAGGCGCTCGACGAGGCCTTGTCGACCGCGCTCAAGACGGCGGTCAAGGACGCCCGCCGCGCAATGGCCAAGGCGCTGCGGCGTCGGCTGGCCGAGTTGGAGCCGGGCACCTTCGAGAAGTCGGTCGTGCGCATGCTGCAGGGCCTGGGTTACCGCGAGGTGAAGGTCGCCAAGCGCTCCAAGGACGGGCCGCTGCTCACCGCGCGCAAGCGCGAGGGCAGCGTCGAGCTGCGCTACGCCGTCCGCGTCGCCCGGCCGAACGCGACCATCGAGCGGCGCTCCGTCGTGGACCTCCGCAAGGACCTGGGCCACTACTCGGCGCAGGTGGGCCTGCTCGTGGGCGCGGGCGACGTGCGCGGTGAAGCGCGGCACGAGGCCCAGAGCTCCGGCGCGCTGGTGATGCTGTGGTGCGGCGAGGCGCTGGCGGAGAAGTTCTTCGAGGCGCACGCGGGCGTTCGCGTGCAGCACATTGAGCTGTACGAGATCGACGAGTCGTTCTTCCAGCAGGCCAAGCAAGACGCCGACGAAGCCAAGGCCCGCCGCGAGGAGCGGCAGCGCGAGCGGCGCCGCGACGACGAGCGCCCGCCCCGCGAGCCGAAGGCCGACGCGGCGGATGCGTCCGCCGACGGCATCGAGATGGTGAGCGACGCCGATCTGATCGAGCTGCCCGACGCCGGCGAGGGCGAGGAGGCAGAAGGCCCGGACGAGGGGGAGGGTGCGGCCGAGGCGGGCGCGACCCCGGAAGGACAGGCGGGCGCCAACGGAACGGGCCGCCGTCGTCGTCGCCGCCGTCGGGGCCGGCGCGGCCGTGGTCCTCGGCCCGACGCTGCCGGCGCGGCGGCTCCCGCGGAGGCCGGCGCCCCGGCACCCGAGAGCGGCGCTGCTCCCGCTGCTCCGATGGTCGCCGCGCCCGCAGAGCCGCCGCCGCCCCCTCCGCCTTCGGCCCCCACCAGCTCGGAAGGCTAGAGGCCCGAGGGCGATGCGGTACGCCGGCCTGCTCGCAGCGATGGTGTTGGCGGTGGGTTCGGCGGCTTGCTCGAGCAAGCCGCCCAAGCACCTGGTCGAGGCGCTCTTGGTCCTGGAGCCGGGCGATCCGACCGGTGTGCTCGGGCTCTCCCGTCAGCAGCTTCAGTCGCTCGCCGACGCGAAGCTCGACGCGCACGGCGGGTTCGAGCGGCTGAAGCCCGACGACAAGCGCAAGGGTCAGGCGGTTCGGCTCGAGCTCCTCATGGAGCCGCTCCAAGAGATAGACGCGGAGGAGAAGGGCGCGCGGGTCGGGTCGACCGTGGCGCTCCTCGCGCGGGTCCCCAACACCGAGCGGGGCCGCTACCAGCTGTTCGGCGCTGGCTCGGCGCGCATCGCCGGCGCGGGGCTCGACGAGCGGCAAGAGGCGGCGCGCCGCGCGCTGGCCATCGCGCTCGAGGACGCGATCGCTTTGGCCCACGCGCGCCTGTGGGCGATCTCGAAGAAGGACGACGCGCTGGTGAAGGACCTTTCGGACAAGAGCGCTCCGCTTCAGCGCGCCGCCGTCGACGAGCTGACCGAGCGGCGCCACCCGGCGGCGGCCGACGCGCTCCTCGCTCGGCTCAAAGGGACCGACCCGGCCGAGGTGCGCCAGGCGATCGGCGCGCTGGTCGAGCTCAAGGAGCAGCGCGCGGTGCCCGCGCTCATCGACCTCGCCCGCGCCAAGGACATGATGTTCATCCGCGAGATCACCTTCGCGCTGGGCGCGATCGGCGGTGACGAGGCGCGCGCGTACCTGTACACGGTCGCGCAGGGCCACGACGAGGACGCGATTCGCGCCGCCGCCGAGCAGGCGCTGGAAGAAATGGACGCCGCGGCCAAGCTGCGGCGATGACGAGGAGCCAACCGATGGTGAAGCGTGCGGTGTCGATGGTGCTCGTGGTGCTGGCGCTCGGCTGCGCGAAGGGCGCGCAGACGGCGAAGGCGCGCGAGGAGAGCGGCTTGTCGGTCTACTACCCGCTCGCGGTGGGGAATCGCTGGGAGTACCAGATGAACTTCCTCGGCGAGAAGCGGCCGCAGGTGGTGGAGATCACCAAGCAGGAGAAGGGCTTCTTTCACGACACCCAGGGGGGCCAGCTGATGGTCGACCCGTACGGCATCCGCGACCAGAAGCGCTACCTGCTCCGCGAGCCGCTCGAGGTGGGCCGCACCTGGACCAACGTCGTGTCGGTGTCGTCCGTCGAGCACTACCGCATCGCCGAATTCGGCGCG
>CAZEDU010000028.1:968-6850 GCA_964511185.1 uncultured Myxococcaceae bacterium | reverse complement strand
CATGCAGAGGGTGGCGCCGATCATGATCGCGTCGCCCTGCCAGGCGCCGGCCGGGCAATTCGAAGGCTGCGTCAAGGTCGAGGGGCGAAACCGGGTCGACGCGCGCACCACGCTGGTGAACGAGCTGACGTTCGCTCCCTCGGTCGGCTTGGTGAAGGTGCGCGTGGTCGCCGAGACGGACGGCAAGCGCATCCCCCAGGCGGAGCTGGATCTGGCCAAGTACGACCTCAAAGGGGCGGCCGAGCGGTAGGTGGGGTTGGGTGGTTGGACGTACGTTCATTGACCGTGTCGGATCCGCCCAATACCCTTAGGGACCGTGGCTGCCGACGCGTTCCAGCAAACGGGCGAGCACGAGGAGATGATCCTCACGTTCCTCGCCGACGGAGGTGACGAGTTCACCTCGGGCGAAGCGCTGTCCGACAAGCTGGGGCTCTCGCGAACAGCTGTCTGGAAGTACGTCGAGTCGCTGCGCCGCATGGGGTACCGCATCGACGCGGCGCCCTCGCGGGGCTACCGGTTGGTCGAGATCCCCGACCGGCTCACCTCGCTCGAGCTGTCCCCGCTGCTCAGCACGCACGACATCGGCCGGACGATTCACCACGAGCTGTCGCTCGGCTCGACCAACGAGCACGCCTACCGGCTGGCGCAAGAGGGCGCGTTCCACGGCGAGCTGGTGATTTGCGAGCAGCAGACCCAGGGCAAGGGCCGCCGCGGCCGCGCCTGGGTGTCGCCGCCCCGGCTCAACCTCTACACGTCGATCGTGTTGCGGCCGGAGCTGCCGCCGCAGCGCGCCCCGGAGCTCACCTTGCTCGCGGCGGTCGCCGTGGCCGAGACGATCCGCGAGGCCGGGGCCCACGCCGAGATCAAGTGGCCCAACGACGTGCACGTGAACGGCCGGAAGATCGCCGGCATCCTCACCGAGCTGTCGGCCGACACCGAGCGCATCCACTTCGTCATCTTGGGCATCGGGGTGAACCTGAACGCCCGCGAGCAGGACTTCCCAGATGAGCTGCGAGAGTCGGCGACCTCGCTCTGGCTCGCGCGGGGCGAGAAGGTCCCCCGGGCGCTCTTCACCGCCGCGCTCTTGAGCCGGCTGGAGTACTGGCTCGACGAGCACGCGCAGCGGGGCTTCGAGCCGGTGCGGCGCACCTGGCGCACGCTGTCGTCCACCATCGGTCAGGACGTGATGGTGAAGATGGAGCGGCGCGAGCTCCGGGGCACCGCCGAGGACATCGACGATGCGGGTGCGCTGCTCGTGCGCACCCCCGAGGGCGCCGTCGAGCGCGTCCTGGCGGGTGATGTCGAACAACTCCGACCCCGACAGCGCTAAGCTTTCAGGCCAATGCTCCTGGCCATCGACGTCGGCAACACCAACACCGTCCTGGGCGTCTACGACGGCAAGCGGCTCGTCGATCACTGGCGGGTGGAGACCCACGCTCGCCGCACCTACGACGAGTACGGCGTTCAGCTCCTGCAGCTCTTTCGCTTCTCGGGCATCGACCCTTCGCAGGTGAACCAGGTGGCGGTATCGAGCGTGGTGCCGCCGCTTCAGTTCAACCTGGAGAAGATGGCCGAGCGCTACTTCAAGGCGAAGCCGATGTTCGTCGGCCCGGGCGTGAAGACGGGCATGCCCATCCTCTACGACAACCCGCGCGAGGTCGGCGCCGACCGCATCGTGAACGCGGTCGCGGCGTACGAGAAGCACCGCGGGGCGCTCATCGTGGTGGACTTCGGCACCGCCACCACCTTCGACGCGGTCAGCGCCAAGGGCGAATACTTGGGCGGCTCCATCTGCCCGGGCATCACCATCGCGATGGAGGCGCTGTTCAAGAACGCCTCCAAGCTGCCGCGCGTGGAGTTCGCCCGGCCGCCCCACGTGATCGGCAAGAACACCGTGCACTCCATGCAGTCGGGGCTGGTGTTCGGCTACGTGGGGCTGGTCGACGGCATCTGCGAGCGCATGCGGAAGGAGCTGGGGCCCGCCCAGGTGATCGCCACCGGCGGGCTGGCGCCGCTCATCGCCGCCGAGTCGAAGACCATTGGCGAGGTCGATGAGTTTTTGACCCTGGAAGGCTTGCGGCTCATTTTCGAGAGGAACCACGGCCTATGAGCGACACGACCGAAGCCGTCGCCGACGTCCCGCAGCTGGCCCCGGAAGAGGCCGCCACCTCCACCGCCGCGCAGCGCGTCGCCCCGATGACGTCGGACTTCTTGCCGCCCAGCGCGCGCAAGCACGTCGACGGCAACTCGCCGGTGCCGCTGCGCATGATGGCCGCGAAGGCGCTCGTCCCGCTCTCGCCCGCAGACATGCTGGGCGCCCTGTTCCTGCTCACGTTCGACCCCGACGCGGGCGTGCGCGAGCAGGCGACGAAGACCGCGAGCACGCTGCCCGACCGCATGCTCGCGCCCGCGTTCCGCGACGAGAACGTCAAGCCGCAGGTGCTCGCGCACTTCCTCGAGCTGTACTGGGAGAAAGAGGACTACGCGATCATGCTGATCTTGAACGCCAGCACGCCCGACGAGGCGGTGGCGGTCGCGGCCAGGAAGTGCACCCCCAAAGTGATCGAGGTGATCGGCCAGAACCAGCTGCGCATCCTGCGGCACGACGACATCATTCGGCAGCTCTGCCAGAACCCTCAGGCGGTCGTCTCGCTGGTCGACAGCGTCTGCGACTTCGCGGTGCGCAGCGGCCTCCACATCGCCGACGTGCCTCAGATGAAAGAGGCGCGCATCCGCATCTTCGGGCCCGACGCCGCCGAGAACCCGCCCGACCCGGGGCCCACCGCCGAGGAGCTGGTCGAGGAGTACAAAGAGCTCACCAACGAGTCGGCGCCGCCCATGGACGAAGGCCGCCGGCTCACGCTCACGCAGCGCATCATGAAGATGAACATCGCCCAGAAGATCAAGCTGGCGACGATGGGCAACAAGGAAGCGCGCGGCCTTTTGATCCGCGACTCCAACAAGCTGGTCGCGGTGGCGGTGATCCGCAGCCCGCGCATCACCGACGGCGAGGTGATGACCGCGGTGAACAACCGCTCGATTCAGGACGACGTCTTGCGCGTCATCTACAGCGACCGGGAGTGGACGAAGATGTACCCGGTCAAGCTCGGCCTGGTGAAGAACCCGAAGACGCCGCAGGCGGTGTCGCTGAGGCTGCTCAACTCGCTGCACGAGGCCGACTTGAAGAAGCTCGCGCGCGACAAGAACGTGCCCAACTCGGTGCAGATGCAGGCGAAGAAGCTGATGGACAAGAAGAACACGCCCAAGAAGGACGACAAGTAGGGCGCTTACGCCGTCGCCTCTTCGTCGTTCGTCTCGTCGCCTGACGCGGCCTGCTCGTCGAGCAGCTGCAGCGCGATCGACAGCGCCTTCTTGGTCTTGTCGCGCAGCTTCTCCTCGCCCTTGATGCGGGCGTAGAGCTTGCTCGCGCGCTCCTCGTTCTTCGCCGTCGACTCCTCCATCTCGTTGATGCGGCGGCGGAGGCTGGCGGCCTCCTCGGCGAAGGCGGTGGCCTGGGTGGTGAGCTGCGTCTCGAGCTGGGCGCGGGTGTCCTCCGCCTCCTGGCGCGCGCGGTCGAGCTCGGCGCGGAGCTGCTCGGCTTCGTCGGCGGCCGCGGCGCGCTCCTGGGCGGCGGTCAGCTCCGACTCCAGCGCGGCGACGCGCCCCTGGGCCGCGCGGGCCTCGTCTTTCGCCTGGCTGGCTTGCTGCTCGGCGCGCCGCTTCTCGCTGGTGAGCTGATCGACCTTCCCGGTGAGCGTCTTGATCTGCGCGTCGCGCCGGGCGAGCTCGCCGCTGCCTTCGGACGCCTGCTGCTCGATCTGGTTGAGCCGGTCCTGCAGCTCCACCAGCTCCTTCTCTTTCTCGTTGAGCTCGCTCTTGAGGCGGAGGATCTCCTTGTCCTTCTTCGTCGCCGCGTCCTTGAGCGCGAACAGCTCCTTGTCGCTCTTGCCGCCGCCGCCGCGGCTGGCCTCGAGCTCGGTCGACTTCGACTCCAGCTCCGACTCCAGCGCGCGCACGCGCGCTTCCTGCTCGTTGGCGCGCGCCTCGGCGTCCTGCAGCGCGCCCTCGAGCTGGGACAGCCGCGCGCGCAGCTCCCGCAGCTCCGACGCGTCTCCGCCCGCGCCGCGGTAGCTGGCGCGCGGGCTCTCAGCCGGAGGCGGCGCGGGCGCGTCGATCGCCTCGTCCACCGCCTCGGGCTGGGCCTCGGCGGCCGCCGCCTTGCGCGAGGGGAGGCCGATCTGGGTCTTCTCGTTCGGGTCTTCCTCGCTGATCTCTTCGCCGATGTCGTTCAGCGCCGAGATCTCCACCTCTTCGGACATGCCGTCCGGTGGGGGCGGAGGATCGAGGTCCTCACCGGCGGCGGACGCGCCCGTCGTCGAGATGTCGTCGAACGCGGCGTCGAGCATGTCGAGCTCGGGGTCGCCCTGCACGGTGGCCTCGACTCCGGCGTCGAGCGCGATCTCCTCGGCGCTCGTGCTCTCTTCATCGGCCGGCGCCTCTTCCACCTCCACCAGGTCGGACAGGCTCAGGCTCTCGTCGACCTCCGGAGCGGCGGCCTCGGGGAAGCCGATCAGCGCGCCGATGCGCTCGACGAGCGCGTCCGGCTCCAGCGGCTTGGCGACGTAGTCGTCCGCGTGGGTCTTGAGCTTTCGGTGCTGCGCGAAGCCGTCCGGGTTGCCGATGATGATGATCGGCACCGCCTTGAGGTCGTCGTCTTTCTTCAGCTTGCCGCAGAGGATGTAGCCGTTTTGTCCGGCGGGGAGATCGACCGCGAGCAGCACCAGATCCGGCCTCGCGCTGCGAATCAGATCGGGCGCGCGCTTGCCATCCGAGCTCTCCTGCGCCTCGAAGCCCTTGGCTTCGGCTGCGGAGCGGATGCTGCTCGAAAGCGCGGCATCTCCCTCGATGATCAAGATCTTGTTGGGCATGGAAGTGCCCTCAACGCTATCAGAAAACCGCTGGAGGCTAATTTTCGGGGGCCGCAGCCGCTGCCTGAGGTCGCGCGCGCTTCAGCGTTGTAGCGAAGCCGGCTGCACCTCGAGCGCTGGGCGGGCGGGCGGGCTGGCAGGCGCGCGCTTCAAGCTCCCGCTCAGCATCTTGCGAATGTCTGCTTCGTCGAGGTCGCTCACCAGCTGGTACACCACATCACCTTCGCGCCAGCTGACCACATTGTACCCGTGGCTCGCACCGACGGTGGCGTTCGGTAGGTCCTCGAAGTCCGTCTCGTTCTGCTTGTCGTCGTAGACGAACAGCCCGACGCGGCCGATGCCCGACGGCTCGTCGTACCGAATGTAGGCGGCCTGCTTGGCTTGCACGTTGAGCAGCCGCGCGCCCGCGGGCACCACGTTGGGCAGCCGCGGCACCGCGATGCGGTGATCGAGCTTGCCGCCGAACCAGGCTTCGATCTGCTCGGCGGACGGGTGCTGAATCTCGAGCGGGAACCGCTTGGCGTGGCGGAGCGCGGCGTCTTCGACGAAGCGCTGCCGCACCATCGGCCGGTACGAGAAGTAAGCGGCGCTCGTCACCAGCGTCACCGCGGCGGCCGCCGCCGACCAGCGCAGCCACTGCGCCGCCACCCGCTGCCGGTGCGCCTTCTGCACCTGGGTGACGACGCGCGCGCGCAAGTGGGCCGGCGCGGGCGTCAGCGCGGACTGGACCTTGAGCTTCAGCTCCGACTTGAAGCGCTTCTCGTCGTGCACGCGGGTCGAGCAGCTGGCGCACTGGGCCAGGTGCTGCTCGATCAGCGCGGCGTCGGCCTCATCGAGCTCGCCGTCGACGTAGGGGAAGATGACTTGCTCGAGCTCCGAACAGTTCATGGCGGCAGAGAGCAGGGCACCCAAGGTGACTTACCCGACCTTTTTGCGAGCGCGGTAGTCGCTCAA
>CAZEDU010000028.1:0-958 GCA_964511185.1 uncultured Myxococcaceae bacterium | reverse complement strand
GTGCTGCTTTCTGCCAAGCTCGTCGGCGCGGCGGTCTTGCCGCCCTCGGCCTGCCCCGACTCCGGGCCGTTGAGGACGCCTTCGCCCAGCGCGTACTCGCGGAGCTGCTTCTGTAGGAGCTTGCGGCCGCGGAACAGCCGGCTCATCACCGTGCCGACGGGGCACTCGAGGATGTCGGCGATCTCTTTGTACGAGAACTCCTGCAGGTCCGCGAGGATGACCACCAGCCGGAAGTCGATGGGCAGCGAGTCGATCGCGCGGAGGACGTCGTCGGACAAGAGCCGATCGAACAGGTACTGCTCGGGGTTCGCGGCGTAGTCCGTGGCGTCGCGGCTGATGAAGCGCTCGTGCACCGCCTCGCGCTCGGAGCCTTCGACGACCGTGCGCTCCTTCACCCTGCGGCGGTAGCGGTTGATGAACGTGTTCGTCAGGATCTTGAACAGCCAGGCCTTGATGTTGGTGCCGCGTTCGAACTTGTCGAAGAAGCGGTAAGCGCGCATGCAGGTGTCCTGCACGAGGTCTTCCGCGTCGCGTTCGTTCTTGGTGAGCCGCAGGGCCGCCGAATACAGCGGGTCCATGTGCGCCAGCGCGAGCGCCTCGAACTCCTGCTTGGTGCGGTTGTTCTGCCGGAAGTCGAGCATCGTTCTGATTTCCTAAGTCCTCATGACCGCGAGGCAAATGACCGTCGTCCGCCGAACAATGTAGCCACCCGGGCAGTTGGTAACACCGGACATTTCAAAGGACTTTCCCGCCTGTTCGCCTGCCTGACATGCCCCAATAGACACCGGGCGAGGGGTTCTATTCCCTCGCCCGAAGTATAGCGAAACGGGACTGTCCCCAGAGGGGACTGTCCCCGTCTTTTCCAAGGCTCACAGCGGCTTTTGTACCCCTACCGGGCGTGCTTGCCCTCGACCGCATCGAGGATGTGCTTGCGAGAGTTCCCGCCGTCCCACTTGGG
>CAZEDU010000027.1:45591-47469 GCA_964511185.1 uncultured Myxococcaceae bacterium | reverse complement strand
CAGGGCGCGATCGTCGGCCTGCTCGGGGCGGCGCTCGGCTCGGCCCTGGGCGGGGGCCTCGCGACGCTCTTCGGCCACATCGACTCGCTGCCCGATGGCAGCCCGCGCTTCCCGGTCCAGCTCGACGCCGCGCTCTTCCTCAGCACCACGGCGCTCGCGCTCATCACGGGCCTCGTCGCCGCCGTGCTCCCGGCGCGGCGCGCGGCGCGCCTCGACCCCGCCGTGGCCATCCGCAGTGAGTGACGCGCCGCCGACGCCGCTCCTCCACCTCGAGGGCGTCATCAAGGACTACGGCACCGACGTCGTCACGCGCGTCCTCCACGCCGTCGATCTCGATCTCATGCCCGGTGAGCTCGTCGCCCTGGTCGGGCGCTCGGGCTCGGGCAAGAGCACCCTCCTCAACATCCTCGGCCTGCTCGACCGACCGACGGCCGGCGATCTCTGGATCCAGGGCCATCACGTCAACCACCTCTCCGACCACGAGCTCACCTGGCTGCGCGGCCGCTCGCTCGGCTTCGTCTTCCAGTTCCATCACCTGATCATGGCGCTGTCGGCGGTCGACAACGTCATGATGCCGCTCGTCGCGCGAGCCGGCAGCGTGCGCCGCGGCATGCGCGACCAGGCGATGTACGGGCATCAAGACACGCGGTTGAGGCGGGAATGACGCCGCTCGAGGGGCGGTGGAAGGTCGAGCGCGTGTCGGGCCTGCTGCCGCCGTTCGGCGTGAGCAAGGTCATCGGCGCGGACGCGGGCTGGACGCGGATCGCCAGCGTTCCGGTGGCGCCCTTCCACGTGCAAGGCACCACGCTGCGCTACCGGTGGCTGCCCGTGCGCGACGAGCTGCGGCAGACGGAGGACGGCCAGTGGCTCGGGAAGGGCTACGTGCTCGGGCTGCGCTTCTGCCGCTTCAGGCTGACAGCGTTCGAAGGAGCGCGCCGCCATCGACGTGCGGCGCCTGGCAAGGCGCGCCTTCCGCCCACCACCAGTCGCTCGCTTCGAGCGTGGCGCGGACCTTGAGAACCAAGGACGAGCGCGTGCCGAGCTGCGGCACGTGCACGCAGACCGAGCCCGCCGGATCCTCCGGCCGATGCCACGACAAGAGCGCCCGCAGCGCCTCGACGCTCGGCTCGCCAGGCGGCAGCGCTTCCCACAGCCGCCGGATGCTCTCGGTGCGGCTGCGATCGTCGCCGCCCAGGCTGCGCTCGGTCACGACGTGCACGCCCGGCGCCAAGGGCTGATGGAAGACGCGCGCGCCGTCGAACCAGGTCACGAACGCGTGCGCGCGGTCGGCGTAGAGCAGGTGAAACGGGTTGTAGTCCGCGGGCCCGATCCGCTGCAGCCAGGCGTGCAGCGACTCCGCCGAGCGGGCCCTCAACGCCTGCACCACCAGCTGCCCCCGCGATGGGCGCGAGGGATCCACCGCGGCGCCGAAGCGGTTGGTGATGCCGACGAAGAGCCCGTGCGCGTTGAGCCCCAGCCAGGTCCCCTTCGCTTGCACGTCGAGCGGCGCGAGGAAGCGCGGCTCCCCTGGCCAAACGGTGGGGGGCGCGGCGGGCCTTTCGAGGCGTTCGTCTCGATTCGCCGCCACGAGCAAGGGACAATCGGGGTACTGGCCGACGGCCGCGATCAACGTACACACGCAGCTCGAACAGTAACCGCCCCCATGAGCGCTGACACCAACGTTTGCCCTCGCTGCGCCGCCCCCCGAGCCGACGCCCTCGAGTGTCCCCACTGCGGCGTCATCTACGCCAAAGCGCAGTCCCGCCGAGAGCAGCGCGACGCCGCGCCCGCCGTTCTCCCGGGCGAGGTCGTCGCGCCTGCCGGCGGCTGGCGTGGCGAGAAGGAGGACGCCGCGCTGGAGCTGCGCCTGCGCCTCTT
>CAZEDU010000027.1:32500-45581 GCA_964511185.1 uncultured Myxococcaceae bacterium | reverse complement strand
GTGGCATCGCCGTTCGGCCGCCGGCTGGGGCGGGTGTTCTTGAGCATGTGGGTGCACGAGCTGGGGCACGCGGTCACCGCCTGGCTGTGCGGCTTCGCGGCCTTTCCCGGGCCGTGGTTCACGCCGGTGTCCGAGTCCCGCTGGCTCCTGGTGATCCTGCTCCTGGCGGGCGGCCTGGGCGCCGGCCTCTCCTTCGCCGTTCGGCGCGAGCGGTATTCATGGGCCGTGCTCTGCGGCGTGCTGCTCGTCGCGCAGGCCATCTGCACGCTCTTCCTCTCTCCGTACAAGGCGAACGGGCTCATCCTCTTCGGCGGCGACGGCGGCGCGCTGGTGCTCGGCACCGCGATGATGACGACGGTGTACGCGCCGGAGGGCAGCGCCTTCCACCAAGGCTGGCTGCGCTGGGGGCTGCTCGTGATTGGCGCGGTCGCGTTCGCCGACGTGTTCGAGACCTGGTGGCGCGCGCGCACCAACATCGACGTGATTCCCTTCGGCGAGAACGAAGGCATGGGCCGGAGCGATCCCACGCGGCTCACCGAGGAGCACGGCTGGAGCGTCACGCAGCTCGTCCGTCGCTACAACGCCCTGGGCATCGCCTGCTTGGTGGGCTTGGGCCTTCTCTACGCCTGGGGGCTGCACCAAGCCCGGCGGCGGCGCGACGCTCAGTAGCTGGTCGGCGGATCGCTCGCGGGGAACGACTCCATCGAGGCTTCGTCGACGATGTCGCGCTGCAGGCCGGTGCCGCTCTCTCCGGGGCGAATGTCGAACCGGCCGCTGCCTTGTGGCGGAATCGGCGTCGGGCGGGGCGGGCGCGCGGTGGCCTCACGCGGCAGCCGCGTGCGCGTCCAGCCCCACACGAAGGCCAGCTCGAGCGCGGCGTCGGCGAGGTAGATGGGCGAGATGCGGCGGCGCGCGACGTAGCCCACGTCGATGGCCGCGAGCGTGAGCGCGCCCGCGACGCCGAGCGTGCGGTGGTCCTCGGTGACCCGTCCCCGCGCCCCGGCCGAGAGCAGCACGCCGCCGATGACGCTCACCAACGCGCCGACGGTCTTCACCAGCCACGGCTCGCGCTTGGGGCCCGTCACGGCGACGAACGAGCGCAGGTGCACCCATGGCCAGATGCCGGTTCCCAACCAGACAGCGCCCTGCGCGAGCGCCCAGGTGCTGCCCGAGTCGAGACGAAAAGAGCGCGGAGCCATGGCTCGGAAGCTGGGGCGCGCCAGCCGGCCGCGCAACCCCAACCCCCACAAGCCGCTACTTGAAGAGCAGCGCGGTGAACGTCTGGTTGATGTGCCCCAGCCAGCTCTCGCCGTAGGTGTGGAAGCCGGCCGTCTGCAGGCCCTTCAGCGACGCCAAGAACGGCTCGTGCAGCTTCTTCGCGTCGAGCTCGAGCCTTCGCAGGATGCAGTTGAAGGTCAGCCCGCCCGACAGGCCGCCCAGCTCCTGGCGCACGCCTTCGAGGCAGCCCTTCGTGTCGCCCACCAAGTCGGTCGAGCGCATCAAGTGAATCTCCATGCCCTCGAGCACGCGGCAGTAGAACTTCAGCCCGCCGTCGGGCAGCACGCGCTGCGGGCTGCGGATCCACGGCTTCTGGTCGATCATCAAACCGACCGGGTGCGACATGAAGACGTTGCCGTCGAGCTTCTCGGGGCTCACGCCCACCGCGTCGGCGTACACCTGCGTCACCGGCTTGCCGTCGAGCTCGTAGATGACGCGGTTGGGCACGTCGGCCTTGGTGACCTTGAACTTCTTGCCCGTCGGCTCGAACGAGCAGGTCTTCGCGACGGTGAACGGCACGGCCGCTTCGAGCAGGAGCAGCGCCGCGCCGTCGTTGGACGCCTCGCCGTTGCAGAAGACGCGCGTCTCTTTGAACTCGAGGTTGTCGCCCGCCGAGCCGCCGACGAACGACAGCTGCGGCGCGGCGTTGCCCAGCGCCTCGTTGGCCTCTTCCTCTTTGCCGCGCAGCCCTTCCACCAGCACGATGCCGACGAATTGCTTCGGGTCGGCCTCGCGCGGGTCGAGCCCGAGCGACTGGCCGATGCGGCCGAGCGCCTCCTTCACCCCGCCATCGACCGAGCCGCCGAACTTGGCCAGGGCGCCCGCCGCGCGCTTCACCTTCTCGCCGCCGAGCGCGATCGCCGAGACCCCGTCGGTGCCGGTGCGGCTGTCGTTGAACTCGCCGGCCGTGGTGCAGCCGATGACGTCGGCCGCGCCGTAGCGCTTCTTCAGCGCCCCGGAGATGGCCGCGCCGTCGTGGTGGTGCGAACAGAAGAAGACGATCGCCTTTGGCTGCGTGTCGCCGAACTGCGCTGCCAGCGCGTCGACCACCGCGTTGGCGTTCTTCTCGTGAGTGAATGCGCTGCGGATTCCTTGGCCCAAGGCGTAACCCCCCGTCACTTTGCGTCTGGTTTGATTTGAAAGCCCATGGCGGTCAACGCCGAGACCACCTTCTCGATGCTGTCGCGGTTCGTATTGTCAGCGGGCTTGATCTCGGCCAGGTCCAGCCCGGTCCGCAGGATCAGCCGCGTGTTGATCAACGAAAAGAGCGACGGGTTGTTGACCGTCAATCGAAGCGTCCGACGGACTTGCTCCAAGCTCTGGAACATTCATCCCCCTCGTGACGAAGGGAAACGATAACCCGCTTTCGTCCGCCGCCGTACACCCCACACGCCCGGAATTCTGGCTGTGCTCGGCCTGCGCACCTTCGTCTCCTCACCGGCCCGCCCGGCGAACAGGCGCGAGAACGTTCCGGTTTTCCCGTTCGACGTGGCAGGGTGCGCCCGCGGTGACACCTCCGCGCCGCCGCGGTGTTCCCACCCGCGAAAGGGAGAGCGGCCTTCGTGATCGACATCGAGGCGACCTATCGCCAATTCGGGCCGATGGTGCTGCGTCGTTGTCGCTCGCTGCTTCGCGACGAGGCGCTCGCGGTCGACGCCATGCACGACGTCTTCGTTCGACTGATCCGCGCGAAGGAGCGCCTCGACGACTCGGCGATGAGCGCGATGCTGCTCAAGATCAGCACGCAGGTGTGCCTCAACCTGCTGCGCACCCGCCGGCGCCGCCCCGAGGATGCCGCCGACGAGCGGCTCTTCGAGATCGCCCGGGTCGACGAGCCCGAGGAGCGATCGATGGCGCGACAGGTGCTCGGGCGCATCTTCGCGCGCGAGCTGGACTCGACGCGCGCCCTCGCGGTGATGCACCTGGTGGATGGCTTGACGCTCGAAGAGGTGGCGCGCGAGGTCGGGCTGTCCGTCTCGGGGGTTCGCAAGCGCTTGCGCACGCTGAAGGCGCGCGTGAGCGGACTGGAGGCCGTCTGATGGAACGCACGTCGACACCGCAGTGGCTGCTCGAGCGCATCGCGGCGGGAGATCTGCCGCGGGCCGAGCGCGACGCCGCCTGGAGCCGCTTGACCGCCGAGGACCAGGCGCGGCTCGCGCAGCTCCACGCCTCGAACCAGGAGATCCTCGCCGCGCTGCCCGCGCCGGCCGTGGCGCAAGAGGTGCGGCGGCGGCTCCGCGCGCACCAGGCGCGCGAGTCCAGCCGAGCGCGGCGGGTGCTGCCGGCGCTGGCCGGCATCTGCACCGCGGCGCTCGCGGTGTGGGTGATGCCGACGCCGAGGACGACGAGCGCCAGCGGGCTCGACGGCGAGCCCGAGCGCACCCGGCCCAAGGGGCTGACGCCGAAGCTCATCGTCCATCAGAAGAAGGACGACGGCGTGGTGCGGCTCGGCACCAGCGCCTCGGTGCGACCGGGCGACGTGATTCAGCTCAGCTATCTGATCGATCAGCCGGCGTACGGCGCGGTGGTGTCGGTGGATGGCCGCGGCGCGGTGACCTGGCACCTGCCGGAGGACGGGACCACCGCCCAGACGCTCGCCCCCGGCCGACCGGTGGAGCTGGCGCACTCGTACCGGCTCGACGACGCGCCGTCGTTCGAGACGTTCTACCTGGTGACCTCGCTTCAACCGTTCGACTTGAAGGCCGTGCAGCGCGCCGCCGAAGAGAGCGCGCGCGGAGGTCGAGCCCCCTTGGCCCCGCTGCCGCTCCCCCGTGGCTTCACGCAGGTCTCGCTCTCGCTCAAGAAGGTGTCGCCATGACGTCCGCCCAGCGCTCGCTCCTGCTGCTCATCGCCCTCGCCTCCGCCGCGGCGCTCGCGGAGACCGCGCCCGTTCGCCGCTACGCGCTGGTCGTCGGAGCGAACGACGGCGGGCCCCAGCGCGTGAAGCTGCGCTACGCCGTCAGCGACGCCAAGGCCTTCGCGCGGGTGCTGACCCAGCTGGGCGGCGTGATGCCCGAGAACCAGCGCGTCGTCGTCGAGCCGAGCGCGGCCCAGCTGCGGGGCGCGCTCGGCGAGGTGGCGGGCTGGCTCGAGCGCGAGAAGGGGCGCCCGGGCCGCTCGGAGATGATCGTCTATTACTCCGGCCACTCGGACGAAGAGGGCTTCCTCTTGCGCGGCGAGCGCGTCGGGTACGACGAGCTGCGCGGCTGGCTGGGGTCGCTCACGACCGACGTCCGCATCGCGGTGGTCGACTCGTGCGCCTCGGGCTCCCTCACCCGCACCAAGGGCGGCCAGCGCGCGCCGCCGTTTCTGCTCGATCAAGCGACCCAGGTGCGCGGCCACGCGTACCTGACCTCGAGCGCCGAGAACGAGGTCTCGCAGGAGTCGGACAAGCTCGAGGCGTCGTTCTTCACGCACTACCTGCTCTCCGGGCTGCGCGGCGCCGCCGACAGCAGCCGCGATGGCCGCATCACCTTGAACGAGGCCTACCAGTTCGCCTTCCACGAGACGCTCGCGCGCACCGAGAGGTCGATGTCGGGCGCGCAGCACCCGGCTTACGACATTCAGCTCGCGGGGAGCGGCGACCTGGTGCTCACCGACCTGCGCGCGTCGGGGAGCCGCCTGGTGCTCGGGCCCGACGAGCACGGCCGCTTCTCGGTGCGCGACGCCGCCGGCGGGTTGGTGATCGAGGTGCGCAAGGTGCAAGGCCGCCCGATGGAGCTGGGCCTCGAGCCGGCGTCGTACCGCATCACCCGCGAGCGGGAGCGCGAGGTCGCCGAGCTCCAGGTGCAGCTCCAGGAGGGCGAGCGGCAAACACTCGACAGCGGCCGCTTCTCCCACGTGGCGCGCGAGGTCACCGCCTCGCGTGGAGACGGCGTGCCACAGGAGGAGCCCCCCGTGACGCCGGCGCACTTCGGGCTGCTGCCCATGGGCAACTTCGAGAAGACGCCGGTGGTCACCCGCTTTTCGTTCGGGCTGATCGGCGACCACGTGGCGGGGGTGCGGGGCGTCGCGCTGGCGACCGCGCTCCACCACACGGGCGAGAGCGGGCTGGTCGGCGCGCAGCTCTCCGGCGCGGTCAACTGGGTGAAGAGGCCGGCGCAGGGAGCTCAGGTCGCCGGGGCCTTCAACGTGGCCGAGCGGGATGCAGCCGCCGCGCAGGTCGCCGGCGGGTTCAACTGGGTGGGCGGCGCGGTGAAGGGCGCGCAGGTGACGGGCGGCTTCAACTGGGCGCAGCAGCGCGTGCGCGGCGCCCAGCTCTCGGGCGGGTTCAACTGGGCGGGGGGCGGCCTGGACGGCTGGCAGACGGCGGGCGGCGTGAACGTCGCGACCGGTGGCAGCGCGCGCGGGCTTCAGCTCGCGGTGCTGAACTACGGCGAAGACGTGCACGGCGCGCAGGTGGGCGTGGTGAACATCGCGCGCGACGTGAAGGGCTCCCAGATTGGAATCGTGAACGTGAGCCGGCGGGTGGAGGGCTTCCCGCTGGGCATCAACATCGTGCGCGAGGGCCGCTTCCAAGTCGGCGCCACCGCGAGCGAGCTGGCGCTGGGCAACCTCGAGGTGAAGCTCGGCACGCAGCGCGTGCACACGCTGCTGCTCGCCGGCGTGCAGCCGAACACCGCGCCCTTCCAGTGGGCCTACGGCATGGGCCTGGGCGTGCGGTTCCGCCCGGTCGCGGGGCTGTTCCTCGACCTCGATGGCTACGCGGTGAACGTCCGCTACCGCGCCGAGCCCGACAACACGCTCGTGCAGTCCACGCGCCTCTTGGTCGGCTACCAGGTCGCGCCGCGCTTCGCGTTCTTCGCCGGCCCGTCGGCCAACCTGATGTGGTTGGGGGACGCCGATCGGCTGAGCCTGAAGCTCGCGCGCCAGACGAGGGTCGACCTGTTCGGGCGGCAACGACCGTTCTGGGGCGGTCTGGTCGCGGGGTTCTATCTTTAGAGCCCGGAGTACGCCGTCGCCGAATGTGGCGAATCGACCCACAGGCTACCGATCGGGCCCTCGAATGGACTTAAATCTGGACTCAGCCGCCCGGAAGCGTTGGAGTCTGAGGGCAGCTTGGGCTGGTGAATCGTCGCTCGAGGTGATCCTTGACCGGCAACTTGAACCACCTGTTTCGGTGCCCCGCACTCTTCGATGAAAAGTCCGAGTGCGTGTGCGCCGATCTTCCTCCACCCACCTGCCTCACACACGACGAAGCCGTTCGGAAGTGGGGCTCGGAGGGTTTGATGAAACGCATCAAGCAAGGCCGCGCGTGGCCCGCGGCGCCGTTCTACGCCGCGTACTGGGTCGACCCGATCGAGATGCTCGCCTGACGCGGGCGTCTACGGCCCGCCGTCCTTAGGCAGCGCGCGGATTCGGTCCTGAATCACCTTGATCCGGTCGGCGCCGACGTCGGAGCCGGTGAGCCCTTCGCGCGCGATCACGTCGTTGATCTCTTGGATGCGGTCTTCGTTGGCCGGGTGCGTGGACAGCCACACCGGCAGCCGGATGCCGCCCTTCTGCTCGTCTTCCTGCAGCTTCTGGAAGAACCGCACCAGCCCTTGCGGGTCGTAGCCGGCCTGCGACACGTAGCGCACGCCGTACTCGTCGGCCTCGTGCTCTTCGCTGCGGCCGTGCGCGAGCAGCGCGCCGGTCTTCGCGATCGCCGCCGCGAGCTGCGTCAAGGTGCCGGGGTCTTTCCCCAGCGCGATGGCGAGCGCCACGTCGATGCCGTAGGCCGCGACGATCTGCCGCGCCGCGTGGCGGCCCGAGACGTGGCCCGCCTCGTGCGCCATCACCCCGGCCAGCTCGGCCTCGTCGCTCGCGCGCAAGATGAGCCCGGTGATGACGAAGGTGTGGCCGCCAGGGATGGCGAACGCGTTCACCGTCTCGGGGTCGTCCACCACGTGCACGTGCCAGTCGACGTTCGGCCGGTCCGCCCGCGACTGCGCGAAGATCCGCTGACCAATGCCCTCGATGTAGGCCTTCACCTGAGGGTCATTGAGCTCGCGCGTGCCCTGCTTCTCGAGCTCGGCGTGCACCTGCTGTCCGAGCTTCTCCTCGTCCTCGTCGGAGATGAAGAGGCTCGCCGCCGTCTTCTCGACCGTCGAGCACGCCACCACTCCCGCGCCCACGGCGCACAACGACAGCACCACCCATCGAAGCTGACCCATGCTGACTCCTCGTTGCGTTCCCGGCCTGCGACGCTTCACTTCCGGTTAGGCTCCCCTTCGAGCCCCGCGGCATGGCCTCCACCGAACAGAGCGTTCCCGGCGTCACGCGCGTCGCCCGCGTCACGGGGTTGGACCGTACTCAAGTCGAGGTGGCTTGTGCCATTCGTCCGGAAGGCCACGTGCTGCAGGTGGCCAACGGCAAGGGGCTCACCTTCGAGCGCGCGCGGGCGAGCGCGCTGGCCGAGGCGGCGGAGCTGTGGGCCGCCGAGCAGGTCGACCCGCTCGAGCTCCGCTGGGCGAGCCTGCGCGACTTCGCGGCCCGCGGCTGGGCGGCCTGGGGTCCACTGTCGCTCGGCTCGGCGGGCGCGTGCGTCGTCCCCGAGCTTTGGTCCGACACCCTGCGCTGCGCGTGGAGGCCGGCGGAAGACCTGGTCGCCGGAAGGACCGTGTGGATCCCCGCGCAGGCGCTCCACTGTCTGCGCGCGGGGGACTGGCCGCTGGGGCCGCAGCTGGTGCGCTGGACGACGAACGGCATGGGGGCGCACCCCCATCGGGCGCGCGCGTTGTTGCACGCGCTGCTCGAGGCCACCGAGCGGCACCAGCTGGCCCAAGCGCTGCCCGACGGCTGGACCGAGCCCATCGTGCGCGCGCGGCGGCTCGACGTCTCCGGCGCGAAGCGGACCCGCGCCCTGGTCGAGCGGCTGCGCGCCCGCGGCTTCGAGGCCTGTCTGTTCGACCTGGCTCCGAAGAAGGGCATCGCGCTCGCCACCTGCGGCGCCCTGCTCTTCGACCAGGAGCGCGGGCCGGTTCCGCTCACCGCGGGCTACGCCTGCGCGCTCGACGCGGACGACGCGATGCTGCGCGCGCTGCTCGAGGCCGCGCAGTCGCGCCTGACCGACGTCCACGGCGCGCGCGAGGACGTCGCGCCAGCCGACCGGGACGCCGCCGAGTGGCTTCAACGCGTCTGCGCCAAGGCGCGCGCCTCCCGACAGGTCTCCGCGCTGCCCACGACTCGGGGCGGCTGGCGCGCGGTGGTGCGAGCGCTGCAGCGCGCAGGCCATCGGCAGATCGCCGCGGCGACGCTCACCCCGCGCCGCTCGGCGTGGCAGGTGGTGAAGGTGGTGGTCCCCAGCTTTCAGGTGAGCGAGCTCTTGTGAGCGCCTCGTCCGCCATCGTCTTCCTGGGCCCGACCTTGCGCGCCCCCGAAGCGCGCGAGCGCTTGCGGTGCGTCGTTCGTCCGCCGGCCGCGCAAGGAGACGTCTGGCGCGCGCTCCGGGAGCGGCCCAGCGCGCTGGTCCTCATCGACGGCGTGTTCGAGTCGCAGCCGTCGGTCTGGCACCGCGAGCTGCTCGCGGCGCTGGCGGCCGGCGTGCCCGTGTTCGGCGCGTCGAGCATGGGCGCGCTGCGCGCCGTCGAGCTGTTGCCCTTCGGGATGATCGGCGTCGGGCAGATCTTCCGCTGGTACCGCGACGGCGCGCTCGTCGACGACGCCGAGGTCGCCTTGCTCCACGCCTCGGCCGAGCACGGCTTTCGCCCGCTCACCCTGCCCTTGGTGAACGTCCGCCACGCCGCCGCCCAGGCGAGGGCGGCGAAGGTGCTCCAACCCAAGGAGGCTTCAGCGCTCGTCCGCGCCGCCGAGGCGGTCTTCTATCAAGAGCGCAGCTGGGCCCGCGTGCTCCAAGACGTGCGCTGGACGGCGCGCACCCACGGGCGGTGGCGGGCGTGGGCCGCCCGCGGGCTGGAGGACTTGAAGGCCCGCGACGCGCGCGAGTGCCTCGCCGCCGTCTCCGACTTCCTCTCGCGATCGCCGCCGCGTCCCCCAGGCTTCCAGGTGCGGCCTTCCTCGTTCGCGCGCCGCAAGAAGCTCCTCGACGCGCTCGGGCCGCTCGAAGCGACGCTCTCCTCCCGCGACGGACGCGCCCTGGCGCGCGAAGGGTTGCGGCGGCTCCTCCTGGCCGAGCTCGCGCGGTCGAGCGGGCTCGCGCCGAGCCCGGCCGAGCTGTCGCTGCAAGCGGAGCGCTGGCTCCGCGCGCCGGCGGCCCGGCGCCCCTCCGCGTCGCGGATGGATGCGCTCGACCTGCGCGCGCTGCTCGAAGCCCGCGCGCTCGAGGAAAAGGTGCTCCGCCACGCCGAGCGGCTCTTCCCCGACGCGCCGTCGCTGCTCGAAGGGCTCGCCAGCGAGCTGCGCCACCGCGGCGCCGGGCCCCACGCGCGCCCGCCCCAGAAGGCGAGGCGACGGCCCGCGGGCTGACAGTCCGCTTCGCCTGGAGGCCGGGCGGGATTGCTCGCGCGCGCGCGATGGGCATGTTCCGCCCGCGTCGTAACGGTGGGTGAACGGGTCGGGAGGGGTTGGCGATGCGTGCTTGGAAGGGTTGGACCACGTTGGCCTGGGGTCTCGTCGCGCTGTGGTGCACGAGCCCGGTGAGTGACTCGGCGGAGGCGCGCTGGCACTCCGAGCCCACCCATCCCCCCGTGCAGCAGGACATGGCCAGCGCGGTGGCGCCCGCGCCGCTCGGCAAGGCGATCGCCGCGCAGCCCGAGGCGTCGCCCCAGAGCCTGACTTTCGGCGTCGCGTTCTCAAGCGGCGGGCACCAGGTGCGGGCGGTCGACGCGCAGGGCGTCGTCTACGGCATCCGCTCCGGCGCCGACCGAGAGCTGTGGGTGAGCAGCGACCAGGCGCGGACCTGGTCGCTGCGCTTCACGCACCCGGGCGGCAACTTCGGCCAGATGAAAGTGTTGCGCGACGGCACCCTGCTCGCCGCGGTGATGATCTCGGGGCAGTGGACGCTGCAGCGCTCGACCGACCACGGCAGCACGTGGACGCAGGTGCTCTCGCTCGGCAAGTTCCGCATGCTGCAGCCGAACAACATCGTCGAGCTGAGCGGCACCGTCTTCTTCGGCGAGTACCAGACGCACGCGCTCGAGTCGCCCATTCGCCTGTGGGCGAGCACCGACCGAGGCGCGACCTGGAAGGTCCGCCACACGTTCCAAGGACGGCGCCACATGCACTCGTTGGTCGCCGACGGCGCGCGCGGCACGCTCTGGGCGCTGATGGGCGACCGCTACGGCGGCCTCTTGCGCTCGAAGGACGGCGGCCACTCGTGGACCCCCATCATCGAGGGGGCGATGGGCGTCGCGGTGGATGGCGTGGTGACGGGCGAAGGGCTCTTGTTCGGGCTCGACGTGCTCTACCTGCCCTACCGGCCCGCCGTGATGCTGCTCAAGAACGACGACTCGCTGGTCGAGCTCGCGCCGCTTCCCGGGCCGAGCTACTCGGTCAAGCACCTGTCGGGCGGCGGCTACCTGCTCGGCGTCACGCGCGAGGTGGGCGGCGACGTCTACGCGGCCGACGACGTGAGCGCGCGGCTGTTCGGCAGCGTCGACGGGAAGCGGTGGATGGAGCTCGCCGCGTTTCCGCGCCGCTTCGATACGTCCTACGCCCGCGCCGACGTGCGCTGGCAGCTGCCGAACGGCGAGGTGCTGCTCGAGCTCGAGAACGTGCTGGCGCTGCCGGGCGCCGGCAACGGGTACCTGGTGCTCAAGCCCGAGCTGCGTTGAGGCGCTTCACGACATTTGGCGCTAGCGCGCGACCGTGCGCCGCACCGTGCGCAGCCCGTCGGAGAAGCTGAGCTCCAGTTCGCCTCCGGCGGGCAGCCCGTCGGTCATCACGTCGGCGCTGCCGCCGGTGAGCCAGAGCGACAAGGTGGTCCGGCCTTCGGCGCTCCAGTGCGCGACGGAGACGTACGGGTAGTCGGCGTGGTTCCAGCGCAAGCGCAGCCAGCCGTCGTGCTCCTGCAGCTCGGGAGAAGGCTCGGCGACCGCGCGCGGGATGCTTCGGCGCGACATGAGCGAGCGGCCCGCCTGCTCGAAGTCGATCGCTTCGAGGCTCTCGACCGCGGGCACCAGCACCGTGAAGTGGCGGCCGTCGTGGTCCAAGTCCGCCAGGCCGTGCGCCGCGAACGAGACGGTCTCCGCGCCGCGCGCGCCGCGCAGCGTGACGCGCAGATCGCCGCTGGTCCGCTCCGGCGCGCGGGCGCGAATCTGCTGAATCGGCCGCAGCTGCACGCCGGACGCGTCGATGGTGCCGGAGACGAGCAGGTAGTCCGCCTGGGCGTTCGCCGACGCGGGCGGCGGCACGTTCTTCTCGAGGAAGGTCTGCACCGCCCGGTAGCTGTAGTCGGACACCCACGACGGGTTGCAGTACGACATCAAATCGAACGTGTTGCTGGGCAGCACGAGCCGGCCGGTCACCACGTCGAAGCCGCGGGAGCCGATGCGGCCGCCCGAATAGGGATAATTGGGGTCGGCCCCGGCGACGCCGCCGCACGGCGAGTGCTCACGGCCCATGTTGTGCCCGAGCTCGTGGAGCGCCGTCTCGACCGAGTCGTCCCGGCCGACCGACGCGCGCTGACCGACGTAACCGATGCCGGCGATGCCCGAGCCGTACGTCACCCGCACCGAGCCGTAATAAAAGTCGCGGACGCCGTCGGACTGGCGGGCGGCGGCGAGCTCTTGCAGGAGCCGCCCCCACGCCTCGCTGCTCGAGCCGGTCAGCGTGCCGTTGAAAGTGTACGGCGCGCGCGTCCGGATGTCGGCCGAGCGCACGGGCCAGACCCGCGGCACCGCGTCGCCCAGCGACGGGACCGCGCCGCGGACGCCTTGGTGAACGACGGGAACGATGGTGAGCGGCAACACCGTGCCCGCGCCGACCGTGGGGTTCAGCGTGACGGTGTTGTTCGACTCGTTCGACTCGACGACCGCGTCGGTGGGGTCGACGGTGACTCGCACTTGAACGCCGGGCGTCACCCAGGCCGCCGGGAGCAGCGCGCGGTACTGCTTGGTGAGATCGTCCAGCGCTTCGGCGGTCGGCGGGCTCGTCGGTCCGGTCAGCGTCAGCGCTCCCAAGGCGGCGCTGGCGCTGGTGGCCTCGGCGCGCACGGTGAAGCCCGACAGGCCGGCGCGATCGCCGAGCACGTGCACGCGCAAGAGCGCTTGCTTGCCGGCGACCAGCCGCGGGTTCTCGGAGATGACCGACTGGCCCCACTCCACACGGCTGACGCGCAGATCACCGGCGACGGGTTTCACGGTGACCTGCAGCGTCGCGGTCACCTCGGCGCCGCGCGCGTCGCGCACGCGGAGCAGCACGGGGTGCGTTCCGACGGCGGTGAACGCCTGCGCCTGGGTGCCCGAGCTCGCGCAGCTGGTGAGTGCGTGCTCGAAGCTGCCGTCGTTGCCGACGTCGATGGCGCAGCTGAGCGCGTCGCCGTCGAGCTCTTCGATGCTCCACGCGAGGGTGGTTTGCAGGGGCGCGCCGCCGCTGTCGGGCGTCGCCGCGAACGAGACGATGCGCGGCGGGCGGTTGACCGCTGGACCCGGGACAACCGGCGGGGGCAGGACAGGGTCGTTGATGCCGGTGGTCGGGGAAGCGGGCGGGCTCGAGACGACGTCGGGCTGCGTCGGCTCAGCGGACGGAGAGGTCAAGCCAGGCGCCGGCGCGTCCACCCCGGGGGTGCTCCAGACCGCCTCGCCGACGCAACCGGCGCAGAGCACCGCGACTGGAAAGAATGCCAGCAAGCGCGCGGACATGGGCCGCAATGACTGCAAGCGAAGGACCCATGTTCGCGCGCTCGGAGCCTTTGAAAAGACTC
>CAZEDU010000027.1:0-32490 GCA_964511185.1 uncultured Myxococcaceae bacterium | reverse complement strand
CCTGCGCCTACACGCCGAACTGGCGGCCGCGGTGCTCCAGACCGACATACACCTACTTCTTCGTCGCAGTGAACGTGTACGTCGACGCGCACGGCACGGCGTCGAACACCGTGTTGTTCGCGGTGCAGGTCCCCGCCTCGGTCGCGACGTTGAAGCTCAAGGTCAGGTTCGCGCTGTTGTCCTTGACGACGGTCCCGGTCACCGTGCGCTTGATCCGCACGCTGCAGTTGTTGGGATCCATCACCGCCGTGTAGTTCGCTTCGACCGGCTGCGCGATCGCGTTGCCGGCCAAGGTCGCCTTGGGGAACCAGGTCGGCGAGTCGTTGGGGTCGTTCGACAAGTTGAACGTCACCTGGCCGTTCTCGACGGTGACGCCGATGACCTTGGTCGGATCCTGATAAGCGCCGAGCAGGCCGCATTGATCCGTCTGCGGCGCGGTCGCGTTCGTCACCGCGTACGTCCCGCTCGTGAACTGAAAGAAGCCGGCGTCGAGCAAGTTCTCCAGCTCGTCTCCACAGCCAGCGAACATCAACGCCGCCCCTGCCAACAGCGCGATTCGAGTTTTCAAGAAGTGGTCCCTTTCCGGATTAGAAGCCAGCGGCCTTCGCCTTCTGCTGCGTGTTCATCTGCTGCACAGGCTGCTGCACCTTGTTGATGTCGGACTTCTGGATCTGCTGACGGATGACGGCCTTCTGCGCGGCGGCCTGCTGCTTCGCGGCGGCGGTGGCCTTCTGCGCCGCCTCCTCGGCCTTCGCCTTGTCGGCGTCGGCGGTGCTCTGGACCTGCGCGAGCTGCTCCTGCGCGGTCTTCAGCTCGCCTTCGATCGTGGCGACCTTCTGCTCCGCCGCGGTCTGCGCGGCCTTGGCGGCGGTCAGCTCACCTTGCACGCGGGTCAAATCCGACTGGCAAACCGCCAAGTCCGCGGCGGCCTGCTGGTTACAACCCACCACGAACAACGCGAACACTGCAGCGACGATGATCTTCATGACTCTCCAAGTGCGAATGGGGACAACCGCTTCGGACCAAAGGCGGCCCATTTCGTCACTGGAGCGGCCAAATTTTCAAGTGTCCAACGGAATTAGTGCTCCACCGCCTGCGGCTCCTCGCCTGCTCCCCGGCGCGGATCGATGGTCTGGGCGGCCGGGTGGAAGGTGCGGATCAGGTCGAGCGGGATGGGCAGGATGGTGTGGTTCCCGCCCGTGGTGATCTCCACCAACGTCTGCAGGTAGCGCAGCTGCAGCGAGCCCGGGCTTTGCGCGAGGACGTCGGCGGCCTGCGAGAGCTTCTCCGAGGCCTGCAGCTCGCCCTCGGCCGCGATCACCTTGGCGCGCCGCTCGCGCTCGGCCTCGGCCTGCCGGGCGATGGCGCGCTGCATGTCGGCGGGAATGTCGATGTGCTTGACCTCGACGTTGCTCACTTTGATGCCCCACGGGTCGGTGTGCGAGTCGAGCACCTGCTGAATGGCGTGGTTGACGCGGTCGCGCTGGGCGAGCAGCTCGTCGAGCTCGACCTGGCCGAGGATCGCGCGCAGCGTGGTCTGCGCGAGCTGCGAGGTCGCGTAGAGGTAGTCCTCCACCTGCAGAATCGCCCGGTCGGCCTGCACCACCCGCAAGTAGACGACCGCGTTCACTTTCACGCTCACGTTGTCGCGCGTGATGACGTCTTGCGTGGGCACGTCGCGCGCCACGGTCCGCAGATCGACGATCACCATGCGCTCGAGCATCGGGATCAGCCAACGGAAGCCGGCGCGCTTGATGCCGACGAAGCGGCCCAAGCGGAACACCACGCCCGCCTCGTACTCCTGCACGATGCGAATGCCCGAGATGAAGATGAAGAAGACGATCGCCAGCGGCACCGCCCAGGACAGCAATCCCATGAAGCCCATCACGTCGACTCCTTTTCAATTTCCAGAGTGAGCCCCCTCACCGCGCGCACCACGACCGGGGCGCCCGCCGGGACCGGCTCCCGCGCGACCGCGCGCCAGCGCTCGCCGTGGACGAAGACCTGGCCGCCGCCTTCGTCCACCGCGGTCAACGCGCGGCCGTGCTCGCCCACCATGCCCACGTCCCCCGAGCGCACCGGCGCCCGCCGCGCCTGCCGCAACCGCACCAGCGCGAAGGTGCCCACCGCCGCGGTGACGAGCGCGGTCGGCAAGACCAGCCGCAGCGGCACCGCGATGGAGCGGCTGCCGAACCAGTCCGGGTCGAAGGGGTCGACGAGCAGCAGCCCGCCGAGCACGATCAGCCCCGCGCTCGCGAAGCCCAACAGCCCGCTCGAGACGAACAGCTCGGCGATGAGCAGCCCGATGCCGAGCACCACCAGCAGCGCGGCGCCGGTGCGCACCGGCAGCGACGCGAGCACCACGAAGCTCAGGATGAGGCACGCCAGCCCGAGCGCGCCGGGCAGCACCGCCCCGGGGCTCGCGAGCTCGATGGCGATGCCCAGCCCCCCGAGCAGCAAGAGCAGGTACGCGATGGAGGGGTTGCCCAGCGCGTGCAGAATCCGCTGCGGCAGCGAAGGCGCCAGCGTCGTGACCTGCGCGTCCTTCGTGCGCAGCGCGCGCACCTCACCCGCCACCCGCACCTCTCTGCCTTCGAGCTGCGCGAGCAGCGCTGGCTCATCGTCCGCGACCAGGTCGATGACGTTCTCCTTCAACGCCTGCCCCGCCGGCACGCTCACGCTCTGACGCACCGCGCGCTCGGCCCAGTCGGCGTTTCGTCCCCGCTGCTCCGCGATCGCCCGCGCGAACGCGGCCGCGTCGTTCTCGACCTTCTGCGCGAGGGCGGAGCGGCCCTCGCCCACGTCCTCCCCCGTCACGCCGACGGGGTGCGCGGCGCCGACCCGCGTGCCGGGCGCCATCGCCGCCACGTGCGAGGCGAGCACCAGGAAGGCGCCTGCGCTGCCCGCCTGCGCGCCGGAGGGACCGACCCAGACGATGACCGGCACGCGCGCGCCGAGCAGCGCCGACACGATGTCCTGCGTGGCCTGAAGCGACCCGCCCGGCGTGTCGATCCGCAGGAGCACCGCCTCGTGCCCCTGCTCGGTGGCGCGCTCGACACAGCCGCGCACGTATGAGGCGCTCCCCGCGTCGACCGTGCCGGAGAGCTCGCAGCGCGTGACGACGCGCGCCTCCGCCGCGGCGGCGGCCGAGAGCATCCACAAGAGGCTGAGCGCAGCGACACGCATTCGCTGCAAGGTAGCGACGGGAGTGGGCGGGCCGTGCGCGAGGAGCTGCCTCGCCCGCTGGCCGAACGTCAGGGCTGGGCGCCGCTGGTCCGCTCGGTGTGCGTCGGGGCATCCACCGGGAGCGTGGCCGCGGGCTCGGTCGGCGCGGCGGCCGTTTGGGCGGCGGGCGGGAGACGCCGCGGCGGAACGATGGCGGGCGGCGGCACCGGGCAGCGGGTGCAGGGTCCGCGCAGCGGGATGCGGAGCACCTGGCGTACGCGGAGGAAGCTGCCCTGGAGCCGGTTGGTCTTCCGGATGAGCGCGACGGTGGTGTTGTACTTGCGCGCGATCGCCCCCAGCGTGTCCCCCGGGCGCACCCGGTGCACCACGATGTTCTGCTCCGGGCGCTGGACGAGCAGCGGCGCCACGCGGCGGCCGAGCTCTTGCGCCTTGGGGTTGAAGAAGCGCACGTGGAAGTGGTCGCGGTGACGCCGCGCGTGCTTCACGATCGAGTCGCGCCCGTTCTTGAAGATGGAGTCGAGCCACGCCTTGTCCTCGCCCGACTTGAGCGCGTGGTCGTAGAGCACCTTCTGGATGCGCCGGTCGACGAGAATCAGCCCGACGTCGGTGTGCGTCACCAGCGCCTTCACCAGCGCCCAGTTCTTCGGCACGTCGATGTACTTCTCCCGCGCGCGCACGCGGATCGGATCGGCGGTCGGGTAGTAGAAGGCCAGGTCCACGTCGCGGCCGTTCTGGTGGCTGCGGTGCGGCCGCAGGTAGCCGCCTTCCGGCCCGCTGATGTTGTTCACCCGCAGCGGCGGCGCGTCCGGGTACTGCTCCTTCACCTTCCGGATCGCGGTGGTGACGTAGTCGATGGTCTCTTGCGTCGCCCAGGCGCGCTCGGGCGAGACGACGCGCCAGGCCTCGCCCTCGGGGAAGCGCGCGGCGTTGATGAGCCGCCCCTCGTCGGCGAACCCAATGGAGATGGAGCCGAGCTTCTCGGGCGTGTTCTTCCAATGCTCGGCGAGCATCTCGTCGGTGATCTCGAGGGTGTAGCGGACCGCATCGGCCGCGAGCTCGTCCGCGGTGCGCGACTCGCCTTCCTCTTCGATCGCCTCGGCCGACTCGGACGCCTCCTCGTCCTCCGCCACTTCGTCTTCCGCGTCCGCGGCCTCGGTGGCGTCGGCCTCGTCGTCCGCCTCCGCCACGCCGGCGTCGGCGACGTCCGCGTGCGGATCAGCGGCCTCGATGATCACCTGCGGCGGCGGCTGCGGCGCGGCGCGCACGCACCCCAAGACCGCGAGCCACGCCGCGAGCAGCGGCCACCAGCGCGGCGAGGACATGCGAGCCAAGGAGCCGAACACGGACCCGCGAGCTTACCGATCCCGCTTGGGCGCTGGCAAAGGCGCCCCGAGACGGCGGCGAGAACGGCACAGCCCCACGAGCAAGAGCAGCGCGCCGTAGAGCTCCACCCCGCCCCCCGCGCCGCAGCCGCAGCCGCCGCCGTGGTAGCCCCGCACCGAGAACCCCGGCTCGCCTCGAACGCTCCACACGTGCACCGCGGGCGTCGGGTCGACGTTGCCCGCCGCGTCGCGCGCGCGGACCTCCAGCCGGTGCTCCCCCGCCTCGAGCGCGGTGAGCTGGTACGGGGTCGCGCAGTCGCCGAAGGGCGCGCCGTCGAGCGCGCACTCGAACGTGGCGGGCTCCGAGGCGACGAAGGCGAAGCGCGCCTCCGGCTGCTGCGTCACCGGGTCGGGCCCCGACGCGATGGTCGTCTCCGGCGCGGCGGTGTCGACGACGAGCTGCACGGCGGCCGACGCCGGGCTCATCGCGTTCCCCAACCTCGCCGTGGCCCGCAGCAGGTGCACCCCGTCGGCGAGCGGCTGCGCGAACGACGCCGACCAGACCCCGCTCGCGTCCGCCGCGGCGGCCAGGGCGACCTGCCCGTTGACGGAGAGGGCGATGAGCGACGAGGGGACCGCCGAGCCGGTCACCACCACCGCGCCGGTGCTCGACACGCTGCCGTGGGCGGGGCTCAGAATCGACGGCGCGGCGAGCGCGCCGGGGTCCACCTGGAACGGCGTCGGCGCGGAGAAGGGGCCGACGTTTCCGGCCGCGTCGGTGGCGCGCGCGGTGACCTGGTGCGCCCCCACCGCCAGCGGGGTCAGCACGGCGATGCGCCACTGCCCCGCGCCGTTCGTCGGCACGTTGCCCAGCGTGGCGCCGTCGAGCACCACGGTCACGACCGTGCCGAGCTCCGACTGCCCTTCGAGGGTGGGCGCGGTCTCGCCCAGGATGAGCCCCGCGGTCGGGAAAGAGAGGGTCGGCGCGACCGGGGGCGTGGTGTCGATGCGGACGGCGCGCGCGGGCGACGCCGGCCCCTGGTTGCCGGCGGCGTCGGTGGCGCGGGCGGAGAGCGCATGCGCCCCGTCGCTCAAAGGCGTGGCGAGCCCCAGGGTCCATTGCCCCGCGGCGTCGGCGCGCGCGCCGCCGGACACCGCCGCGTCGACGAGCAGCTCGACCCAGCTGCCGGGCTCGGCCGTCCCGCTCACCGACGGCGTCTTGTCGGCGAGCAGCGCGTCGGCGGCGGGCGACGAGAGGACCGGCGCGGCCGGGGCGGTGGTGTCGACGCGCCACTCCCACCGGGCGGGCGTCGGGTCGACGCTCGCCCCCACCACGGCCCGGACGTCGAGCGCGTGCGCGCCGTCGCCCAACAGGCTCAGCACCAGGGGCGTGGCGCAGGCGTCGAACGCGGCGCCGTCGAGCGCGCACTCGAAGGTGGCCCCCGGCTGGCTGGCCGCCAACGTGAACGTGGCGCTGCTCTGCGCGACGAGCGGCGCGGGCCCGCTCACCACCAAGGTGTCGAGCGCGTTCGGGTCGACGGTGAAGGCGATGGGCGCCGACGCCGGGCCCGCGTTCCCGGCGCCGTCCGTCGCGCTCGCCCAGACCGAGTGCGCGCCGAGGGACAAGGGCGCGCTGAGGGTGAGCGTGAAGACGCCGCTCGCGTCAGCGGTCGCGTTGCCGGCGCTCACCCCGTCGACCCACACCGTCACGGCGCTGCCGGGCTCGGCCGTGCCGCGGAAGGTCGGCGTCCCGGTGGCGATCTGCTCGGACGGCTGCGGCGCGGCGAACGCGGGCGCGGCGGGCGCGACCGTGTCCACCTGCCACTGCGCCCGGGCCGGCGTCGCGTCGAGCTCGGCGCCGTCACGCGCGCGCGCCCTCAGCTCGAAAGGCCCGTCCTGGAGCCCGCTGAACGAGACGGGGCTCGAGCACGGGGTGAAGGCCGCGCCGTTCAAGCTGCACTCGAACGACGCGCCGGGGCGCGACGACGCCAGCGTCAGGCTCGCGCTGCTGACGTTGGTGAGCGGCGCGGGGGCCGAAGTGATGAACGTGTCGAGCGCGGCGAGGTCGACGGTGAAGTCGACGCCGCCCGACGGAGCGCTCGCGTTGCCGGCGGCGTCGGTCGCGGTCGCGGCCACCGCGTGCGCGCCCGCGGCGAGCGGCGACGCCACCGCGAGGCTCCACCGGCCGGCCGCGTCGGCGGTGGCGCTGCCCAAGGGCTGCCCATCGAGCGCGACCGAGACGCTCGCGCCCGGCTCGGCGGTGCCCTCGAGCACCGGGGTCGCCGTGCCCACCACGTCGTTCGGCACCGGGCGCAGGAAGACCGGCGCGTTGGGCGCGACCGTGTCGACGGTCCAGGCGCGGACCGCGGGCGTGGCGTCGGGTCCCAGCATGTCCACGGCGCGCACCCACAACACGTGCGCCCCTTCGCTCAGGCCGCTCAGGGAGAGCGGGTTCACGCACGCGGCGAACGCCGCCCCATCCAGGCTGCACTCGTAGGTCACGCCGCCCTTGTTCGCGCTGAAGGTGAAGCTCGCGCTCGCGCTGCTCACGAGCCCGCTGGGACCGGCGTCGATGGCGGTGTCGACCAACGTCGTGTCGACGGTGAAGGACACCAGCGGCGAGCTGCTCGCGTTGCCCGCCGCGTCGATGGCGACCGCCTCGGCCGCGTGCGCGGTCGAGCTCAGCACGACGCCCGAGGTGAGCTGCCACAGCCCCGACGGCCCGACCACCCCCGAGCCGACGTCCACGCCGTCGACGCGCACGGTGAGCGTGACGCCGACCTCGGCGGACCCTTCGAAGGTCGGGGTGTCGTCGGCGGTGTAGCTGCCGTCGAGCGGGTGGGTGATGAGCGGCGTCGCGGGAGGCGTGACGTCGATGGTGAAGCTGCGCGGGCTCGAGAACCCAGAGTGGTTGCCCGCCGCGTCGATCGCCTTCACCTCGACGACGTGCGTCCCTTCGGCCAGCGTCATCGGCGCGGTGAAGAGCCACGAACCGCCCGCGGCGGTGACCTCGCCGGCGAGCGCGCCATTGATGTACACGCGCACGAGGCTGTCCGCCTCGGCGGTGCCGCTGAAGTCGGGCGTCGCGTCGCTGAGGAAGGCGTCGGCGGCGGGAGCGCTCAGCACCGGCGTCGGCGGGCTCACCGTGTCGACGGTGAAGCTCAGCGGGATGGAGGCGGGCGAGCTGTTGCCCGCAGCGTCGATCGCGATCGCCTCGACGGTGTGCGGCCCTTGCGTGAGCCCGGCGAGCGGAAAGGAGAACGCGCCGCCGGTGGCCGTGACGCTCCCGACCCCGTTGCCGTCGAGCAGGATGGCGACGTCGGCGCCGTCCTCCGCGGTGCCGACGACGGTGGGCGCGACGTCCGAGATGGGGCCGCTGGGCTGGGTGAGCGAGGGCGCGGCGGGAGGCACCGAGTCGATGGTGAAGGCCACTTCGCTCGACAGGGCGCTCTGGTTGCCCGCGCCGTCGGTGGCGCGCGCGGCGGCCACCTGAGGGCCCTGCCCGAGCGACGTCGCGGGCGTCACCGACCAGAGGCCGCCGCTCGTCCACCCCGCGCCCACCGGGACGCCGCCGACGAGCAGCGTGACGGTGGTGCCGTTCTCCGCGGTGCCCAGGAACGTGGGCGTGTCGTCGTTGAGGAGCGCCCCTTCGGCCGGGCTGGTGAGGGTGGGCGCCGCCGGCGGCGTGAGGTCGATGGTGAAGTCGTTCGCCGCGCTGCGCGGGCCGGTGGCGCCGTCCTTCGTCGCCTCGGCGGAGACGGTGTGCGCGCCGACCGCCAAGCTGACCGGGACCGTGAAGGCGAAGCTCCCGACGCCGTCGGCCAGGGTGGTGCCACTCAAAGCGCCGTCGATGAACACGCGCACCGTGGCGCCCGACGCCGTCGTCCCGGACACGGTCGGCGTCTGGTCGTTGGTCGACGCGCCATGCGCGGGCTGGGTGATGACCGGCGCGGCCGGGGTCGAGAACCCGCCGGGCACCGACGGCTGCTCTCCCTGCGAGTTGGGATCCGCCGGAGACGACGGACCGGCGCCGCGCGCGTTGCCGAGGCTCGTCTGTCCGCCGACGCCGTTGCCGAGCTGCACCGGACAGGAGACCGAGTCCGCCTGCAGCAGCACGCGGCCGCCGCCGCCGCCACCGCCGGGACCGCGCTCGACGACGCTGGGGCTGCTCTGCGCCTGGCTGTTGCCGCCGGTTCCGCCGTTGGCCTGCACGCTGCCGCACGCCGCGCTCCCGACGAAGCGGAGGGAGATGGCGCCGCCCGCGCCGCCGCCGCCCGCGCCGTCATCTCCCGCATTCGCCGCCGACTGCCCATTGGCGCTGATGACGCCGCTGCCCGCGAGCGACTGCCCCCGAACGAAGACGACGCCGCCGCCGCGCCCGCCGCTGGTGCCTTCGCTGACGTTGCCTTCGCCCGCGCCGCCGCCGCCGCCGAACAGGAGCCGCTCGAGCGGCGAGTAGAGGACCCTGGCCCCGCCGATGCCGCCGACGTCGCGCGAGCCGTCGCTGGTGAGCGTGGCGCCGCCGTTTCCGCCGCGGCCGCCATGTCCGCCGCCGCCGCCGCCGGCGTTGTGGCAGTTCGCGCCGCCGCCCCCGTTGGCCCGGTTGCCGTAACCGACGATGTCGTTGGCGTAGCCCCCCACCCCTTCGCCCTTCTGGGCGTTGCGCTCTCCGCTCCCCGGAGGCGCCTGGCCATCGAGCGAGATGCAGCCCATAGGCCCGTTGGCGTTGTTCACGAAGACGCCGCCGCGGAAGCCGGCCCCGCTCGCGTTGATGCTGCCCTGCACCGTCACCGTGCCGGTGGCCAGGAAGGCGACGATGCCTCCGCGGCTGCCGTTCCATACGCCGGGGACGACGCTCGCGCCCGGCATCACGGTGAGGCTGGTGTACTCGGGCACCGAGACGACCTGGGTGACGGTCGCCGCGTACGCGTTCACCAACGGCGCGGTCAGGTGAAGCTGGTTGCCGACGACGCTCGCCACCCGCGCGAGTTCGAAGCGGCCGACCGGGCTACTCGACAGTTCCAGGTCGGCGGGGGGCCGCGTTCCCTGCGACGGCGGCGAAGGAACGAGGCCGGTGGACTGAATGACGAGGATCAGCCGCTGGGCATGAAAGCCGTGGCCGAAACCACCGTGTCTCCCGGCGAGATCGGCGCGGCCACCTGGGCGTAGCTGTTGATGACGGTGTTCGCTCCCGTGATGGAGACGGCGCCGTCCTGCCCGTTGCCCAGGTGGAAGCCGTCGGCCTCAGCGCGCACGGCCGTGCCCACGATCACCGCCAGCCACACCACAACGAACGGGGAGACACGCATGCGCGACCCTCGGGCTCGAGCGCAGCTTGGAAGTCCAGCGCCTCATTCTCTCGCATTGGGCCGAAGAGGCCGATGCAGGGCTTTGGGCGCCCAGGGGCGACAATCCGCCACATGGAAGGATGTGTGACCTAGGCGCCTGCGCTCGAAATCAGCGCCTTGGCGATCGCCTCGAGCGCGGCGAGCCTTCGCCCCGCGCGGCCCGCGGCCCAGGAAGGCGGCAGCGTCGCGCCGAGCTTGTCGACCGCGCGCTCCGAAGCGCCCGGCCTGCCCTTGAGCGCCCGCGCCGTGAGCTGCCGTAAGTCGACGAACCGCTCGAACGCGCCTCCCTCGGCGCGCAGGAGATCCAGCGCGTAGTGCCCCCAGCCCAACCCAATCGCGTCGGGGCCGGTGAACCGGCGCCAGCGCTCGAGCACCGCCGAGACGGGCTCGCCGGCCTCCAGCCGCGCGGCCGGCACCTCCAAGTGGTGCGGCGCATGCGGGGCGAGCGGACGGCGCGGGGCGAGGAACGCCTCGAACCGCTCGCCGGTGGCCGGGCGCGCGGCGCACAGCTGCAGGAGCTCGGCCGCGCCTGGCATCCCGCTGTCGGCCGAGTACGCGTTCGCCTCGCCGTAGAACACGACCACGTCGCTCCACCGGCGCGACAGCTCTTCCCGCGTGGCGTCGCGCTGGGCGGCCCGGTGGCGCAGCCGCTTGTGGCGGCCGGGGCCCGCGCGCCGCGCGATGAAGTCCAGCTGGTGCTCCACCATGCGATCGAACGCGCGGAGCATCGGCTCGAACTGGCCGGGCGCGCGCTCGAGCGCCTCGAGCACCTCGACCACCGCCTCCACCGTCGACACGCAGTGCTCGGCCGGCTCGCGGCGAATGCGGTAGTTGCCCGGCCGCCGCGGGGAGAACGCGACGCGCGGCAGCTGCCTCAAGACCGCGTTGCGCTCGACCAGCTTGCGCGCGTTCACCCAGGTGCCATCGACGACCACCAGACACTCCGGCGGCGCCTCGAGCGTCCGCACGTCCCGCGCCTGGGGGCCGGGGAAGAGCACCGCCGCGCGCCCCAGCTCTCCGCGCGCGATCGCCTGGATCCGCGGGTGCTCGTCGAAGCCGACGCCGACGTGCAGCTCGCTGTTCCTCAGGGCCAGGTGCGCCATCCGGCAGGTGCCCACCGCCACGCGCGCCTCCCGCGGGTGCTGCAGGAAGACGACCCGCGTCTGGTGATCGAGCGAGGGAATCGCCTCGCAGTAGCAGGCCGAGCGGGGCCTGCGGCAGCGAAGACAAACGGGGCGAACGGTGAGCACAGCGCTATCGTCCATACCAGAGTTGTGTTGTTCTGGCCCACCACGCCCCTTCGAGGAGCCCGAGCATGGCACCGACGCTGAAAACGACGGTCAACGGCATGGAGTTCGAGAACCCGTTCCTGCTGGGCTCCGGTCCGCCGGGCACCAACGCGAAGGTGATCGCCAAGTCGTTCGAGCTGGGCTGGGGCGGCGTGGTCTGCAAGACCATCAGCCTGGACGCCAGCAAGGTGATCAACACCGCGCCGCGCTACGGCAAGCTCAAGGCGCGCGAGAACCAGGACGTCGTCATCGGGTTCGAGAACATCGAGCTCATCTCGGACAGGCCGTTCGCCACCTGGCTCGACGAGCTCCAGCAGCTCAAGCGGAGCTACCCGAAGAAGATCCTGGTCGCCTCGGTGATGGAGGAGTACCGCAAGGAGGCCTGGCAGGAGATCATCCGCCGCGTGCAGGAGACCGGCGTCGACGCGTTCGAGCTGAACCTGTCGTGCCCGCACGGGCTGCCCGAGCGCAAGATGGGCATGGCGATGGGCGAAGACCCGAGCATCTGCCAAGAGGTGGTCGGCTGGGTGAAAGAGGTCTCGAAGATCCCGGTGTGGGCCAAGATGACGCCGAACGTGGGCGACCCGGTGAAGCCGGCCAAGGCGGCCGCGCAGGCAGGCGCCGACGGCATCTCGACCATCAACACCATCCTCTCCATCGTCGGCGTGGACCTGCGCACCCTGCGGCCCATGCCCACCGTCGAAGGCCACACCGTGCCGGGCGGCTACTCGGGCGCCGCGGTGCGGCCGATCGCGCTCCGCCACGTGATGGAGATCGCCCGCGCGCTGCCGGGCGTGCCGATCTCGGGCATGGGCGGCATCGAGACCGGCTTCGACGCCGCGCAGTTCTTCTTGCTCGGCGCGCGCACGGTGCAGGTCTGCACGGGCGCGATGCTGCAGGGCTACGAGATCATCTCCAAGCTCAAGGAAGAGCTGCTCCAGGTGATGACCGACCACAAGCTCGAGACCATCGAAGCGCTCTCGGGCAAGAGCCTGCCGTACTTCTCCACCCACCATGATCTCGTCGAGCGCCAGAGGGCGGCGAAGGCGGCCAAGGTCGGCGCCGGGAAAGATCACGAGACGTGGAAGGGCGAGATCAAGAAAGAGACCGACTCGCTCTCGCACTGAAGTCCGTGAACCTGCTGCTCCTCTCGGACGAAGACTTCCTCCCCGACGGGACCGCGCGCATCGAAGGCCGCAGGCTGCGGCACGCCCGCGACGTCCTTCGGGTTCAGCCGGGCGAGGTGCTCAAAGTCGGCCGCCGGGGCGGGAACCTGGGCCGCGCCACCATCGTCGAGATCACCTCGACGCACCTGCGGCTGGAGGTCGTGCTCGACACGCCGCCGCCCCCGCGCGCCGGGGTCGATCTGCTGCTCGCGATTCCGCGGCCGAAGGCGCTCAAGAAGGTGCTCCCGGCGGTGGCTTCGCTGGGCGTCGACCGCGTCGTGCTGCTCAACGCGGCGCGCGTCGAGAAGAGCTACTTCGACTCACACGTGCTCGAGCCGGGGGAGCTCTCGCGGCTGTTCGAGCTGGGCCTGGAGCAGGCCGCCGACACCCGCGCGCCGACGCTGCTCGTCCGGGAGCGCTTTCGGCCGTTCGTCGAAGATGAAGTCGACGCGCTCTTCGGCGCCGACACCGCGCGCCTGCTCGCCCACCCTTCCGCGCCGCGCGGCCTCGGCGAGCTCCCGGCCGCGCCACGCCGCGTGGTCGCCATTGGCCCCGAAGGCGGTTGGGTCCCCTTCGAGCTCGAGCTGATGGCGTCGAAGGGGTTTCGAAGCTTCCACGTGGGGCCGCGCCCCTTCCGTGTCGAGATCGCGGTGCCTTACGTGCTCGGCGCGCTCGCCCACGCGTGAGGCCGGGTCCCTTCGACCCCGGGTCATTTTTTCCACCCGCCCTCTACGCGCCCCAAGCCGCGAAGAACACACGCGAAGCGCGCTGGCCTCCGGGTTGCTCCAGCGGTCTGCATGACCCGGAGGCCAAACATGATGAACAAGCTGCCGACCGCCGCGCTTCTCTCCGCCGCCCTTCTTCTCCATGCCTGTGGTGAGGGCCTGGAGGTCGACGACCTCTCCGCGGTCGACCAGAGCGCGAACGAGGCCAAGTCGAACAAGCTGTCTCCGTCCGTCAGCCCCAAGCCGCGCGAGGCCGCCACGCCCGCCGTCGCCGCCCCGGGCAAGACGAGCGCTCCCGCCTCTGCCTCCGCCAAGCCGACCCAACCCGCCCCCGCGCCGGCCAAGACGACCGCCCCCGCCGCGCCGACGTATGCGCTTCAGACGGCCACCGCGAAGGACGGCTCGCCGGAGTGGAAGTCGAGCTTCTCGCTCTACGGCACGTACACGATCTTCATCGCGACCGAGATCACCGGCTCCCTCCCGGGCCACCACGCGGCGAACGTGACGGTGCTGATGCCGGGCGGCGCGCCGTACCAGAGCTTCGACGTCGCCTTCGCCACCGACGTGCCGGCGTACCCGTACGAGCAGCAGGCCGAGCCGACCGCGAACGGCTGGCGCGTGTGGGTCGAGCTGCCGGTGGCCGGAACGGTGATCCAGCAGGCGAACCTGGCGGGTGAATGGTCGGCCGAGCTGCGCATCGACGGCGCCGCGAGCCCGAACGCCACCGCCGGCTTCCTCCTCCAGTAACCCGCCCTTTTGACCTGAACGGTGCCGCCATGGTCCGCCGACTCGCTCTGTTCCTCGCGCTGCTCGCCCCCCAAGCCCAAGCGTACGAGCTCAAGCGCGACTCCACCCAAGAAGTGGTTCGTTGGGCTCGGCCCGCCGTCTTCGTGGTCGACGCGGAGCTCGGCCAGAAGCTCGGCGAGCACCAGGCGCACGACGCGGTGCAGGCGGCCATCGACACGCTCGAGCGCGGCACGCCTGGGCTCGAGGTCTCCGTCCGCACCGGGCAGACCACCGGCGTCGGCTACCACTTCGGCAGCGGCGCCCAGAACCAGAGCGAGATCGTCCTGGTGAGCGACTGGACCTTCGACGAGGCCGCGCTGGCCATCACCGTCCTCACCGTCGACGTCAAGACCCACCGCATCCTCGACGCCGACATCGCGATCAACGGCACGCGCCCTTTCCGCGTGCTCACCGAGGAAGACAGGCAGCACTACGACCTGCAGAACGTCCTCACCCATGAGCTCGGCCACGCCATGGGCCTGGCCCACAACCCCGTCGAGGAGGAAGCCGTCATGTACCCCTGGTCTGAAAGCGGCGAGCTGACGAAGCGGACCCTGTCGGAAGACGACAAGGCCGGCCTCGCGTTCCTCTACCCCGGCGACGAGGCGCCCGAAGGCGCCGCCGGCTGCAGCGCGAGCGGCGCCAACCTGCCCGCGCTCTTCGGCCTGTTCTCGCTGGCGCTCCTCTTCCGCCGCGCGCGCAGGCTCACCGCCGCCGCCGCGACCGTCGCGGTCTTGGGCTCGACCGCCGCGCTCGCCGAGGGCGCGCGCGCGGACCTGACCCGCGCCGACCTGGTGGTGACCGGACAGGTGCTCTCGCGGCGCACGCTCACGCCCGCGCCCGGCGACCGCCTCCTCCGCAGCGAGCTCACGCTCTCCATCGCCTCCTGCCAGAAAGGGCCTTGCCCCCGCGAGGTCACCGTCACCGTGCCGGGCGGCCGCTGGGGCGACGTCGAGCAGCTGGTCGAAGGCCTGTCCATCCCCGAGGTCGGCGCGAAGGTCGGCGTCTCGATCAAGGCCGCGCGGCTGACGGGCGTGTGGTCCTTGAACGACTTCCACCAGCGGGCCGCCTTCCGCGCCTCGCTCGAGCGCGCCCGCCTCCCGCTGTCGTCCACCCCCAACGCCCAGAAGTGAAAGCCATGACCGCCAAACCCACGGAGCCCGCCATGAACACCGTCCCCCGCCGCATCCTCATCGTCGACGACGAACAGAACGTGTGCAACGCCCTGCGCCAGGAAGGCTACGAGCTGTACATCGCCAACGAGCCGGCCGCCGCGCTCGAGACGCTCAAGCGCGTGCCCATCGACCTGGTCATCTCGGACCACCTGATGCCGAACATGACCGGCATCGAGTTCCTCCAGCTGGTGCGCGACCGCCACCCCAACACCATGCGCATGATGCTCACCGGCCACGCCGACATGCAGACGGCGATCAAGGGCATCAACAACGGCGAGATCTACCGGTTCCTCACCAAGCCCTGGGACGACGTCGAGCTCAAGGTCACGCTCTTCTTGGCCTTCGAGCAGCTCGATCTCGAGCGGGAGAACCGCAAGCTGCTCGCCACGGTGCGGCGCCAGCACTCGCTGATCAAGAACCTCGAGCAGGAGCACCCCGGCATCGGCGAGCTGGCGCGCGACGCGGACGGGGCGATCGTCATCGAGGATCCTGGTGCCCTCTCCCACTGACCCCATGGTCGCCTACTCCCACGCCGCCGGGTGGCGGCTCCCCACGCCCGGACACAACCCGCTGCCGCTCATCCTCGAGCGCGGCTCGCGCGCCGAGCTGATCATCCGCTTCGCGCGGCTGATCGGCTCGCAGTTCAGCCTGCCGCAGATCCACAAGGCCGTGGTCGAGGCGGTGCGGTTGTTCTGCGGCGCCGAGAAGGTCCGGCTGTTCGTGGTGGACCCGCACACCGGTGAGCTGAACACCGAAGGCTCGACCGAGCCGTTCGTCGGGCTCCAGGCGGGGCAAGGGCTGGTGGGCCGCGCGGCGCTGGCGGCCGAGCCGCTCCTGGTGCAAGACGTCGAGGCGCTCGGCGCGGTGCAAGACCCGGCCTGGCCGGCGGGCCACCGAGGGTCGATCATCGCCGTGCCGCTCACCGCCGAAGGGGACGTGGTGGGCGTGCTCACGCTCCTTCGCGGCGACGCGCAGCGCCCGTTCGACGCCACCCAGCTGTCGCTCACCGAGGAGCTGGCGCCGTTCGTCGCCTACGCGCTGCACAACGCCAAGCTCAACGCCGACCTCCGCCGCGCGCAGACCGAGCTGTTGTCGGTCAACGCCGGCCTCGAGCGGAAGGTGCAGGAGCGCACCGCGCAGATCAGCCGCGCCAAGCAGGAGTGGGAGAAGACGTTCGACGCCATCGCCGCGCCCATCGCGCTGCAGCAGGACTTCGTGGTGGTGCGCGCGAACCAGGCGTACGCGCGGCTGGCCAACCTGCCCATCGCGCAAGCCATCGGCCGCACCTGCCACCAGCTCCTGGCGGGCCGCGACTCGCCTTGTCCCGGCTGCCCGCTCCTGGCGGCGCGCGGCGGGCCGGTGGAGCTCACCTTCGGCCGCTCGTCCTTCCGCGCCTCGGCCTACCGCTTCTCGGACGATCCGCAGGACCGCACTTGGGTGGTGCAGTACCAGGACGTCACCGAGGAGAAGGCGCTCCAGGGCAAGCTGCGCGAGAGCGAGCGGCTCGCCTCGCTGGGCCAGCTCGCCTCGGGCGCGGCCCACGAGATCAACAACCCGCTGGGCTTCCTCACCTCGAACCTGCGGTCGCTGCAGGGCTCGCTCGAGGAGCTGCAGGGGCTGTTGCCGGCGGACAGCGACGGCAGCCTGACGCTGCAAGACGGCGTCGACATCATCCAGGAGTCGCTGGAGGGCGCGCGCCGCGTCGCCGACATCGTGCGCGGCCTGCGCGAGCTGGCGCGACAGGAGATCGACCGGGTGGAGCCCTGCGACGTGAACGCGTCGGTCTCGCGCGTGGCCCCCGCCTTGTTCCACGACGCGCCGCACCGGGCGCCTTCGCTGTGCCTGGGCGCCGCGCAGCGCGCCGCCATCGCGCCCCTGCAGCTCGATCAGCTGCTCGAGCACCTGTTCCGCAACGCGCGGCAGGCGGTGACCGGGCCGCAGAGCATCTACGTCCGCACCTACGACCTGGACGACCAGGTGGCCATCGAGGTGCGCGACGAAGGCATCGGCATCGCGCCCGAGCACCTAAGGCGCGTCTTCGAGCCGTTCTTCACCACCCGCGGCATCGGGCGCGGCGTCGGCCTCGGCCTCACCGCCGCCTACGGCATCGTGCAGCGCGCCGGCGGCACCATCGAGCTCGACTCCGAAGTGGGCAAAGGAACGCGCGTCACGGTGCTGCTGCCGAAAGCGCCCGCCCACACGGCCTGAGTGGGGCGGGGTGACTTTGACCCATCTTCGTCACCCCGGGTACCGTTTGACCCGGGCTTTCCGCGCACCGGGGTCGCCAAGACACCATGGTTGCTCGCGTTTTATGGCGACCCCGGCGGGCCCAGCGCTTGCTCGAGGTGAAGCACGATGGCGGAACGAACCACGCCCCGGCTTCTCTTGGTGGACGACGACCTGCTGGTGATCAGCGCGCTGCAGCGCACCCTGCGTCGTGGCCCCTGGGAGATCCTCACTGCGAACGACGGTGAGGCCGGGCTCAAGGCCTTCGAGGCGAACCGGCCCGAGGTGGTGATCGCGGACTACCGGATGCCGCGGATGGACGGCGTTCAGCTGCTCCACAAGGTCAAGGAGCTGGCCCCGCGCACCGAGCGCATCCTGCTCACCGGCCAGGCCGAGCAGAGCGCCATCGAGCGCGCCATCAACTCGTCGGAGATCCACCGGCTCATCTTCAAGCCTTGGAACGACGACCAGCTCTACTCCACGGTGGTCGCCGCCACCGAGCACTACGCCCTGGTCGCCGACAACGAGCGGCTCTACGCGCTCACGCAGAAGCAGAACGAGGAGCTGCGCGACCTGAACGCGGATCTGGAGCAGCGCGTGTCGCTGCGCACCGTTCAGCTGGTCAACGCCAAGCGCGAGTGGGAGGCCGCGTTCGACACCATCGAGCAGCCGCTCGCGCTGGTGCAGACCACCGACCTGCGCGTCCGCCGCGGCAACCTGGCCTACGCCCGCGCCGCCGGGAAGAGCATCCACGCGCTGGCGGAGAAGCCGCACTGCTACCGCTACCTGTTCGACCGCGACGCGCCCTGCGAAGGCTGCAGCCTGGCGTCGGGCGCGACCGACAAGCCGGCCGTCGCGCACATCCAGCACCAGGATCGCCACTACCAGCTGTCGGTCTACCCGATGGCGCAGAAGGTCGCCGTGTGCGCCTACCGCGACACCACCGACGAGCGGCAGATGATTCAGCGGTCCATCGAGACCGAGAAGATGGTCGCGGTCGGCAACCTCGCCGGCGGCGTCGCGCACGAGATCAACAACCCGCTCGGCTGCATCCTCGCGGTTGCGCAGATGATGCGGCGCGAGAACGGCCGCACCCCCGAGGACGTGGAGTGGCTCGGGCAGATCGAGGAGAGCGTGGTGCGCTGCAAGCGCATCGTCGAGAGCCTGCTCAAGTTCAGCCGGAAGAGCCGCAACACCGACCGCCGCGCGTTCGACCTCTCGCGCTGCGTGGAGGACGCGAGCCTGCTCTTCCGCGCCCAGCTCAAGGGCTTCCCGAACGTCGCGCTCGAGTCGGTGTTCGAGCGGAACCTGCCCGAGGTGTACGGCGACGCGGGCCAGCTCACCCAGGTGGTCTTCAACCTGCTGCAGAACGGGCTGCAGGCGCTGCCCCAGGCCAAGGGCCGGCTCACCGTCCAGACCGGCCGCCGCGGCGAGCACTGCTTCCTCTCGGTCACCGACACCGGCAGCGGCATCCCGGCGGAGAACCTGCAGCGGATCTTCGAGCCTCACTTCACCACCAAGGCGCCCGGCGAAGGCACCGGCCTGGGGCTGGCCATCGCCTACCGCATCGTCGAGGAGCACGGCGGCCGCTTCGAAGTGACCAGCGAGCTCGGCAAGGGCTCGCGCTTCACCGTCCTCATCCCCATTCCCACGAGGCAACCATGAGCACCCAACCCCACCCCGCCCCCACCAAGAAGACCCGCGTCGTGGTGGTCGACGACGACAAGCTGGTGCTCAAGGCGGTCGGCGAAGTGCTCCGCCGCGCCAGCTACGACGTGGTCGAGATCGACGACGCGGTCGAAGGGCTCACCGCCGCGAAGGACCCCTCGTTCGACGTGGCGCTGCTCGACATCAACATGCCGCACCTGTCCGGCCTGGACCTGCTCAGCGCCTTCAAGCAGGCCCGCCCCGACGTCGAGGTGGTGATGATGACCGCCTTCGCCACCGTCGAGACCGCCGTGCAGGCGGTGAAGGCGGGCGCCTACGACTACCTGACCAAGCCGTTCGACGACATCGACGAGCTGACCCTGACGGTGGGCAAGGCCGCCGAGCGCAAGTCGCTGAAGGACCGCACCCGCGAGCTCGAGGCCGCCTTGTCGGCGAAGAGCGACTTCGAGAACCTGGTCGGCCAGTCGAGCCAGATGCGCGCGGTGTTCAAGCTGGTGGAGACGGTGGGCAACTCCACCGCCACCGTGCTGATTCAAGGCGAGAGCGGCACCGGCAAGGAGCTGGTCGCGCGCGCCCTGCACTACCGCAGCCCGCGCAAGGACAAGCCGTTCGTCGCGGTGAACTGCTCGGCGCTGACCGACACCCTGCTCGAGAGCGAGCTGTTCGGCCACATGAAGGGCTCGTTCACCGGCGCGATGTCGAACAAGAAGGGGCTGTTCGAGGCGGCCGACGGCGGCACCATCTTCCTCGACGAGATCGGCGACATCCCGCTCGCCACCCAGGTCCGGCTGCTCCGCGTGCTGCAGGAAGGCGAGGTCAAGCGGGTGGGCGCCAACGACACGGTGAAGGTCGACGTGCGCGTCATCGCCGCCACCAACGTCGACCTGGCGCGCGCCAAGGCGCAGGGCAAGTTCCGCGAGGACCTGTTCTACCGGCTCAACGTGATCAGCATCTCGCTCCCGCCGCTGCGCGAGCGGCCGGACGACGTCCCGCTGCTCGCCCACCACTTCTTGAAGCTGTACGCCGGCAAGCTGAACAAGAAGGTCGCCGGCATCTCGGCCCGGGCGATGGAGTCGCTCACCTGCCACCGCTGGCCGGGCAACGTGCGCGAGCTCGAGAACGTGATGGAGCGCGCGGTGGTGCTCACGCAGTCCGAGCGCATCGAGGTGGACGACCTGCCCGCCGAGCTGCGCGAGCAGAAGGCGGCGGGCGCCGACGTCGAGGTGTTCAGCCTCATCCACCTGCCGTACGCGCAGGCCAAGAAGCTGGCGATGCGCGCCTTCGAGCGGCGGTACCTGAGCGCGCTGCTCCAGAAGAGCGACGGCAACGTCTCCTCCGCGGCGCGCGCGGCGGGAATCGACCGGTCGAACTTCCGGCGTCTGCTCAAGCAGTACGAAGTGGCCGGCCGCAAGACGTACGACGACGGCGAGCCGGACGACTCGGAGGATGGTTCAGTCTCCGACGTCGCCTCTGAAACGGCGGCCGGCCCGCGGGCCTGAATGGCTTGAAACAGGGCGGCCGTTTCGTCACATTCCGCCCATGACCTTCCTTCAGCCCAAGGCCCCGGGTACTCCCAAGGCGAGCCACGACACGCAGGCCCCCAAAGCGCTCCTCGACTTCATGCTGCAGCGGTGGAAGTCGGCGCCCGCGAAGCTGCCCAAGCCCATCGCCCATGCGAAGGCCTTCGAGGGCCGGCGCCGCGCCCTGTCGAAACTGTTCCCCGGCGAGGCGCTGATCATCCCCACCGGCCACGAGAAGGTCCGCGCGAACGACACCTACTACCGCTTCCGCCCGGGCAGCGACTTCTATTACCTGACGGGCAACCTAGAGCCCGACTGCGTGCTCGCGATGCTGCCGCAGGGCGATGGCCACCAGGACGTGCTGTTCGTCGAGCCCAACCCCGGCCGCACCGACCCCACCTTCTTCACCGACCGCGTGAAGGGCGAGCTGTGGGTGGGGCCCCGGCTGGGCGTGGAGCAGAGCCGCGCCCGCTTCGGCGTGCACGCCTGCCGCGGCCTGCCCGAGCTGCCGTCCGCCTTGAGCGCGCTCCAGTCGGGCGGCGGGCGCTACCGCGTGCTGCGCGGGGTGTCCGAGAAGCTCGACGCCCTGCTCCCCGCGGGCGCGGAGGACAAGGCGCTGGCCCAGGCGCTCTCCGAGATGCGGCTGATCAAGGACGCGGTCGAGATCAAAGAGCTCAAGGGCGTCATCGCCTCGACCCAGCGCGGCTTCGAGGACGTGATTCGCTCGCTGCGCGGCGGCAAGAGCGAGCGCGAGGTGGAGGGCGTGTTCAACCTGCGCGCCCGGGTGGAGGGCAACGACGTCGGCTACGGCACCATCGCCGCGTCGGGCGCCCACGCCTGCATCCTGCACTGGACGCGCAACGACGGCCCTCTGAAGAAGGGCGAGCTCTTGCTGCTCGACGCCGGCGTCGAGGGCAACTCGCTCTACACGGCCGACATCACGCGCACCCTGCCGGTGAGCGGCCGCTTCACCAAAGAGCAGCGGGAGATTTACACGCTGGTGCACCAGGCGCAGGCCGCGGCGTTCGCCGCGGTGAAGCCGGGCAACGACTTCATGGAGCCCAACCGCCGCGCGATGGAGGTCCTCGCGCGCGGGCTCGAGCGCCTGGGCATTCTGCCCACCAGCGCGGAAGAGGCGTTGCGCGACGAGAACCAGTTCTACAAGCGCTACTCGCTCCACAACGTGAGCCACATGCTGGGGTTGGACGTGCACGACTGCGCGCAGGCGCGGCAAGAGGCGTACAAGTTCGGTCAGCTGAAGCCGGGCATGGTGCTCACCGTGGAGCCGGGGCTGTACTTCCAGCTCGATGACCTGACCGTGCCCGCGAAGTACCGCGGCATCGGCGTGCGCATCGAGGACGACGTGCTCGTCACCGCCAGGGGGATGCAGAACCTCTCGGCCGACATCCCCAGCGATGCGGGCGCGGTCGAGGCGTGGATGCAGAAGATCTGGAAGTCCAAGCGCTAGCCGCGCGGGCGATTGTGGCCCCAAGCCGCCGAGCGAGCGGGTGGTGTTGCTGCTGATGCTCGAGCTGGTCGTTCTACCGCCGCAGACGATCTCGAGCTCGTAGCTCTTGCTGTCTTCGTTCTTCAGCTCGGGCGCGAGCGCGGTGGTGCTGGCGACGAGGACCAAGGCGATGGCGAGGCGACGCCGCATCCACGGGAGCACCGCCGCACACGTGCTCACATCCTGTCTTCGATGGACCGGCCCACGGAGGGAGGCGGGCAAGCCCCCCTCCGCTGGTCTGACTGGTTCAACTCGGTATCCTGTCTTCAGATGATTCGGCTGCGCTCAGCCCTGGCGTGCCTGGTGGCGTTCACCGCCGGCTGCGAGCGCGAGGAGGCGGCCTCGAACGTCGCCGTCGCGCGGCACCGCCTCATCCCTCCAGGGAACCTGACGTCGAACCCTTCCTTCGAGACCGACACGAACGGATGGGGTGCGTCGCCACAGACGACGCTGACCCGCGTCGTGACCGCATCGGCGCCAGACGGGAATGCCGTGGCCCGCATCAGCGCGAACAACAATCGGCCATACATCAGCCTCGACGACAGTCCATACACGCTCTCGGGCATCGTGGCGGGACGAGCGCTGCGAGCGCGCGCTCAGCTCGCGGCCGTGCCCGGGGGGGCCGTCGGGAAGAGCGGTGAGCTCAGCATTCGCGAAGTCACCCCGACCTACGCGTTCGTCGCCGACGCATCGCAGACCCTGCCGCTGAGCACGGCCTTCACGCAATTCACCATCGACCACACGACGACGGCCGCGGGGAACCTCATCGAGATTTACGTCGCGCTGATCAACCCGAGCACGGGCGACGCCATGGACATCGACGAGATCACCCTGGTCGACCTGCCCGAGCCCCCGACACCACCGGAAGGGGCCAGCCAGCTGCGCGTCACCGGTATCGGGTCGCCCCTCGTCGTCGGGCAACTCGCCGACGTCACGGTGGAGGCCCTCGACGACGCGGGAAACGTCGCGCACTCCTACGAGGGAACCGTGACCTTTCAGTCCACCGACCCCACGGCCACGCTCCCTTCCCCCACTGCCTTCACAACGGCCCATACCGGAGCTCAGACGTTCCTGGGCGGCGTCCGCTTCGGCGCCGGCGGCGTGCACTCGGTGACCGTGTCCGACGGCGCTCTCTCGGGAGCGCAAACCAACATCCTCGTGAACGACTCAGCGCCGCCCCCCGCCTGGAGCGTGCCTCTGGAACGGGCGCAGTGCGGACGTCCATTTCGAGCCATCACGATGACTCACCTCAGCGGAACGACCTCCGCCCTCGCCGACTGGAGGCTCGAGGCCGCACCTGACGGGCTGGAGGTGGACAGCAGCACCGGAGAGCTGCACTGGCTGCCAACGCGCAGTCAGGTCGGCACCCACCAGGTCATGTTGATCAGCCAAACGCCTGCCGGGCTCGCCAGTTGGTCCGTCGAGCTCGAGGTGGAGTGCCCCGAGGCGACCTTCCTTCAGGTTGGCTGCGCCGCGGGCGGGTCTCGCGGCGGCCCGCCTGGGCTGCTCATCGCCGCGGTCATCGCTCGCGCAGCGAGCAGGCGGTCGCCCGCGTCCTATGTGCCGGCACGCGCTCGAGCGGCTCTTCGAGCTCTACGTCTGCCGCGAGGGCGAAGTCATTCGTAGAGGCAACCTTGAGGTCCGAGTAGGAGCTCGCCCCTGGGCTCCCTCTCCAGGGCACGTCGTCATTCGTGGACAAAGGTGCCGGGAAGTCCTCGCTCAATCCACTATCAGTAAACCGCCCAAGCCCAGAATCAGAGTGAGGGCGGATCAGCCGCAAAACAAACACACACCAATAGTGTGGGTTTACGACCAAAAAGTCGGAAATGAAAAAAAGCACCCGTGAGAACGACCCCAGGGGGAGCCGTCTTCGACGGGCCGTCAGCCCCTCCGGGTGCCGTGAGGTGGTGGCGTCTGGGCACGGCACGAAGCATCGGAGCGCCCAAGCCTCGTGCGCCCACCCGATTCCCCGCTCCGGGCTCTCAGGCGCTTCGTTGAAACACCATCGCAGGGTAGAGCCGAGCCTGACTCTTCCATCTGTTTCAATTCGGCTTAGCCTCGGGGACCGCCGCGCGGGGACTGTCCCCCAAAGGGGACTGTCCCCACCCAGCCGTCTCGAGCTCCCGCCTAGAACTTCCCGCCGACCTGCAGCTGGCCGGTGATCTGGCTCGACGAGGTCGCGCCGTCGACCGTGGGGAAGGGCTCGCTGCCCAGGCCCAGGCTGTAGAGCACGCGCGCGCCCACGTTCAGGTTGGAGGTCGCCCCGGACATCAAGTCGTAGCTCACGCCCGCACCGAGCGGCAGCCGGACGAGCGTGCCGTCCTCGACCAGGCCTCCCGAGGCCGCCTCGTCACCCGCGCCCAAGTGCGTCACCGCCACCCCCGCGAGCGCGTGGGGCTCGATGTTGTTCCACTCCGGACCGAAGCGGACCAGGCCCTGCGCGCCGTTCTCGACGATACCGGTCGAGTCGCCGGCGATCTCCTCGGTGCGGTACGCCGCGCCGTGGTAGCCGAGCTCCACGCCCCACAGCCGCGACAGGTCCATGCCGGCGGACACGCCGTAGCTCCATCCCTGCGCCATGAACCCGGCGACCTCGCCGGTGTACCAAAGCGGACCGGCGTTGTAGCGCACGTCGAACCGCTCCTCCCGCTGCCCTGACTCCTCGCGCGCTTGAGCGAACGCGATCGCCGGCGCGACGAGCATCAACAATGTGAAAGTTCTCTTCCAAGTCATTGGACTCCTCCGTTCTCGTCTGTGAGATGCGCAGAGGTTGTCCAAAACAAAACTGACCAAGCACCCAGGAGAGCGGACGTCTCAGCGGTAGACCTCGTGGAAGAAGCGCTCCCCGCTCGAGTCGTCGGTCACCACCTCGAAGCGCACCGAGCCGACCTCGCGGCCATCTTCGGTCTCGATCGCGGCGCGCCACGCGCCTGGCGCGTAATTCTGCTTGTAGGCGACCCCTGTCCAGCCTTCCTTCCGACCGCCCGAGATGGTGAGCGGAATCGCGTCGGTGCGCGTCCACCCCGCCTTCTCGCGGTACCAGAAGCGCGCGTACAGCCGGTCCTTGAAGTGGCGCGGGGCGAAGATGCGCGCGAAGCAGAAAATCTTGTCGCCCTCGCGCGCGCGGAACAGCTGGTCGCCTCGCTCCCAGAAGCGCCAGGGCGGCTGCTCCTGCCGGACCAGCACCTTGCCGCCCTGACGCTGGACGTCGTGGTAGATGCCAATCCACTCGAGCGCGAGCGGCACCGGCGGCAGCGCCCGGGAGAGGAAGAGCCCCACGAGCAGCGCCTGCGCCGCCAGCCCGGGCAGCACCGCGCGCTGAAACGTCCAGCGCGGGTCGGGGGTGAAGCGGCGGAACAACATCCAGAGCGCCTGGACGCCGAGCGACGAGAGCGCCACCGCGGCGAGGAAGAGCCACGGGCGGAGCGAGCCCACCAGCACGGGCAGCAGGTAGGCCAGGTACGAGGTGAGCGCGAAGCTCCACAGCGCGACGCGCATGATCGGCCCCAGGCGGCGGAACCGCTCCAGCTCGTTGCCGACGAGCAGCGCGAAGAGGGCGAGCAGGAAGGCGAACGACACCAGCCCCGACGCGGCCTTGAAGTAGAAGAACAAGAACGCGCTGAGCAGCGAGCCGAAGAGGAAGTGCGTCACCTCGCGCAGCGGCAGCCGCTGAAACCACGCCGGCATCGCCTCCTGCCGGACCGACGCGTGGTGCTCGACCCCGATGAGAGCGCCGAGGAGCACCAGGTACCCTCCCTGGGTGGCGAGCATCACCCGGTCGTCGATGCGGCTGGCGAAGACGATGTCGTAGGCGAACCCGCCGATGAAGAAGAGCAGCGCCTCGGCGCGGGCGTGGCGCGCGCGAAAGGCCTGCAGCCGGCCCCAGGCGGACAGGGGCTGGGCCGCCGCCTCTGCGCTCACTGGGCCTCGACGAGCGCCTTCAGCTCACCGCGCTCGGCGAGCTCCCGTACGATGTCCGAGCCGCCGACGAACTTCCCGTTGATGTAGACCTGCGGAATCGTCGGCCAGCGCGAGAACTCCTTGATCGCGTCGCGCACCTCGCCCTCGGCCAGCACGTCCACGGTGTGCACCTGGCCGTAGGGCTTGAGCAGCTCCAGCGCGGTGGCCGAGAAGCCGCAGCGCGGGAAGAGCGCGTTGCCCTTCATGTAGAGGACGATCTTGTGTTCGCGAATCTCGCGCTCGAAGCGCGCTTTGAGCTCGGGGGTCAGCATGGTGCCCCTTCCATAAGGCGGCGCCTCCGCCGATTTCAAGCGCGCGTGCCCGAGCCCCCGCCGACCTTCTTCCACTGCTCCGGCGAGTACGTCTTGAGCGCCAGGGCGTGCAGGGCCCCGGTCTTCAACAGATCCTGCAGCGGGGCGTAGACCATCTGGTGCTGCTCGACCATCGACCTTCCCGCGAACGCCGGGCTCACCACCCGCGCCTCGAAGTGGTCCCCCGTCCCGGTCAGGTCCTTCACCTCCACCTCGGCGTCGGCCAGCGCGCCCAGAATGCGGCGGCGAATCTCTTCGATATCGAGCATCAGTGGACCCCTTTCGCGGGCTGCAGCCTCGCGGGGTCTACCCCCATTCCTCGCACCACGACATCCCAAAGGTCGGACGGCTTCTGCCCGAAGAGCAGCTCCGCCGACGCCTCGCTGAACAGCCAGGAGCCCTCCGACAGCTCACGCTCGATTTGGCCTCCGCCCCAGCCCGCGTAGCCCAGGAAGAAGCGGATGCGCGGCCCGGGGTTGACGAGCAGCTCGGTGAGCGCGTCGGTGGTCAGGCTCAAGAACAGCCCCGGCAGCACCTCCCGCGCGTCCGAGACCTGCGCGAAGTCGTGGAGCACGAAGCCGCGCTGCGGCTCGACCGGCCCGCCCAGGTACACCGGCTCGGGCTTGCGTTGATCGGCGATGGAGAGCTTCTGCGTGCGCGCGAGCTCCGCCAAGTCGAGCGGCGCCGGGCGCGTGACGACGAGCCCCATCGCTCCCTGCCCCGAGTGCTCGAGCATCAGCACCACCGAGCGGTGGAAGTTCGGGTCGCCGAGCTGAGGCATGGCGATGAGGAAACCGGGAGCGAGCGCCTTCACGTGTCCGCAGCATCCGACTGAATGCGGCCCGGACGCAACGGCCGTCGGGTGGGACAGGGGCCTTCAGTGCCAACTGTGATGCGTCGACTGGAGCGCCTCGGCCAGCGCCTCCGGCCGCACCGGCTTGCCCAGGAACCGGTCGGCGCCGAGCCCCTTGCACTGCCGGGCCATCGCCGCGTCGTCGAGCGCGCTGGTGCCGATCAGCACCGCGTCGGGGTACCTCTCGCGCAGCTTCGACAACAGCGTCGCGCCGCTCTTGCCCGGCAAGAACACGTCGACGATCGCCGCGTCGAAGTGCTTGCGCCGAATCGCGAACTCGGCCTCCTCGGCGCTGCCCACGCTGCTCGTCGCGTAGCCCCACAAGGACAACAGCTCGACAAGCAGCTCGCGGTTGGCCGGGTCGTCTTCGACCACCAGCACGAGGCGGCGCGCGTGCGCCTTCCGCTCCTCGGGGGTCTCGGTCTTGCTCTCGGTCGCGGAGGGAACGGCAGACAACGGGTTGGGCTCGACGAAGATCATGTGAACGCTCTTTGGACCGTCAAAGGAACGCCGGTCGCCTATTTCAACCGCGCAGCGGCCCCTCGCCATTCTCTGACGCGAGGGGAGTCGCAAGGCTAAAAGGAGCGCGTCGGCCGCTCAATCGATCGAGCGGCCGCTCGGTCTGTCGATCAGCTGACCGCGGTGGTGGGCTGCTCCACCGGCTTGGTCTCTTCGGCCTTCTTCGGGAACGCGTCCGGGTTCTCGAGCGCGAGCGCCTCGCGCAGCACGTCGTCGACGAACTCGACGAGCACCACCCGCATGTTGTTGCGGACCTTCTTCGGGATCTCCTTCAGATCCTTCCGATTGTCCTTCGGCACCAGAATCGTCTTGATGCCGGCGCGGTGCGCGGCGAGCGCCTTCTCCTTCAAGCCGCCGATCGGCAGCACGCGGCCGCGCAGGGTGATCTCCCCGGTCATCGCCACGTCGCGGCGCACCGGGATGCGCGAGAGCGCCGAGACGAGCGCGGTGGCCATCGTCACGCCGGCCGACGGGCCGTCCTTCGGGATGGCGCCCTCGGGCAGGTGCACGTGAATGTCGCAGGTCTCCGCGAACTTCTTGTCGATGCCGAACTTCTCGGCCCGCGAGCGCACGTAGCTCATCGCCGCCTGCGCCGACTCCTGCATCACCTCGCCCAGCTTACCGGTGATGATCAGCTTGCCCTTGCCCGGCATCACCGTCGCCTCGGTGGTGAGCAGCTCGCCGCCCAGCTCGGTCCACGCCAGCCCGGTGACGATGCCGACCTGGTCCTCGCGCTCCTTCATGCCGAAGCGGTACTTCGGCACGCCCAGGTACTTCATCGCCAGCTTGCGGTCGACGCGGATGTCCCGCTTGCCGTTCTTCAAGACGTCGCGCGCCACCTTGCGGAACACCGCCGCCATCTCGCGCTCGAGCGAGCGCACGCCCGACTCGCGGGTGTAGCGGTTGATGATCGTCTTGATCGCCGCGTCGGTGATCTCGACCTTGATGTCCGACAGGCCGTTCGCTTCCTGCTGCTTCGGGATCAGGTAGCGCCGCGCGATGCTCATCTTCTCCATCTCGGTGTAGCCGGCGATCCGGATGACCTCCATGCGGTCCTGGAGCGGCCCCGGGATGTTGTGCATCGTGTTCGCGGTGCAGATGAACATCACCTTCGACAGGTCGTAGTCCAAGTCGAGGTAGTGGTCGTTGAACGAGTGGTTCTGCTCGGGGTCGAGCACCTCGAGCAGCGCCGACGACGGGTCGCCCCTGAAGTCGGTCGACATCTTGTCGATCTCGTCGAGCAGGAACACCGGGTTGTTCGAGCCGGCCTTCTTCAGGCTCTGGATCAGCTTGCCCGGCATCGCGCCGATGTACGTGCGGCGGTGGCCGCGGATCTCCGCCTCGTCGCGCACGCCGCCCAAGGACAGGCGCACGAACTTGCGGCCGGTGGCCCGCGCGATCGACCGCGCGAGCGACGTCTTGCCGACGCCCGGCGGCCCCACGAAGCACAGAATCGGCCCGCGGAGCTTCTGCACCAGCGCCTGCACCGCCAGGTACTCGAGGATGCGCTCCTTGACCTTCTTCAAGCCGTAGTGGTCTTCGTTGAGCACCTTCTCCGCCTCGTTCACGTCGAGGCGGTCCTTGGTCTCCTCGTACCAAGGCAGCGAGAGGATCCAGTCGATGTAGTTGCGCACGACGGTGGCCTCGGCGCTCATCGGGCTCATCATCCGGAGCTTCTTGAGCTCCTTCTTGACCTTGAGCGTGGCCTCTTTGCTCATCCGCTTCGTCTTGAGCTTCTCTTCGATCTCCTGAATCTCGTTCTTGAACTCGTCGCGCTCGCCCAGCTCCTTCTGAATGGCCTGCATCTGCTCATTCAGGTAGTACTCCTTCTGGGTCTTCTCCATCTGCTTCTTGACGCGGGTGCGGATCTTCTTCTCGACCTGAAGGATCTCGATCTCGCCCTGCATCAGCTCGTACAGCTTCTCCAGCCGCTTGGCCGGCGACTCGGTCTCGAGCAGCGACTGCTTGTCATTCAGCTTGAGCGACAGGTGCGCGACGATGGTGTCCGACAGCCGCGCCGGGTCGTCGATGGTCGCCACCTGCATCAACATCTCGGGCGGCACGCGCTTGTTCAGCTTGACGAACGCCTCGAACACCGAGTGCACCGAGCGCACCAGCGCCTCAATCTCCACCGACTTCTCGTTCGGCTCGGGCACCTCTTCCACGTCGACCAGGAAGAACGCGTCCTGCGCGGTGAAGCGCTTGATGCGCGCGCGCTTGACGCCTTCGACCAGCACCTTCACGGTGCCGTCGGGCAGCGGGAGAAGCTGAATCACGTGGCCGAGCGTGCCGAAGTGAAAGATGTCGTCCGGCGTCGGGTCGTTCGTCTTGGCCTTCTTCTGCGCGGCCAAGAGGATGAGCGCCTTGTCATCGGGCCCCTTGTGGGCCATCGCGTCCTTGAGCGCGGCGATCGACTTCTCGCGGCCGACGAAGAGCGGCACCACCATGTGGGGGAAAACGATGATGTCGCGGAGCGGAAGCAGCGGAACCGTTTCGGGCTTCCGCTGCGGATCTCTCTTCTCGTCTCGTCCGAAGAACATAGGGTGAGCTTATAACACCGTGACGCGCGCGGCCGTTTCCCGCGACCGCTTGTGACAAAGGAGTGCCCACCGGGCAACCTTGCAGGGAAGCGAACGTCCCTACATGCCGCCTACTTCGAGGCGCTCAGCCCCGCGCCCATGCCGAGCGTCTGGAAGAGGAAGGCGATCTGATCGGCCGACATCTCGATGGATTTCTTGACCTGGTCGGCGCCGCCGTGGCCCGCGTTCATCTCGATGCGTAGGAGCGCGGGCGCCTGGCTCGCACTCGCGGCCTGAACCGCGGCCACGAACTTGCGGGCGTGCATCGGGTCCACGCGGTCGTCGTGGTCGGCCGAGAGCATGAGCAGGGGCGGATATCGCACCCCGCTCTGCACGCGGTGGTACGGCGAGTACGCGTAGAGGACCTTGAAGTCCTCCGCCTTGTCCGGGTCGCCGTACTCGGGGATCCAGGTCTTGCCGCTGCCGAACAGGTGGTAGCGCACCATGTCCAAGAGCGGCACCGCGCAGATGACCGCGCCGTACAGCTCGGGCCGCTGCGTCATCGCCGCGCCCACCAGCAGGCCGCCGTTGCTGCCGCCGCGAATCGCGATCTTCTCGGGGCGCGTGTAGCCCTCGCTCACAAGGAACTCGGCCGCCGCGATGAAGTCGTCGAACACGTTCTGCTTGAGCGCGCCCTTGCCCGCGTCGTGCCACGCCTTGCCGTACTCGCCGCCCCCGCGCAGGTTCGGCACCGCGTAAAGGCCCCCCGCCTCGAGCCACGGGTAGATGAACGAGGTGAACGACGAGGTGAGGCTGATGTCGAACCCGCCGTAGCCGTACAGGAGCGTCGGCTGCTTGCCGTCCTTCGGCGCGCTCTTCTTGCGCACCAGGAACATGGAGATCTTCGTGCCGTCCTTCGACGGGTACCAGACCTGCTCGACCGCGTAGGCGCTCGGGTCCACGGGCACGTCGACCTTCGCCCACAAGGTGGACTTGCCGGTCTTCACCGACGTCTTGAACACCTGGCGCGGCTGGGTGAACGAGCTGAAGGCGAAGTAGGCCTCGTCGTCGTCCTGCAGGCCGATGAGGTCGGTGGCGGTGCCCAGGCCCGGGAGCGCCGGCGCGCGGGCGGGCTTGCCCTCGAGCGTGTAGAGCTTGAGCTCGCTCACCGCGTTGCGCAGGTACGACACCGCGAGGTGGCCGCCGACGATCGACCAGCCGGTGATCGCCGCGCTCTTGTCTTCCGGCACCACCTCTTTCCACGAGGCGCGCTGCGGCGCGGCCAAGCTGGCGCGGAAGAGGCGGCGGTTCGGCGCGCCCTCGTCGGTGAGCACGTAGAGGTGGTCCTTCCAGAACGCCACGTCGTACGTCGCGTCCTTGCCGCGCACCAGCTCGATGAACCCCTGGTCCTTGCCGAGCCGCTGAATGAAGAGGTCGTTCTCGTTCCAGCCGCGGTCGATGCTCACCGTCAGGACCTTGCCGTCGCGCGAGAGGCCGCCGCGCAGGAACGTCTTCGGGTCGCCGGTGCGCTCGTGCACGCGCGCGTCGGTGGCCGGGTCGGCGCCCAGCTTGTGCAGGCGCAGCTCGGTGTAGCCGGGGCGCTCGGAGACCGGGATCTTCGCGTCGACCGGCAGCCACTCGTAATAGAAGGCGGTGCTGTCGGGCGTCCACGAAGGGCTCGCGTACTTGCCGCCTTCGATGACGTCGACCTTCGACCACTCGCCGCTGTCGACGTCCACCACGTGGAGGACCGCTTCGTCCGCGGCGTTCGGCTTCTGCTGGAAGACGACCTTCTTGCCGTTCCACGAAGGCACCCAGTAGCCGAGCGACACCGTGCCGTCCTTCGACCACTGGTTCGGATCGAGCAGCACCTTCTCCGCGCCCTTCTCGCCCTGGCGCCAGTAGAGAATCGCCTTCTCCTTGTCCTTGTGGGTGCGGCTGTAGAAGTAGCGGCCCGCGCGCTTGAGCGGCGGGCTGACGGACTCCAGGTAGTACAGCTCGGCGTAGCGCTGAAGGAGCGCGTCGCGCTGCGGGAACCGAGCGAGCTGCTCGCGCGTGTGCGCGTCTTGAACGCGCATCCACGCCTTCACGTCGGCGGCCTTCTCATCTTCCAGCCAGCGGTACGGGTCGGAGACCTGGAGGCCGTGGAGGTCGTCGACGATTCCCTCGCGCCTCGTCTTCACCGGGTGGGCGGCCTTGGTGGAGTGCCGGGCCTGCGCCACGTTGCCCTTCTCGGGCGTCGCGCCCTGCGCCGATTCAGTGACCGGCTCCTCTTCGCGCGCGGTTTCCTTGGTGGACGCGCAGCCGAGCGCCGCGAGCAACAACCCCAACAGCCAGTACGTTCGCATCGTCTTCATGCTTTCACCCCCGAATGAGTCGACGCGGTGGCGTATAGCCCAAATGGGGGACT
>CAZEDU010000026.1:38173-48681 GCA_964511185.1 uncultured Myxococcaceae bacterium | reverse complement strand
CGGCGCGCGCACCGACGAGCGGCCGCTCTTCGAGGTGGGGGACGAGGCGGGCTTCGAGAACGACTCGCCCTCCACCCACATCGATGGGCAGACGGCCGGTTGCAGCGCATCGGGTGGGTCCACCTCGCTGGCTGCCTTCCTGTCGCTCCTGCTGCTCGCCGCGCTCACCCTGCGGCGCGGCGCAGCGGCGCTCGAGAAGACGGGTCGCAGGCCGCCCCAGCTGTAGCGCGCAATCGCCCGCGTGACCCGGGTTCGGATTGCCCCACCTTCGGTCGAGCGCCCGGCGCTGACCCAGGCCTTCGCTTCCAACTGCTCGAAGGCGCGAGGGGCTCGCCGGGCACGCGCGTTGCGAGAGAGAGGGGCATGCGAAGCCTGTTGCCTCTCATCGGAATGTTCGTGGCGGGGTTGGGCGGCTACGTCGCCGCGCCCCCCGTCGAGGAAGCGCCGCCGCGGCCGCCGCGCGTCAAGCGCGTCATCGTCACACCGCCGCTGGTGTTCGACCTTCCCGTCACGGCGTCGGCAGTGGTGAGCGTGCGCGCGTCGCGCCCGTCATCGGCCGACGCGATGCTGGAGGCCGCCCGCACCGCCATCGAAGCGCGCGCGTTCGCCCGGGCGGCGCGGCTGCTCGAGCGCGTGCTCGAGAAGGACCCGAAGAACGCGCAAGCCCACCTGCTCGCGGGCATCGCCGGACAGCTGCTCGGTGACCTGGACCGCGCCCGTCGCGCCTACGCCAACTACGTCCGCTACGACCCTTCGGGCGAGTACGTGGTCGAGGTCGAGAAGGTGCTGAGCGCCGGGCTCGACGCGAAGAACGCGCCGTCCTTGGTGGCGCTGCGATGAATCCGCTCGTGTTGATCTGGGTGGCGCTCGCCGCCGCGCCCGCGGGCCTCGGCGTCCGGCTGCAATCGAGCGGCGCCGCGGCGGGGGTGGGGCTGTCGCTCCGGCCGCTCGAGCGGCTCGAGGTGACGGGCGACCTGGCGCGGCCGTTCGCGCTCGACACCGCGACGCCTCACTGGGCCTGGGCGGTCGGCGCGCGGAGCTGGCTCGAGCTCTCCTCAGTCGAGCTGGGCGTCAAGGCGAGCGCGGGCAGCACGGTCGAAGCAGTCGCGTATGGACGCTACGCCCCGGGCGCGGGGCGGCTGCACGTGGAGGCCGGCTATCGGCACGGCGGCGCCGCGGTGGCCGCCGACGCCTCGCAGGCCTTGCTCCTCGGACAGGGCTTCATCGCCTCCGCTCGGCTCGAGGCGCCGCTCGGCGTGCTGGTGCCGTTCGCGTCGGCGCGCATGGCGATGGCGTTGCCCGGCAGCGCGGTGAACGGCGCGCTCGCGCCCTGGGGGAAAGGAAGCGCCGAGGGCCCCCAAAGCCCGTCGGCGGGTGGCGCGTCGGGCGAAGAGGGCGCCGACCTGGCGTCGTGCGACCCGCGCGTCTCGCGCGGCTTTCTGCCTTCCAGCGGGTCGAGCGGCTCGAGCCTGCTCGTCGTGCCTGGCGTCGGGGTTCGTGTTCCCTTCGCGAAGCGCGGCGCGCTGTCCGCGCAAGCCGAGTGGGCGCCCACCGGGCTCATGTGGACGGCGGGCGCGGGTTTCTCGTTCGACCTGACGCGCGCGCGTCCCTCCCGCCAGCAGGCGGCGCCGGCAGCGGTCGAGAAGACAGGGCGCGTCGAGGTGCGGCTCGTCTCGCGCGAAGGGCGGATCGCGGGCGGCCACGTGCAGCTGCGCGGCGCGCGGACGTACACGCTGTCGACCCCCAGCGAGGGCGTGGCCAGCCTCGAGCTCGAGCCCGGCGAGTACGTCGTCACCTACCGCGCGGCCGGGCACCTGGCGCGCGAGGCGCTGCTGCACGTGCGCGCGGGCGAGCGGCAAACACTCGAGGTGGCGCTGGCGCGGACGCCGTCGCGCCGCAGCGTGATGCGCACCGCCCAAGGCATTCGCCTCTTCCGGAAGATCGCGTTCGTGCCGGGCACCGCCGTGCTCCTGGCCGAGTCGCAGGAGCTGATCGACGAGCTGGCCGACGTGCTGGTGGACGAGCCGTCGCGCGGGGTGCGCGTGGCGGTGCACTTGGATCGCGACGAGACCGTCGACACCGACGCGCTCTCCCAGGAGCAGGCCGACGTCCTCGCCCACCTGCTCGGGCAGCGCGTGGTTCCGTCGCGGGTCCAGGTGGCGGCGGTGGGCGCGCGTGAGCCGGTGATTCCGAACCTCACCGGGCCCGCGCGCGACTTGAACCGGCGCGTGGAGCTTCAGCTGACGGACGCAGCGGCCGGCTACGTCTCTAGGCGTTGAGCCGCGAGAGGAGCAGCCTTCGCTGCAGCTCCATCGACTCGGGCACCCGGTCGCCGAACTGCTCGAAGAAGGCCTTCTGCGACTCGAGCTCGGCGCGCCACTCGTCGGCGTCGATGTGAGTCGCCTCGTCCACCTTCTCGGGCGCGATGTCCAGGCCCGACAGGTCGATGTGGCCTTCCTTCGGCACCCAGCCGAACAGCGTCTCCTGCGCGCCGACGCTGCCGTGCGCCCGGTCGATGATCCACTTGAGCACGCGCATGTTCTCGCCGAAGCCCGGCCAGAGGAACTTGCCGTCCTTGCCTTTGCGGAACCAGTTGACCTGGAAAATCTTGGGCGGGAACTCGATGCCCTTCTGCATCCGCAGCCAGTGCTTGAAGTAGTCGCCCATGTTGTAGCCGCAGAAGGGCAGCATCGCCATCGGGTCGCGGCGCACCACGCCGACCTGGCCAGTGGCCGCGGCGGTGGTCTCCGAGCCCAGCGTCGCGCCCAGGTACACGCCGTGGGCCCAGTGGAACGACTGCAGCACCAGCGGCACGGTGGTGCTGCGGCGGCCGCCGAAGATGATGGCGGAGATCGGCACGCCCTCCGGGTCGTTCACGTGCTTGGACAGCACCGGGTTGTTGGTCGCCGGCGAGGTGAAGCGGCTGTTCGGGTGCGCGGCCTTCTCGCCCGAGCCCTTCTTCCAGGGGCGCCCCTGCCAGTCGATGAGCTCGTCGGGCGTCTCGCCGTCCATGCCTTCCCACCAGATGCCGCCGTCCTTCGTCATCGCGACGTTGGTGAAGATGGTGTCGCGGCTGATGGTCTTCATCGCGTTCGGGTTCGACGCGAAGTTGGTGCCCGGCGCGACGCCGAAGTAGCCGTTCTCCGGGTTGATGGCCCACAGGCGCCCGTCGGGGCCGACGTGCAGCCAGGCGATGTCGTCGCCCACCGTCCACACCTTCCACCCGTTGAAGCGCTTGGGCGGAATCATCATCGCGAAGTTGGTCTTGCCGCACGCCGAGGGGAACGCCGCGGCCACGTACGTCATGCGGCCCTCCGGGCTCTCGACGCCGAGGATGAGCATGTGCTCGGCCATCCAGCCTTCGGTCTTGCCCAGGTAGCTGCCGATGCGCAGCGACAGGCACTTCTTGCCGAGCAGCGCGTTGCCGCCGTAGCCCGAGCCGAACGACCAGATGGTGTTGTCTTGCGGGAAGTGGCAAATGAAGCGGCGCTCCGGGTTCAAGTCGCCGGTGCAGTGGAGCCCGCGGTTGAAGTCGTTCGAGTCGCCGAGCATGTCGAGCGCGGCCTGACCCATGCGCGTCATGATGCGCATGTTGAGCACCACGTAGATGCTGTCGGTGATCTCGATGCCGATCTTCGAGTAGGGCGAGTGGAGCGGGCCCATCACGTACGGCACCACGTACAGGGTGCGGCCCTTCATCGACCCCTCGAAGAGCTTGGTCAGCCTGCCGTACGCCTCGTCCGGCGCCATCCAGTTGTTGGTGGGGCCGGCGTCGTCCTTGCTCGGCGTGCACATGAACGTCAGGTGCTCGACGCGCGCCACGTCGTTCGGGTTCGAGCGGTGCAGGTAGCAGCCCGGCCACTTCTGGGGGTGGAGCGGAATCAGAATCCCCTTGGCGACCGCCTCCTCGGTGAAGCGCTTCTTCTCTTCCTCCGAGCCGTCGCACCAGACCACGCGGTCGGGCTGGCACATCGCCCGCGCCTTCTCGACCCACGCGATCAGCTGCGCGTTCGAGGTGGGGGCTTTGGGGACTGAGCTCAGCGCTTTGGCGGTCGACATCAGCTGCTCCTTCGAAAAATGCGGGGCCCGGCGAGCGCGCCCGCTAGTGCTCTACCTAATAATGGGAAGACCTTGAAGGGTCTCTACCTTATGGGTTTCCCTACGGTCTACACGGTGCGCACGGTCTATCGGCTTCGCCGCGGTGCATCCACGCGGGCGGGCTAATTCAGACCATCAAGTTGGCTCAAACCGGGGGCTCCCGGTCGCGGGAAGGTGGCCGAAGTCCTTCAAGCACTGGACAATGGCGAGCGCTTGTCATCCAGCATCGGACCAGACATCGAGACCGAGTCCGTCGCCTGCTACCAGTGCGGCGCCTCGAGTCACCGGACGGTTCTCGAGTCGTACGACCGCGTGCACCGGCAGCCTGGCCGCTTTCAGCTGGTCCGCTGCGAGGCGTGCGGCTTGTACTTCACGAACCCGCGGCCGACGCGGCAGCACATGGCGCGGTTCTACCCGGACAACTACGTGATGAATCAGTTTCGTCCGGCCGGGCCTGGGGCGCCGCTGCGCGAGCGGCTGGTGGCGCGCCACGTCACCCGCATGGACCGGGCGAAGGTCCGCTCGGTGCTCGAGCATGTGTCGCTGGGGCCTGGCGCCCGCGTGCTCGACATCGGCTGCAACAACGGCACTTTCTTGCACGCGCTGGCGCAGGCCACCGGCTGCACCCCGGTCGGGTTGGAGCCCGCGCCGGGCGCCGCGCGCTACGCGCGAGAGCGCTTCGGCTTCGAGCTGCACCCGTGCTTCCTCGACGAGGCGGCGCTGCCCGAGGGCTCTTTCGACCTCATTACGCTCTGGCACGTCTTCGAGCACCAGTGGGACCCGCTCGACACGCTCCGGCGCGTGCGCGCGCTGCTCAAGCCCGAAGGCGTGCTGATGGTCGAGGTCCCGAACTGGGCCGACCCGATCGCCCAGCTCTTCCAGGGCGCGTGGTGCTACTTCGACCTGCCGCGGCACTTGGTTCACTTCGAGCCGAGCACGCTCGAGCGCATGCTGAAGACGGGCGGCTTCGAGGTCACCGCGCTCAAGCCAGGCGGCGCCTTGGCGCCGTACAGCACGCTCGTCACCAGCTTCGCCGAGTGGTTGGGCGCCGCGGCCGACCCCGACCTGGTGAAGACGGCATACGTGGGCGAGGTGGTGTGGTGGCTGACCTCGCCGTTGATGGCGGCGGAGTCGATGCTGAACGCGACCGGGGTGATGCAGGCCATCGCGCGGCCCAAGCGCGCAGCCGAACAGCCGCGATGAGCTTGGTGGCCTTCAGTCCTCGAGGTGGCCGAACTTCCCGTTTCTGAAGTCGGCGAACGCCTGCACCAGCTCGTCCTCGGTGTTCATCACGAACGGGCCGTACTGCACCACCGGCTCGCGGAGCGGCTCTCCGCTCATGACGAGCAGCTGCGTTTCAGCGCCCGCTTCGATGGCGATGCGCTCGCCTCTGTTCTGGAACACGACGAAGTCGTGCGCGGTCGCCCGCGCCGCGCCGTTGAGGGTGATGTCCCCCTTCATCACCAACAGGCCCGTGTTCTGGTGTGACGGAAACGCGAGCGTCACCTTGCCGCGGGCGTTGAGCTGGACGTCGAAGAGGTGGATCGGCGTGTACGTCTTCGCCGGCCCCTTCGCGCCTTGAAACTCGCCCGCGACGACCCGCACGACGCCCGCGCCGTTCGGCAACGTCGCCAGCGCCATCTGATCAGCGACCAGCGCTTGATAGCGCGGCGGATCCATCTTGTGGGCGCTCGGCAAGTTCACCCAGAGCTGGGCCATCTGGAAGGGCCCGCCCCGCCAGGCGTAGCTCTCCTCGTGGTACTCCTTGTGCAAAATCCCCGACGCGGCGGTCATCCACTGCACGTCGCCGGGCCCAATGACCCCGCCGCCCCCCGAGCTGTCGTGGTGCGCGACGCTCCCTTGCCAGGCCAGCGTGACCGTCTCGAACCCGCGGTGCGGATGCACGCCGACGCCGCGCGGCCGCTCCGCCGGCGAGTAGTCGTACGCGGGGTGGTAGTCGAGCAGCAGAAACGGGTCCAACTTCCGAGCGGCGTCCGGAATCACCGAAAAGTAGCCGGTGACGCGAAAGCCGTTCCCCACCCAGTGCGGCGTCGGCGCCGGGTAGATGCCCTCGAGCTCTCGTGGCGTGTCGTTCATGGCCTCTTCCATAACGACGCCGCGCGCCCCGGGCACGTCGGGAGGCGGCGGACCTTCGAGCGGTCCGCCGGGGCCTAGCGCTTCGGCATCAGGTGCGTGCCGAGTGAGCCGTCGATCAGCTCTTTGAGCCGCGACGCGCGCGCGAAGTAGGCCAGCCCTTCGAGCACCGCGAAGAACCCTTGCTCGCTGGTCTTCACCGGCGGGTCGACGACAAAGTCGATGACGCGCAGCTGTGCGGCGGCGATTCGTCGCAGCGCGCCGAGCCGGGCCTCGGGCTCGACCGCGAGCCAGAACGAGTCGCGCGACCAGTCGTGCATCAGCATCTTGATCGCGGCGTTGTCGCGCGAGAGCTCGGTCAGCCGCGCGAGGACCCGTCTGTCTTGAAGCCGCTCCTGCAAGTGCGGCGGAGCGTCGGCGACGAGCGCGCGAATGGGTCGGTTGTACGAGAGCGTGCCGATGAAGCGCTGCTCGGTCAGACCGCGCAGCTCCATTTGCTCTTTCGCCCAGCGCCGGAACGCCCGATGACCGAGCCCGAACTCGTGGCTCAGGGCGGTGCGCTGAACCGAGTTCAGAAACGCCTCGCGCTGACCGCGCCGGCGGGGCGACTCGTTCTTGGGAACGGTGAGGTCGCGCACCTCGTCACCCGACAGGTCCTTGTCCAGCGCGCCGGTGCGCAGGCTGCGGTAGATGCCTGTGCGCCAACCCACGGCGCCGAGCTTCATGTTGCCGCTCACCTTGGCGCCCGCGGTCGGCTCGCTCGCCTGCCGGCGGTAGAGCAGCTGCCGTTGATAGTCTTGATCCACGAAGTAGCCGAAGTCGGTGCCGCCGTCGGCTTCGACGCGCTGGAGCTGCCCGCCCAGCTCGACGGTGTCGAGCTCGAGCCGCAAGTTGATGCGCCGGAGGTGGTCGACCGACTCGAGCGCGACGTCGCCGGAGCGGCGCAGCCTGGCCATCAATCGGTTGACGATGTGCTGATGCAGGTACTCGTGGGAGCCCTGAAGCGCCCGGTTGAGCTTCGACGCGAGCGTCGCGTTGCGTCCGGCTCGCCCGCCGCGGGTCAGGTGGACTTCGAGGCCGGTCAACGGGCCCTTCGCGTCACCGGGCTCCATGTACTCGGGTCGACCGCTGAACACCTCCGGCAGCCGGTCTCGGTACACCTGGCCGTCGATCTCCACCGGCTCGGCGAGCTGCACGCGCCGCTCGCCCTTCGCGTAGCCGACGAGCGGCAGCGCGCGACCGCGGAAGAAGTCGCTGCCGGCGGTGGCGCCGCCGAGCAGCGTTCGTTGGGCCGTCGGCCCCAAGTGCTGGCCCACCTCGTCCCAGGTGAGCTCGGTCGCCGCGCGGCCTTGCTCGCGCGCGAGCTGATCGAGCTGCTCGAGGGTTTGCTCGAAGCGGCCTTTGAGCGCGCGGAGCTCGGGCGTGCGCGGCTTGCCTTTGAGCTGCGCGCGGCCCTTGTTCAACAGGCCGGCGATGTTGGCGTCGTCGAGCTGGAGCAGCTGAAAGATGGCCGGCGCGTCGCCGAGCTCGATTTCGACGCTGGTGAAGGTGCTCGGCCGCTCGAGGGTCGTCTGCTGGTGCCAACGGGCGAGCGAGCGGAGCAGCTCGAGCCGGTCGAGCTCGCCTTCGCTCGGCTCGGCGCGCCGCGTGTTGCGGGTCAGCCGGGCGAGCTCGTTGCGGGCCGGGCGGAGCTGACCCACGGTGGGCGCCGTGCTGGCGTTGGCCATGCGCTGCCAACGCATGCTGGCGGTCGCCAGGCGCGACTGGAGCGGTGAAGGCCTTTGGCCTGGAGGGGTTAGGGAGAATTGCGGGCGGGGGATGACCACACGGGGTTATCGGGCCGGTGGGTGCCAAGTTGCACCTTTCCGAGCATCGGGGTGCACGACGGGTTGGAGCGGAAACGAGCGCTGCATGGCCTGGAAGGAGCGGGGTCTGGATGGTCCAACCGCTCGAGCGAGAGGCCACCAGCGGTGGCGCGCTTCGGGCGTGGGTTTTGACGCGTTGGCAGCCACCGGTCGCTGAAGTGCGGAGGAAACCGTGGCGCCGGTGCCCCGGTTTTTACCGCACTTCGGAGGACCGACCCCGTCGAAGTCGGCAACAGCCTGCCGTGCGGCGGTCGTGTCTTGGCGGTAGCACGGGGCATCGAAGCGCAGGCGATTCGGCGGCCCAATCAGCGCTCCTATCGAGGCCAGCCTCACCCAACCTGCTCGGTTTTACCGGCAGTCGTGCCGTTGCAGCTCGACGCGCTCTTCGGTCCGAAAAGCATAGAGCACGCCGCCTGTGTCGAACACGGTCAGCTCGCGGAAGGTTTCGTCGGCCGACGCATTGACGGGCAGGCGCGCCGAGCCGAGCGGGTGGCCATCGAGCGGATCGAGGCAGGTGAGCAGGAGCGCGGTGGCGCCCGGCAGCTCGGCGATGGCGCCCAGGTAGATGATGCCCGCGCGGTCGGTGTCGAGCAGCGCGATGGATTGCACCGGGCCGGCCAGCTTGAGCTCACGCGTGAAGCGGTGCTGTCCGGTGTCGCGGGCGATGGCGTTGACGTAGAGCCGACCGCTGGGCGCGTCGATGATGGCCGCGGTGAGGTACGACCTGCCGTCGCGGCTCGGCCGGCCGGGCAACGACGGACGCTCGGTGTCGGCCTTGCCCTTCGTGTCGCCGACGCGCACGAGCTTTCCGTGCTCCCGCTCGACGTACACGTCCTCGCCGTCGATGAAGACGCCGGTGGCGGCGCCGCCTTCCTCCAGGCCTTTGCCTTCGAGCGGCAGCTCGCCGATGAGCGTCCCGTCGGCGCCCAGGAGCGCGATGGTCTTGTCGACGAGCCGGTCCATCACCGCGGTGGTGCCGTCCGGGGCAATGGCCAGGTCCTGCGCGGCCTGCACCGTCAGCGGGACGGTGCCGAGCGGCGCGCCGTCCCGGCCGAAGCGGCTCAGGCGACCGTTGATCTGATCGAGCACCACCGCGCCACCTTGTGGATCGACGGCGAGGCTCATCGGCGCTTCGGGGTTGCCCTGCTGGGGCCGGTCCCGGCCGAGCTGGTGGGGCCCCTGACCCCAGGTGGCGCTCAGCAGCACGCGCGCGTCGGCCGCGGCGCGCGCGTTGGGCGGCTGCGATGCGGTCCGGCGCGAAGAAGAGGGCGGCTGAACGCGCGCGTCTTCGGCAGGCCCCGCTCGGCGCTGGCCGTCGGCAGGCGCCGGCGCGACGCCACCGCGGCGCGACATGAGGACGAGCCCCGCGAGCCCCACCGCGAGCAAGACACCTACGAGTGCGAGGTTCCGCTTCGTCATGGCGGCCAAGACAAACACATTCGGCAAGCGTCACGCCCGTGTGACGGCCTGACACCTCGACGTGACGTCGTCAAACAGGTCGCCTCTGGCTCGAAAGAGGGCAGCGCTGCTTTGCAAAGCCTTTTTTCGATTCGCTCGCTGTCTCCTCTGAAATCAACGCATAGCCGCCTTGGCCTGACTTTCGCTCAGATCCGCGACGCACTTCGAAAGGGACTTGGCGATGACCTCGAACCTTCTTCGGCGCACAGGCTGGGCGACGCTGCTGGTCGGCCTCGGCGCGCTCGCGGGCGGATGCGGCACGGGCGAAGTCAGCGACATCGAGAGCACCCAGCTCATCGACGGCGTCGACGAGGGCGCGACTCTAGACGAGGGCCTTGCCCCGAAAGCGCCGCTGCCTCCCGCCAGCGAGAGCAGCTCGCAAGTCGCGGTGCCCCCGCCGACGCCGGCCGGCATCGAGCTCGAGACGACCGCGGACCTCAACTTGCGCGCCGAGCCGAACACCAGCGCGGCGATTCTGGTCGTGATGCCCCAAGGCGTCCGGGTGACGACGCTCGACGACGCCGGGCCGCAGAACGGCTGGTACCAGGTGCGCTACAACGGGCTCGAAGGTTGGGCGTCGGCCAACTACCTGAAGGCGGTCGCGCAGGCGCCTGGTGAAGCCCCTTCCAACATGACGGTGCACGATGAGGCCATCGCCCGGGCCAAGAAGGGCGTGGGCTTCTCGTACTGGTGGGGACACGGCCGTTGGCTCGAGAGCGGGCCGACGTCGTCGACGAAGGGCTCTTGCACGGGCTCCTGCCCCAACTGCAGCCACAGCGGCGCCTACGGCGCAGACTGCTCGGGCTACGTCGCCAAGGTGTGGCAGGTGCCGGCGAGCAACACCGACCTGTCGAAGGACTCGCACCCATACGCGACCGGCCACTTCCAGGCCGCCAACTCGCAGTGGGCGGCGGTGGCGCGCGGCTCGATTCAGCGGGCCGACGCGATGGTCTACGACAACAGCGGCACGGGGCACATCTTCATCTACGAGAA
>CAZEDU010000026.1:27822-38163 GCA_964511185.1 uncultured Myxococcaceae bacterium | reverse complement strand
TTCTGGGCGTACGAGGCGCGCGGCTGCTCCTACGGCATCGTGTACAACCTGAGGACCGCCGGCAGCCAGTACAAGGCGATTCGCCGCAAGGGTTATTGAATCACCCGCGCGAGCGGACATTGGGCTCGAGAGAAGCGATCAATCAGGCGATGGTCTCGTCCCATGCCCGCGAAGCGCACCTGACGTCACGCGAGTACGCGCCATAGCCCTGAGCCCTCAACTTTCGCGCGAGGTCACTCATCGCGTTTCTCACGGCCATGGTCTTGGCGGATTCCCTCACGTTTGGGTCGTATCCTTTGCCCTTGCCAGCAAACGGTTTCCTCGGCTTGCTCGGGTGAATGCCGATCACTTTGCAAGTCGCTATCGCTCGTAAGCCCATGGGGTCCGCCTGGATGGAGATGCTCGAATTATCGAGAAGTGAACGCGCGTCGTTGCCGCGCGCTCCGGCGTGCAGTGACCCAGCAAGCGCCAAGTGCCCACCCCGATTCGATGTGTCAGACGAATCCGCCAACGCGGTCGATCTCTAAGGCTTGTGACACACGGCCTCAATCGGGTTCCCATCGAGGTCGATGACGAAAGCGCCGTAGTAGTCGGGGTGGTAGTGCGGCCTGGGGCCGGGGGACCGTCGTCTTTGGCGCCCGCTTTCAAGGCCGCGGCATAAAAGGCATCGACTGAGGCGCGGTCGGGAGCGGCGAAAGCGACGTGCCGCGGAGAGGCGGGTGTGTGGCTCTCCATGAGCCACATCGTCGGCTTTCCCTTGTATCGTCATCGCGGCCGTTCCTAGCAGCTCTTCCGCAGGGCCAAGCGCCGAAACGCCCACCTGGGAATGTCAGAGGGGCATGCGAAACAAGGGCGCGTGCGCTTCATTCACACGTCGGACTGGCACCTGGGCCGCAGGTTCTGCGAGGTCTCTCTCGTCGAGGACCAGGCCTACGCGCTCGCGCAGGTGTTTCAGGCGCTGAAGGAGTCGAAGGCCGACGCGCTGGTCATCGCGGGCGACTTGTACGACCGCGCGGTGCCGAGCGAAGACGCGGTGCGGCTGTTCGACGAGCTGCTCCACCGAGTGGCGGTCGACCTGCGCATCCCCGTCGTGGTCATCAGCGGCAACCACGACAGCGCCGAGCGGCTGTCCTTCGGCGCGCGCTTCTTCGAGGCGAGCGGCGTGTACCTTCGCACCCAGCTCAAGGCGTGCGCCGAGCCGGTCGTCCTCGAGGCGCGCGGCGAGAAGACCTGCTTCTACGGCCTGCCCTACGCGGATCCGGATCAAGCCCGCAACGCGTTCGACGACCCCTCGCTCACCTCGCACGACGCCTCTGTCCGCGCGGCCACCGCCCGCGCCAGGGCGCACTTCGCCCGGAGCGGCGCGCGCAACGCGGTGCTCGTCGGCCACCTGTTCGCGCAGGGGGGCCAAGAGTGCGTCGACTCCGAGCGGCCGTTGATGGTGGGCGGCAGCGCGCAGGTCTCCACCGCGGCGCTCGATGGCTTCACCTACGTCGCGCTCGGGCACCTGCATGCGCCCCAGGCGGTCGGAGGGCGCGAGGACATTTGCTACTCCGGCTCGCTGCTCAAGTACTCCTTCGGCGAGGCGACCCAGCGAAAGGGGCTCGTCCTGGTCGAGGTCGAGCAAGGCGCCGCGCGCGCGCACCCGTTGCCGCTCACCTTCCGGCGCGACGTGGTCCGCCTGGAGGACACCTTCGAGGCGCTGCTCAAGGACGCGAAGTACGACTTCGCCGAGAGCGCCTACGTCGAGGCGACCTACACCGACCAGGGCTACCTCATCGACGTCGCGGCGCGGCTGCGGCAGCGCTTTCCTTCGCTGCTGGTGGCGATGCCCAAGCGGCTGGAGGCGGCCGTGGGGGGCGGGCTTCCCCGCGAGCTCCCCGCGCGGCTGGACGCTGACGCGCTGCTGGAGGGGTTCTGGCGGCACGTGCTGGGCGACGGCCTCGGGCCCGAGCACCAGGCCGAGTTCAGCCAGGCGCTCGAGCGCGCGCGCAAGTCCGGCGCGTTGTCCGAGGCGGCTTGAAGGCACGGCTCGATGCGACCGCTCCTCTTGCAGCTCTGCGCCTTCGGACCGTTTCAAGGGAAGCAGTCGGTCGACTTCCGCGCGCTCGGCGCGGCGGACCTGTTCCTCATCGATGGGCCCACCGGCGCCGGGAAGACGACGCTGCTCGACGCGATGGCGTTCGCGCTCTACGGCTCGGTGCCCGGCGCCCGCGGGAGCTTGAAGCACGCCGACCTCCGCTGCGCCTCGGCCGACCCGTCCATGAAGACGGAGGTCACCTTCGAGTTTTCGTTGCGCGGCCGCCACTACCGCGTGCGGCGCGCGCCCAAGCAGCCGCGCCCCAAGCAGCGCGGCGGCGGCACGACCGAAGCGAACGAAGAGGCGACGCTCTTCGAGCTCAAGGACGGCAAGGAAGAGCGGCTGTGCGCCCCGAAGGTCTCCGAGGTCGACCGCGCGGTGGTCGAGCTGCTCGGGCTCACCGCCGAGCAGTTCCGGCAGGTGCTGCTGTTGCCGCAGGGCGAGTTTCGCGAGCTCTTGCTGGGCAGCGCGGACAAGAAGGAGGCGCTGCTCGAGCAGCTCTTCGGGACGACGTTGTTCAAGGAAGTGGCCGAGGCGCTGAAGGCGGAGTGTCAGGCGCTCGAAGGGCAGGTGCGGGGCAGCGAGTCTCTGGTGAAGGAGCTGCTCGAGTCGAGCGGCCTGTCGTCGCTCCAGGCGCTGGAGGTGAAGCGCTCGCAGCTCTTGGCGGAGCGGGAGCTGGCCGCTCAAGCCCACGGGGGGGCGCGCCAGGCGGCGCAGGAGGCCGCGCAGGCGCTCGGGAAGGCCAAGGAGCTGAGCGCCCAGCTCGCCGCCTTCGAAGCGGCGCGCGCTGCGCTGGGCTCGGCCGAGCGCGAGTCGGCCGCCCGCGAGGTCGACCGGGTGCGGCTCGCGCAGGCCGACCGTGCCGAGCCGCTCACCGGGCCGCTCCAGGCGCTCGAGACGGAGCTGCGGCGGCTCCAGCCGGCGGAGCAGCGCTTGGAGGCGGAGACCCTGGCGCTGGCGCAGGCCCAGCGCGAGGCGTCACAGGTCGCCGCCGAGGAAGGCAGGCGCGCGGAGCTGTCGGAGCAGCGCGAGGCGCTCTTGCTTCGCTGCAAGGAGCTCGACGCGCTGGTGCCCGTCGCCGCCGAGCGCTTGTCGCTCGAGGGGAAGTCGCGCGAGGCCGAGCGCGCCGTGGCCACCGCGCGCGAGGCGCTCGAGGCCGCCGAGGCGGAGCGCGCGCAGCTCAAGGCGTCCGCGGCGCGGCAGGGCGCGGCGCTCGAGCAGGCGCGGCGCGAAGCGGGAGGGCTCGCCGCCGCGGTCGAAGCGGCGCACCAGGCCCAGCAGCACCTCGCGCGGCTGGACGCCCAGGCGGCGGCGCAAGCGCGGGTCGAGAAGGTCCGGAAGGAGCTCGCCGCCCGCACCCAATCGCTCGACGCGGCGAAGCGGGCGCTCGAGGAGGGCGAAGAGGTGCTGCGGGCGGCGCGCGCCGTTCGCGAGGCGCAGGCGGCGTACCACCTCGCCACCGCCTTGAAGGCCGAGGAGCCTTGTCCGGTCTGCGGCAGCCCCGAGCACCCGGCGAAGGCGAAGAAGCCCGCCCAGCAGATGGGCGTCGTTCAGCTGCAGGCGCTCGAGCGGGGCGTCTTGGAGCTTCGGCAGCGGCACGCGGGCGAGGCGACCACGCTCGCCGCGCTCGAGGCGAAGCTCCAAGAGCAGGCGCAGCAGCTGGAGGCCTCCCTCGAGGCGCTGGGCGGGCGCCCGGGCTCGAAGGCGGGCGCGGCGAAGGCGTTGGAGGAAGCCGAACGCGCGCTGGCACGCGCCCAGCGCGCGCAGCAGGAGGTCGAGCGGCTCGAGGTGTCGGGCCAGGCGCTCGCGCTTCGCGCGCAGGCGCTCGAGGCGAAGGCGGCGTCCTCGCGCGAGGCGCTCAAGCCGCTGGAGGAGGCGGCGCTCCGCGCGCGGGAGTCGGTGCGTCACGCGTCGGAGCGGCTGGCGGCGGCGGGCGTCACGGGCGCGCTGGAGTCGATGCGGTCTTCCGCTCAGGAGCAGCTGTCCGCGCTCGACCGAGCGCTGAACGCCGCGCTCGAGCGGGCCCGGCGCTCCGAGCAGGCGCTCGCGGGCGCGGCGGCGGCCCACGCAGCGGCGAAGAAGGCGTTGGACGAGCAGCGGCTGGCGCATCGGGAGGCCGCGGAGCGCCTCGACACCCTGGTGCGGCAGCTCGGGTTCGCCGACGCGGCGGCGGCGCGCGGGGTGCATCTTCCCAGCGACGAGCGCGCGCGCCTGCGGAGCAGCCTCGAGTCGTTGGGGCAAAGGCTCGCGGCCGCGCGGCGCGAAGTGGAGGCGCTCGCTGGCGCGCTGAGCCAGGTCCAGCCGCCCGACGTGCCCGCGCTGTCCGCGCGAGCGGAAGAGGCTGGCGCGCGGGCGGCCGAGGCCTCCAACCGCTTGGGGCAGCTGGAGGCGGAGCTGTCGCGGCTCTCCCAGGTGAAGGCGCGGGCGCTGGAGCGCGGCAAGCAGCAGCAGGCCGCCGAGGCGCGGCTCCAGACGCTCGGGCAGCTGTCGAAGGTGGTGAACGGCGACAACCCGCTCAAGCTATCGCTGCAGCGCTTCGTGCTCGCCAGCCGCATGGACGAGGTCGCGCTCGCCGCCAGCCACAGGCTGCTCGCCATGTCGCGGGGCCGCTTCGCGCTCCACCGCACCGACGCGGTCGGCCACCGCCAGCGCGGCGCCGGTTTGGACCTGGTGGTGGAGGATCGGCAGACCGGGCTCTCGCGGCCCGTGCAGTCGCTCTCGGGCGGCGAGATGTTCATGGCCTCGTTGAGCCTGGCGTTGGGGCTGTCCGACGTCGTGATGCAGCGCTCGGGCGGAGTGCGGCTCGACGCGCTCTTCATCGACGAAGGGTTCGGCAGCTTGGACGACGAGACGCTCGACCAGGTGATGCGCACGCTCGAGGACCTGCGCGCCACCGGCCGCTGGGTGGGCCTCATCTCGCATGTCACCGAGATGAAGGAGCGAATCCCCACGCGGCTGACCGTTATCAAGGGCGCCAACGGCTCGACCGCCGCGCTGCGCAGCTGAGAAATCGGGGACCGTCCCCAGAGGGGACTGTCCCCGTCCTGCCCAAGGTTCGATCTCGACGCCCAGCCCCGCCCATGTCGCCGCGTCTCTGGCGGTGTTCACGCCGCAACATTTGTCAAGCTCCCTCGATAACCGTGCAGGAGGAGGGAACATGCACGCCATCGAGTTTCGCTTTGCCGGTTTGATCCGCGAGCAGGCCGCTTCGCTGCAGTCCATTCTCGAACGCAAAGGCCCGGACGGCCGCCGCGTCTACTCCGACGAGGACATCAAAGCCCTGGTGCCGCTCTTCGTGGTGGCCGCCGGCGCCGACGAGGAGGACCTTCCCGAGGCGCTCTGGCCGCACCTGAAGGACTTGGCCGCGCCCGGAGGCGACCACCTGCAAGACCAGCTCGACGGCGCGCTGTCGCGCTACCGCGCCCGGCCGGTCAACCCGCAGCTGCTCGCCGACGTCCGCGCCCTGGTGCACGGCGAAGGGTTCGGCAACGTCGAGCTGGAGGCGGTCGCGCGCGCGGTCGGGCGCGTGTTGGGCCACGCCCCCCATCTCTCGGCCTGATGGCCCTTCCAACTTTCGTCCCCCCGTAGGAACATGGGCGGTCGTTCGTCTCGCCAGACCGCCCCATGCCGCCCCGTAAGAAAGCCCCGGAGCCGCCCTTCGGCCTAGGCGACGACGAGCTCACCGAGATCGATCAGAGCCTGTACTCCGACGCCGACCTCGACGCGGACCTGGCGCAGGCCTACGAGGAGCTGACCGAGCCCGGCTCCTCGCCGATGCTCGACCTCGACCTGTTCGAGGACTCGAACGTCGACTCGCGCAAGGTGGTGCTCGAGCCGACGGACCCGCGCACGCCGCGGTACGTCGAGCCGCTCCCGCCCGACACTGGCTCGGCCACGGCCTTCCGCGACGTGAAGTACGCGCCGCGCGCCGCGCTGCCGCTCGACGAGGTGCTGAGCGGCATGGAGAGCGCGCTCCGGCTCGCGCAGATGAACCGCGGCAAGCTCGACCGGGTGCGGCTGCTCCTCAAGGCCGACCTGTTCCCGCTCCTGTCTCAAGCCGTCGAGCAGGCGGGAGGCGACGGGCTCGACGCCTACCTGAACGCGGTGTTCGACCCGCCGGGGAGCGACGCGGATGATCCCCTGCTGGGCGAGCTGATCAACCACATGCAGGCGCTTCACCAGGCCAAGTCGACCGACGAGATGTTCGCGGCGGTGCGGGGGATGGTCGACTCCGCCGAGGCGGCGTTCGAAGAGCCCAGGCGGCTGTCGCTCAAGCTCGTCGAGCTCGAGCTGGAGGGGCGGCTCGAGGTGGACGTCGTGCTCTCCATCGCCTTGGCCAACGACGAAGAGCTGATCGGCCGCTTCGAGCGGGTCGACCGCGCGCTCGAGAGCCTGCGCGAGCAGGTGCGCGAGCTGCCCGGCGCGTTCCCCGCCGGCATGTTCTGGAACTTCTCGCGCCTGAAGACCGAGCTCCGGCTGCTCGAGGCGGAGGTCCAGCGCCGGGGCCTGGAGCCGGGCGAAGCGGAAGACTGACGAGGAAGCGCAAGCTCGGCGCCGCCCCGCCTCTGTGTGCGCAGTTCTGAGCGCTCGCCGCGCGCCGGCCTTGGCGGGCTGCCGCGCGATTCGCACCTTGCCGTTGGCCATGCGCCTCCTGCTCGTCTCCAACCGGCTCCCCATCACCGTGCGCGAGGTGGACGGCGCGCCGACCGTGACGCCCAGCACCGGCGGGTTGGCCACGGGGTTGGCGGGTCCGCACCGGCGCTCCGACGGCGTGTGGATCGGCTGGCCCGGAGAGCTCGGCGTCTGGAGCGCCGAGCGGCGGCGCGCGGTGTTCGCGCAGCTCGAGGCGATGCGCCTGGCGCCGCTCCAGCTGACCGCCGATGAGCTGAAGGGCTACTACCAAGGCTTCTCCAACCGCGTGCTGTGGCCGCTCTTTCATTACCTGCTCGACCACATTCCGCTCGGCGCGATGGAGTGGCAGCAATACCGCGCGGTGAACCGCCGCTTCGCCGACCAGGTCGCCGAGCACTACCGCGACGGCGACCGCATCTGGGTGCACGACTACCACCTGTGCCTGGTGCCGGCGTTCTTGCGGGAGCGGCTGCCGGACGCGCGCATCGGCTTCTTCCTGCACATCCCGTTTCCAGCGCCCGACGTGCTGCAGGCCTTGCCGTGGCGCGACGCGCTCCTGCGCGGGCTGCTCGGGGCCGACCTGATCGGCTTTCACACCTTCGGCTACCAGCGCCACTTCGCCGACGCGCTCCGGCAGCTGCTCCAACTGCCCGCCGACGACGACGGCGTCGAGCTCGAAGGGCGGAGGGTGCGGCTGGGGACCTTCCCGATGGGCGTCGACGTGGCGAGCTTCGAGCACGCCGCGCGCGACGAGCGGGTGCTGCGCGAGGCCAGCGCGCTGAGAGCGCCAGGCGGCGTGCTGCTGCTCGGCGTCGACCGGCTCGACTACACCAAAGGCATCCGGCGCCGCATGCTCGGCTTCGAGCGGTTGCTCGAGCTCAAGCCCGAGATGAAGCGCCACGTGCGCTTGGTGCAGATCGCCGTGCCCTCCCGCGCCGACATCGACGAGTACGAGGAGTTCCGCGGCGACGTCGACGAGGTGGTGGGGCGCATCAACGGCGAGCACGGCGACGCGTCGTGGCAGCCGATTCACTACCTCTGCCGCGGCTTCAGCCAGGCCGAGCTGACCGCCTTCTACCGCGCGGCCGACGTGATGCTGGTGACGCCCTTGCGCGACGGGATGAACCTGGTCGCCAAGGAGTTCATCGCATCGCGCGTCGACGAGCGCGGCGTGCTGCTCCTCTCCGAGCTCGCGGGCGCCTCCGCCGAGCTGCCGCAGGCGCTGTCGGTGAACCCCTACGACGTCGACGGCATCGCGCACGCCTTGTCGCGCGCCATCGGCATGTCCAACGAAGAGCAGGCCGAACGGATGCGCGCGCTGCGACACCGCGTGGCCCAGGCCGACGTGCACCAGTGGACCGAGACGTTCCTCGACGCGCTCGACCAACAGGTGCTGCCGCGCGTCCGCGCCAGGCCGCGGGTGACGCCCAAGCCCGTCCTGGTGCGCTCGCTGCGCCGGTGGGTGATCGCGCCGCGCCGCCGGCTGCTCCTCGATTGGGACGGGACGTTGGTGCCGTTCACGCAGCGGCCCGAGAACGCGCGTGGGGACGAGGCGCTCCGGGCGCTGCTCGTGCGGCTCTCGGCGCTGCCGCACACGCAGGTCGACGTGGTGACGGGCCGTCCGCGCGCCGACATGGAGGCTCGGCTGGAGGGCTTGCCGGTCGGCGTGTGGGCCGAGCACGGCGCCTGGCACCGGTCCGGCCCGCAGGCGCCGTGGGTGCCGCACGTGGACGTCGAGGCGCAGGGCGCTTGGAAGGCGGCGGCGCGGCGCGTGCTCGACCGCTACGGGGTGCGCACGCCCGGGAGCTTCGTCGAAGAGAAGTCGGCGTCGCTCGCCTGGCACTACCGCGGCGCGCAGGCCGGGCTGGGGCGGCTGCACGCGCTCGAGCTCGCCGAGCGCCTCCTACGAGAGGACATCGGCGAGGTCGACGTGCTCGACGGCGACTTCGTGCTGGAGCTGCGCGCGCGCGGGGTGAGCAAGGCGCTGGCGCTCACCGCGAACGCCCCCGAGCCGTTCGAGCTGGTGCTGGCGTTCGGCGACGACCGCACCGACGAGGACCTGTTCGCGGCGCTGCGGCGCGAGGACTTCGCGGTGCACGTCGGGCCACGCGAGAGCATCGCGCCGCTGCGGGTGGAGAGCCCGGAGGAGGCCAGGGCGCTGCTCGTCGAGCTCGCGTTCGCGGTGGAGGAGCGAAGCACGTGGAGCGCGACGCGGGGGGTGTAGGTCACTCCGCGAGGTACCCGCCGTCGACCGCGTAGTAGCTCCCGGTGACGAAGGACGCCTTGTCGGAGCTGAGCCAGAGCACCAGCTCGGCGACCTCGCTCGCTTCGCCCAGCCGCCCCATCGCGTGCTTGGTCTCCAGGAACTTCATCACGTCGGGCGTCAGGTTCTTGTCGAGCAGCGGCGTCTTGATGAAGCCCGGCCCCACCGCGTTGATGCGGATTTTCTGCTGCGCGTACTCGAGCGCCGCGTTCTTCGTCAGCCCGACCAGGCCGTGCTTGGCCGCGACGTACGCCGCCGAGTTGCGGAAGCCGACCTGACTGAGAATCGACGCCATGTTCACGATGGCGCCGCCCCCGGCCGCGAGGATGGCCGGAATCTGGTAGCGCATTCCGTAGAACACGCCGGACAGGTTGACCGCGAGCACCTTGTCCCAACCCTCGACCGGGTACTCGCCGACGGGCGCCGCCGGTCCGCCGATGCCGGCGTTGTTCGTCGCGATGTGCAGCGCGCCGTATTCCTTCACCGCCGCCTTCACGAGCGCCTCGTTGTCGCTCGGCTTCGACGTGTCGGCGCGCACGAAGAGGGCCTTTCCATCGCGCTCGCGAATGTGCGCGACGGTCTGCGCGCCACCTTGCTCGTCGATGTCCGAGACGACCACCCGCGCGCCCTCGGTCGCGTACAGCTGCGCGACCGCGCGCCCGATTCCCGAGCCGGCGCCGGTGACCAACGCGGTCTTTCCTTCCAAGAGCCTTGCCATGGCGTGTCCTTTCTTCTTCAGAGGTGAATGAGGGCGATAGCCGATCTGCGTTCAAGGTGGGGACTGGAAATGGCGGACGCAGCGCCTCGAGAGTGGACCTTGGGTAAGACGGGGACAGTCCCCGTTGGGGACGGTCCCCCTCTTGGCCACCCGCTTAAGTCGCGAGCAGCCCCCACCTTCGGCGGATGCGGAGCTCGACGGTCTGGAACAGCAGGCGGTCGACCAGCACCCCGACGAGCACGATGGCGGCCATCACCGCGATGACCTGCGACACGTCGAGAAGCTCACGCCCGACGTGCAGGAGCTGACCCAGCCCGCCCGAGACGAACAGGAGCTCGCCGGCCATCAGCGCGCGCCAGGCGAAGCTCCAGCCCAGCTTGAGGCCGGTGACGATGCCCGGCAGCGCGCCGGGGAGCAGCACCTTCGTGTAGAGCCGGGCGCGCCTGACGCCGAGCGCGCGCGCCTGACGGAGCAGGAGCGGATCAATCTGGTTCACCCCGTCCTCCGAGGCGATCGCGATGGCGAGCAGCGAGCCCATCACCACGACGAAGACGATCGCCGCCTCGGACAGCCCGAACCACAAGATGGCGAGCGGCAGCCAGCAGATCGACGGCAGCGCCTGCAGGCCCATCACCACCGGCTTGAGCT
>CAZEDU010000026.1:0-27812 GCA_964511185.1 uncultured Myxococcaceae bacterium | reverse complement strand
TGCACGCGCGCCCACTCGACGCGGGCGATGAACATCCCGAGCGGGACGCCGACGACGGCTGAGAGGAGGTAGCCCTGCGCCAGCCGCGAGAGCGAGCGCAGCGTCGCGCTCGCCAGCCGCCCGTCCAGGAGCATCGCCTCGAAGCTCTGGGCGACCGCCAACGACGACGGGAAGAGATAGCGCGGCCACGGTCCGAACCTAGCCGCCAGCTCCCAAAGGGCCAGAGACAGAATCAGAAACAGCGCGCGCAGCGCCAGGTTCCGAAGAGGAGTCATAGGGTTCCTCGTTCCACCGCGACAGGCGCCCCTCGTGGTCCGCGTCGGCGAGCGCCCGCCGAATGTGCCGCGACAGGTGCACGAGCAGCTCCGCGTCGGGGTCCCGCGGGCGCGGCAGCCGAACCTCCAGGTCCTTGAGCACGCGGCCCGGCCGCGCGGCCATCACCACCACCCGGTCGCCCAACACCAGCGCCTCCCGCACGTCGTGCGTCACGAACACCACCGTCTTGCGGTTCGACAGCCACACGCGCTGCAGGAGCTGGTGCATCTGACCGCGCGTCTGCGCGTCCAGCGCGCCGAACGGCTCGTCCATCAAGAGCACGGTCGGATCCATGGCCAGGGCGCGGGCGAGCGACACCCTCATGCGCATGCCCCCCGACAGCTGGTGGGGCAGCACGTCCTCGAAGCCGTCGAGGTACACGCGGTGGATGAACTCCAACGCCCGCGCTTCGCGCTCCCGCCGACGGGGGATGCGCTCGCGCAGCGCGAACGACAGGTTCTGCCTCACCGTCATCCACGGGAAGAGCGCCGGCTCTTGGAACATCAGGAGCCGGTCGGGGCTGGGGCCGGTCACCCCCTTGCCGTCGATGGTGATGCGCCCGCCCGACGGCGGGAACTGCCCGGCCAGCGCGTACAGCAACGTCGTCTTGCCGCAGCCCGACGGCCCGACCAGACAGACGAACTCACCTTGGTGGATGTCGATGCTCAGGCCCTTGAGCGCCTCGACGTCGTTGTCGTAGCGGTGCCGCACCGACGAGACGCGGATCTTCGCCAGGCCGCCGCGCGATCGTGCGGGCACCAACGCTTTGTTGCGCTGAAGACGGGCTTGCCAACGGCCCAGCAGCCGTTTCCACATGCGACGTCGAAGGTAAGGACTTCCCCTCGGCTTGCCAGGCCACCCCGGCCGTTCGTCCGGCAGGCGACAGACGATTCAATGGATCGCCGCGCGGAGCGGGAGCGACGCGAGGAGGTCCGCCTCGGCCGCGAGCAGCGCCGCCAGCCGCTCGCGCGCGGGCGCTTCGCCGTGCGCCTCGGCCGCGAGCCGGAAGAACAGCGCCTGGTGGCCGTCCTCCGACTGGGCGAGCTCTCGGTAGAACGCCTTCAGCCCGGGCTCTGGCAGGCCGTCGGCCAGGAGCGCGAGCCGCTCGCAGCTGCGCGCCTCGACGATGGCGGCCACCAGCAGCCGGTCGAGCCGCCGCTCCAGGCCCGGCGTGCGCAGGAGCTTCTGCAGGCCCTGCGCGTACGGGTCGCCGCCGTCGCGCCCCAAGGCCCCGCCGCGGCGCTCGATGAGCTCGAGCACGCGCGCCAGGTGCGCGCTCTCCTCCCGCGCGAGCCGCGCCATCTGCGCGGGCAGCCCCGGCACCTCGGGGTAGGCCTGCAGCATCGACAGGGCGTTGGCCGCCGCCTTCTTCTCGCAGTGCGCGTGGTCGCTCAGCACCTGGTCGAAGTGCGCGAGCGCGTGGGGCAGCCAGCGCGGGTCGGTCGGGGCCTGGAGGACGACCGGGCCGGCTCCGTCCAGCGGCCGGTGCAGACGTGCGGGGCGCGACATGGGCCCGCTCTCTACGCCCACTCGGACGCACGCGGCAACCGGGCCGCCTTCAGTTGTTCGGCGCGCCGGCGTTGATCCACGCCTCGACCCGCGCGAAGTCGGCGGGCGCGAGGCCCTTCAGCGCGTTGCCCGGCGGCATCACGCCCCCGCAGCGCGCCGAGTCGCCCGCGAGCTTCCGCCACAGCTGGCTCCCCTTCGCGTCGCCGGGCCGCACGCGCATCACGCCGTCGTCGCAGGAAGACGGCGCGTCCACCAGCTCGGCGTACGAGCGGCTGGCCGAGAGGCTCAAGCCGCCGGCCGACGCCTGGATGTGGCAGCTCGAGCAGCGCGCCTCCCAGATGGGCTGCACGTCGTGGCGGTAGCTGACCGCGGCGGGCGTCCCGGCGCACTGGCCGCTCTGGCAATGCTGCCCCGCCGCGCACGCGACGCACAGGCCGCCTTGGCCGCACTGGCTCGCGGTGTCGCCGGGCTGGCAGCTGCCGCGCTCGTCGACGCAGCCGCTCGCGCAGTTCACCGGCGCCGCCTGGCACGCGCCGTCGACGCACGACTCACCGGCCGCGCAGGCGGGGTCGCAGCTCGGCGCGTTCGGCGCGCGCTGTGAGGGCGGGTTCGTGTCGTTGGGGCTCGGGGCGGGCGCGCGGGCTTCGCCGCACGCGGCGTCGGTCGCGGGGTCGCACGGGAGGGTGGGGCCGCAGCTCGCGACGAGCACGCCAGCGGCAATGGACAGGCCAAGGGTGGTTCGGTTCATGGCGCGCTTGGGTAGCGTGCGCCGTTTCCGCGAAACAGTCCTGCTTCCGGCATGAGCCTGTGCCGCGGCGGAAAAGAGCGCTCACTCGAACAGCACGAGCCGCTGGCCCTTCCCCGCCAAGTACCCCACCTTGCGCGCCACGCCGGCGAGCGAAGGGTCCTGATCATCGACGCGGAGGGTGAGCCGCGGCAGCGACGAGAGCAGGTGCCGGCTGATCTGCCCGAGCGAGAGGGTGGCGTGGCCGCGCCGCCGCTCCTCCGGCACCGTGTAGAGCCCCTCCAGCTCGGCGCCCATCGGCGAGCGGCTGCCGACGTCGATTTTGAACACCAGGCGCTCGCCGATCGGCAGCACGTAGGTGCGCCGGAGCACGATGCGCTGGCGCACGCGCGCGCGAAAGGCCCGCGGGTCCTCGGCCATCGGGTCGCGCTCGAGCCGCTCCTTCACCGAGTGCACCGCGAGCGGCAGCACCTGCTCCAGCTCGCCCTCGGCGGCGAGCCGCAAGGTCGGGTTGGTGAACGGCCCCAAGTCGTCGGCGGTGACGTGGAAGAGCCGCTGGGTGCGAAACAGCTTGGGCCGGCCACCGCCCAGGTGCCGCACCACCATGTCCGCCGCCTCGGCCTCGCCCAGACAGCCGCGCAGCTTCACCGCGCCGGCGAGCCCCACCACGATGTCCTTGATGAACGGCGCCGGGCTCGACGAGGGAACCACCAGCCCGCCGCCGCCCCCGACGAACACCACCGCGGTGAGCGCGGGGCCGTCGAAGCGCCCGTAGTAGGTGAAGGCCGGCGCGCCGGGCTCGGGCGTCACCCCGTGCTCCTCCAGCAGCCCCAGCAAGTAGATGTTGTTGACCGCGTCGGCCGCCAGCAGCGCCTTCAAGGCGAGCAGGTGCGCAGGCGAAAGCGGCTCGACCGATGTGGGCATGCGGTGGAGGCCATTCTTACCCGATGCGGCCAGGCGGCTCGCGGCCAATTTGGTCCAGCTCGACGGCAGGGACCTTCACCGCGCCGCCGAGCCGAGTGATGTCGAAGGCTTCGACGAGCTCCCGCGCTCGCCGCGGCGCCCCGTCCCCCAGCCCGCTCAGGCGGGCGAGCAGACCCACCACCCGCTCGGCGGGCACGCCCCGCTCCCGCAAGTCGGAGACGGTGGGCGCGCCGTGGCGCTTGGCGAGCCGCTCGCCGTCCTCTCCCAGCACGAGCGGCACGTGCGCGTAGGCGGGCGCCGGCAGCCCGAGCGCCTCGATGAGCGCGAGCTGCCGCGGGGTGGAGAGCAGCAGGTCTTCGCCGCGCAGCACGTGGGTGACCTGGCTCGCCGCGTCGTCCACCACCACCGCGAGCTGGTAGCTCGCCACGCCGTCGTTGCGGCGCACCACGAAGTCGCCCACCGCCTCCGCCACGTTCTGCGCGGTGGGGCCCATCACCGCGTCGACGAACGCGTAGACCTTGTCCGGCGGGACGAAGCGCAGCGCGGCGGCGCGTCCTTGCGGCGGCGCGCTGGGCCTCGGAGTCCCGGCGCGGCAGGTGCCCGGGTACTTGGGGCCGTCGTCGCCAGGCCCGTGCGGCGCGGCCGCGGCGCGCGCAATCTCCGCGCGCGAGCAGGAGCAGGGGTAGAGGCGGCCTTGCGCCTGCAAGCGCTCGAGCGCGGCGTCGTACACGTCGGCGCGCTGGCTCTGGACGAGCGGCGCTTCGTCCCAGTCGAGCCCCAGGTACTCCAGGTCTCGGTAGAGGGCGTCGACGTACTCGGGCCTGCAGCGGGCCTGGTCCAGGTCCTCGATGCGCAGGAGGAACTCGCCGTCCGCGGCGCGCGCCTGCAGCCACCCGAGGAGCGCGGTGCGCGCGTTGCCCAGGTGCATGCGCCCGGTCGGGCTCGGGGCGAACCGCCCGCGCAAGCTTCAGCGCCCTTTCTTCAGGGGCGCCCGCTTGGGGCTCGCCGGCGCGCGCGGGGCGGCTTCCTCTTTGCCCTCCGCCGGCTCGACCGCGAGCGGCTCCATCGAGGCGGTGGCGCGCTTGGTGAAGCTCACCTCGACCGCCTTGTTCGGCGACAGCGCCGCGGCGACCGCGCCCGGCAGCTTGACCGCCTCGCCCGCCTTCGCGCCCCGGTCCTTCACCTGCGTGGTGAGGTTGAAGAACTCGACGCCCGCCGAGAGCAGCTCTGCGTCGAAGCGCGCGCGGCTCAGCCGGCGCACCTCCCCGGTCGGCGCGGCGAAGAGGAACGCGTCGAGCGCGAGCGCGCCGCCGTCGTTGGTCAGCGCGCCGAACATCACCAGGTCCGCCTTCGCTTGGCCGGCGTGCTCCTTCGCCGCCGCGACCAGCTCGCCGTCGAGCTTGTTCTGCGCCAGCGCCGACAGGATGCGCGCCTCGGGGTCCTTGGCCGAGCTCTGCGCGGTCACCTTGACCGCCTTGCCGGCGGGCACCTCGACCACGCCGCCGACGACCTCTCCGGTCGCGAGCGCCACGCGCCACACGTGCGCGCCCGCCGGCAGGTCCTTCACGTGGAGCGGCGTCGCGCCGAGCGCCACGCCGTCGACCGCCACCACCCCGTTGGGCGGCGTCGACTCGACGGTCAGGGTGCCCTTGGGGCCCGCCAGCACCGCCTTGCGGGTCTGCTGCACGAGCTGGGAGAAGAGCGGCGAGGTCGCGGCCAGGGGCAGCTCGCGCGCGGGCGCCATGCCCAAGGCGGTCTTCAGCGAGGCGAGCCCTTCGTCGTCGCGGCCGGTGTTGTAGCGGACGGCGGAGAGCAGCGCGTGCGCGTCGACCAGCTCGCCGATGTCGGCGACGCCGGCGGCGTTCGCCTGGTAGTCGGCCAGCGCCTGGGTGAGCGCCTCCTCGGCCAGGCGGAACTTCTTCTTGCCGCGGTGGGCCTTGGCCTCTTCCACCTTGGCGCGCGCCTTCTCCACGCCCGCCTGGTGCGCCTCCTTCGCCTTGTCGCCGGGGCGCTTGGCCTCCAGCAGCACGATGCCCTCGGCGTTCTTGAGCTCGGTGCCGAGCATGCCCGTCGCCTTCACGCCGGCGCGGGGCGGCACCTCGCTCGAGAGCGACGCGAGCGGAATCAGGCTGAGCTTGTGGCCGCCTTCCGCGGCGGAGAGAGAAGTGGAAGCAAAAAACGCGGCGAGCAGGAGGGGTCTGTTCATTCCTTCACGTGACTTACCCCCTTTTGCCTTGCAGCTCCAAGGCTCGTGCGCACCTTGCGCGCGTTCGAGACTCAAAGGGGGCCGGGGGCGAGGAAATGACGGCGAACAACGGGAAGAAGCCGGTGGTCCTGCTCGGGGAAGACGACCCCGACCACGCCGAGCTCGCTCGGGAGCTGCTCACGCGCGCAGGCAACGAGGTGCGCGTGGCGGAGAACTCGCTCGAGCTCATCCGCAAGCTGTCCGAGCGGCCGGACGCGGTGGTGCTCGACCTCATCGGCGTGGCGAGCCCCGCGGTGATGCTCGCCCTCTCGAGCATGCGCGAGCGGCCGGCTTTGCTCGTCGTGTCCGCGGACCCGCGGCTGGGCCGGCGCGCCAAGGAGCTGGGCGCGGACGGCGCGGTGCCCAAGCCGTACGACGGCCACACCTTGGCCACGGTGCTCGAGGGCGCGCTCACCGCGCGGCGGCTGAGCCACGCCGTCGAAGCGGCCTGGTGAATGGTGGTTGACCGAAGGCGGTGGGTTCTTCCAAGTTGGGAAGGCCCATGCGCTTTCTGCATTGCTCGGACGTTCACATCACGCAGGACTACGCGGCGGCGCCGCTGCGGCGGCTGGGCTGGCGCCGGTGGATCGCGATGCTGGAGATCACCGTCGGCGGCCGCGGCCAGGCGTACGTCAACGCGCCCGCCACGCTGAAGAAGATCGCGCAGGACGTCGAGCGGCACGGGGCGGATCACCTGATCGTCTCCGGGGACCTGACCGCCTACGCGACCGAAGAGGAGTTCCAAGGCGCCAAGGCCGCGCTCTCGCCGCTCGTCGAGGACAAGCGGCGGTGCACGGTGATTCCGGGCAACCACGACACGTACACGCCCGGGTCGCGCCGCACGTTCCGGTTCGAGAAGTACTTCGGGCACCTGCTCGACAGCGACTTGCCCGACTACGCGCGCGAGGGGCCGTTTCCCTTCGTGCGGCTGCTCGGCGAGGAGGTGGCGGTGGTGGGCCTGTCGTCGGCGCGCGTGCCGTACTTCCCCGGCCTGTCCTACGGCGTCATCGGCAAGAAGCAGCTCCAGGGGCTCGAGGACCTGCTGCAGGACCCGAAGCTGCGCCACCGCGCGGTGCTCATCGTCGTGCACCACGCGCCGCTCACGCGGCAGGGCGAGAAGGACAAGCGCTTCCACGGGCTGGTCGACGGGGACGCGTTGTTCCGGCTGGCGCACGGGCCGCGCGTCGCGGTGCTGCACGGCCACATCCACCAGCGCTACCACCACGAGGCGAACGGCGTTCGGCCGCACATCTTCGGCGCGGGCTCGTCGACCCAGGCGGGGCGCGAGGGGTACTGGATCATCGACGTGCGCGACGGGGTGATCAGCGGGTCGATGCACGCGCCGAGCTGAACGCGTGGCGCGTCAAGGCTCGGCGCAGACGGCCGGCGGGGGCGCGCCGCAAGCCTGCTGCAGCGTCGCCTTGGCGCACTCGGCCGTCTTCTCGGCGGTCTCCTTCGGCACCGGACGCGCGCTGGTGTTCCGGCAGCGGGCCGACGCCTCGGCGCAGCGCTCCTTCGCGTCCTTCTGACAGCTGGTCGCGTGGCACTGCGCCCCGGCCCACAGGTCGCAGAGGCTCTTTTCGGTGTACTCGCCTGGCGAGGCGCCCAAGGTCAGCGCGAGCCAGGCAGCGGAGAGGGCGGCGGCGAACGACACGAGGAATCGCTCCTGTCGAAGTGCGGCGGAGCCGATTCTAGTCGCGCGCGGTGGGTGGCTTAAGGCGCCAGCTTGACCACAAAGGGGGCGCGGTGGGGCCGCTGGAGCCTCCCCAGCCCGAAATCGGTCGGCTCGGCGAAACTTCCGGTCAACACGAGCCCGTCGCGCCCGGCCGCCACGCCTCCCACATGCCCGTCGGTGCTGTTGGCCACGAACAGGCTCGACGGCCACCCGCCGTCCCGCGCCAGGCGCGCGACCACCAGGTTGGTCAGGTCGCCGCCCACGCGCGCCTCGCCGAGCAGCGCCTCGCCGCCGGCGAGCGCGGCGACGACGGCGTTGCCGGCCGCATCCAGCGTCAGCGCGGTGGCGGCATCAGGGCCCAAGGTGCCGAAGTGGCGCGCCCAGAGCTCCTCGCCGTTCGGCCCCGCCGCCACCACGAACGCGTCGCCCAGCCCCATGCTGAAGCACGGCGTGTCGGCGTACTCGAACGACACGTCGAACTCCCCCGCGATGGTCAGCTGCCCGCCGTCGTCCACGGCCAGCGCGTGGGCCAGCCCCGAGCCCCCTCGCAACCAGTTGGCCCAGGCGAGCGCGCCGTCCGGGCGCCACTGGGCGAAGAACGGCGTCATCGCCGGCAGCGCGACGCGGCGCCCGCCGAGGCGACCGCTGCCCCAGAGCGCGCCCGCGCCGGACACCTGGCCGCGCGCGTCGACCGCCAGCGCGCGCAGCTGCCCTTTCACGCCCTCGCCCACCACGCCCGCCCAGCGCACTTCGCCGCTCGGGTGCAGCGCCGCGAGGAACGGCGTGCCCGCCGCGATGCCCGTCAAGTGAAAGCGGCCGAGTGCCACCGCGCCTTCGACGTCGCCCGCGAGCCACAGCGTGCCGTCGGGGCCGAGCGCCAGCGCGCGCACGTGCGCGGACTCGCCGCGAAACGGCAGCCACTCCACCCGCTCGCCGCCGGCGTCCAGGCGCGCGAGCAGGAACGCGGCGTCGCTTCCCGCCTCGCCCAGCGCGCGCATGTTGGCGGCCACCCAGCCGCCGCCATCGGGGGTAGTGACCAGCGCCGCCGGCTCGAGCGAGAGGCGCCCGTCTTCGAAGCGCCTCTCCCAGCGCTTGGCGCCGTCTGGACTGAAGCGCGCCACGCCAGCGAAGCGGCGCACTTGGGCCGGCCGTCGCCGCGTCGCCGGCCGCACCAGCCGCTCGCCCGCGAAGAGCACCCACAGGTCGCCGTCGCGCGCGTGCGCCACGGCGCGCCCTTCGAACAGGCTGGCCTCGCTGCCCGCGTAGACCCAGCGCGTTTCCTCTCGAGGCGATGGCGCGCGAAGGAGCGTCTCCTCCGTGGGGCGCGCGACCGGCTCCGAGGCCAGCTTCACGCGCCCGAGCGCGGCGTACGCCCACGAGAGCGCCGCGAGCGTCAGCGCGCCGATGCCCGCCGCCCACGCGCGGCGCCGCCCCGCCCCTTGCGTCCCCATCCCGCATCACACGGTCTGCACCGGCGATGGCGGGGGCAAGTGCGCGCTGTCGGCCGCCCGACGCTTCAACTCGCCTGCTTCAACCTGCCTTGAAGGCGGCTTCGCGCGCGTGCGCCTGGTTCCAGCTCTCCACCGCGAGCTGCAAGGGGGCTCGCGCCGTTTCGTCGAGGGGCCCCATCGGCGCCGCGCCGCGCACCGCCTCGGCCAGCCGCCGCGCGAGCGCGCCTGAGGCGGCGTCGGGCGCGTACGCCCGCTCGAGCGCGATGGCCACGTCCTTGCCGTGGTGGGCGGTGCGCACCAGCCACTCCGCCGCCTGCTGCGCGTTCTTGAGCGAGGCCTTGCCGCGCGCGCTGCGCAGCGACGACTCGCGCACCCCGTCGTTCAGCTCGGCGAGCAGCGTCCGCAGCAGAATGAACGGCTCGTCGTAGAGCGTGGACAGCGGCACGGCGCGGTCTCCCTCCAGCGCCGCCGCCAGCCGCTCGAAGTGGGTCGCGACCGCGCTGCGGCAGATGGCGAGCCGCCGCGCGAACACGGGCCGGTAGCTCACCAACGACACCAGCACGTTGACGACCATCGCGCTCGCCATGCCGATCAGCACCGAGAGCAGCCGGTACTCGAGCACCAGGCCGCGGTCGGGTCCCGGGATGAGCTCGACGTAGGCCACCGTGAACGCGGCGATGACGTAGCCGCGGCCCATGCCGAGCGCGAAGGCGCCGTAGAGCGTGACGAAGGTGGCGAGCCCAACGGCCACCGTGGGGTGGGGCACCGCGCGCGCGATGGCCCAGGTGATGACCCCGCCCAACACGCTGGCGCCGAGCTGATCCAGCCCGCGGCGGACGCCGCTGTAGACGGTGGGCGAGATGCAGGCCACCGCCACGAAGGCCGCCGATAGCCGGTCCGGCAGCGAGAGCAGGTCCACCACCACGAGCGCGAGCGGCGCGGCGAGCGCGGCCTTCAGGGCGAGCTTGCCGGGGTCGATGAGGTCGGTGCTCAAGCCGGAAGAGAGAATACCTCGCTCTTACGCTCGCAGCGGCGACGCGCTGTAGGTCCGGTAGAAGTGAATCCACCGCTTGCCGTCCACCTGCACCTGCCACTCGGTGTTCGGCAACAAGGGCACGCGCTTGGCGAGGAAGCTCTCCAGGTGGTCCGCCGCCTTCATCGGGGTGAGCCCCGCGCCGCGGAAGGCGATGCGCAGCGTCACCTTCAGCTGGGTGGAGACCTCGACCGCCGCGCAGATGCGCAGCGCGCCGACCCTTCGTTGATACGAGGCGTGCTCGCCCGGCTTGAGCGGCGGCGCGGCGTTGAGCCCCTCGAGCGCGACCCAGTTCTTCGGCTCGAGAATGAAAGAGAGCAGCGAGCTGCCTGCTTCTTCTACCGTCGCGTTCTCGTCGATGGACAGCATCGCCGACCTCCCGCGCGTCGCTTCGTCTCAAAACAATTTGCCAACGCGAGATGTACGCGCAAGGCCCAACCCGACGAAGCGCGCTTGTCGGACAGACGCACGGAAGTGCGCTGGTGCGAAGTGCCTTGACTTGTCCGATGCCGGGCGTGCGTGGGCACGCGCGTGCACAAAAATCCGCTACGCCGCCGTCAAGTGGGAAGAAATCTCCCCAGCAAGTCTGGCCGCTTCGCGGACGCAATCGTTCAATGCCACCCCGCGGTAGGCATTGCCGGTCAGGTGGAAGTGCGGCAGCGCCGAGGTGAGGGCGTCGATGCGCGCGAGCCGCTCGGCGTGCCCGACGTTGTACTGCGGGATGCCGCGGGGCCAGCGCACCAGCTGCTGAAACCGCGGCGGCTCGACGATGTGCAGGAGCTTGGCGAGCTCCTCACGCGCCTTGTTGAACAGCGCGTCGTCGCCGTGCTCCAGCATCGACGGCTGCAGCGCGCCGCCCATCATACAGGTGACGAGCGTCAGCCCTTCGCGCGCGCGCCACGGGAAGACGTCCGAGACGTAGAGAGTTCCGAGCACCGGCCGGCGCAGGTGCGCGGGCGCGATGTAGCCGAAGCCCTTGGACGGCTGGGGGACCGCCGCGTCGTCGAAGCCCAGGTGCACCGCCGCGATCGGCGCGTACGGAATCGCCTTCAGCGCGTCGGAGAGCTTCGGGTGCAGCGGCTCGAGCAGCGCCGACGCCGCGAAGGCGGGCGTGGCGAGCACCAGCGTGCGCGCGCGCAAGACGCCCGAGCCCGACTTGCCGGTGAAGCGGACCTCCCACTTGTCGAAGTGGCGGCCGAGCGACTCGACGTGCGCGCCGGGACGAAAGCCGTTGCCGAGCGCGCCGGCGAGCGCCTCGGCGAGCGTGCCCATGCCGCCCTCGAAGCTGGTGAGCGGACCCGTGCGCGGCGGGCCGGCGGCGCGCGCGCGCTTGAGCTGGGCGAAGAGCAGGCTGCGGTGGTTGGACTCGAGCTCGCGAAAGAGGGGAAACGCCGCGTGCGCGCTCAACGCCTCTAGGTCCCCCGCGAAGGTGCCGGTCTGCAGCGCGTCGACCAGCACCAGGGCCGCCTCCCGCCCCAGGTGGCGCCGCGCGAAGTCGCCGAGCGATTCGTCGTCGGCGTTGCCGCGCGGCGTGAGCGGCTCGCCGAGCAGGCGCAGCTTGCCCTTCGCGCTGAGCAGCGGCGAGGTCAGCAGCGTCTTCGGCGAGCGCGGCAGCGCCACCAGCCGGCCCTGGTGGAGCACCCAGCGCGTCTTCGCGTCTGGCGCGGCGGGCCTCAGCTTCGACTGAATGCCGAGCCGCTCGACCAGCTCGCGCATCTTCGGTTCGCGGTCGACGAACGCGTTGCAGCCCCACTCGAGGATGAGGCCGTCGCGCCGCGTCGAGCGCAAGGTGCCGCCGGGCGCCTCCTCGTTCTCGAGCACCACCACCTGCCGGCCGAGCTGCTGGAGGTCGAAGCCGAGCGAAAGGCCCGAGACTCCCCCGCCCACGATGATGCAGTCTGGTTCCACGCGCGGGTGGTTTACCGCGTTCGAGTCAGGATGGAAGCCGCTCGATGCGCAGCTCGAAGCCGCCGAGCCACAGCCGGTCGCCGAAGGTCAACATCCGCTCGGCGCCGGACGGCAGCCGCGTGAAGGTGCCCAGGCCGTCGGAGCAGTCGGTGATGAAGGTGCCGTAGCGGCTGGCGACGAGCTCGAAGTGCGCGGGCGCCAGCGCCGCGTCACCCAGCGTCCAGTCGCAGCGCGCCTGGCCCACGCGCAGCGGCGTCGGGCCGATGCGCCGCTGCTCGCCGGTGAGCGTGTCGACGAGGAGCGGCGTCGCGTCGAGACCGGGCTGCAGCCAGAAGAGCCGCTGGCCCGCGCGCAGCTGAGTGGGCAGCTCGAGCCGCTCTTCCCGCGCGATGGCGACGAAGGTCCCCCAGCGGCTCGAGCCGTCGCGCACGAAGAGCTGGCCGCGCCGCACGAAGAGGCTCGCGTGGTGTGGCGCGACCTGCGGCAGCTCCGGGAGCTCGATGCCGAGCGAGGCGGTGCCCACGTGCGTGATGTCGTGCGTGAGGATGATGGAGCGCATCAGGTTGCCCGCCCAGTGCACGTCGACGCGGTGGCGCTGGGTCGCGAGCGGCTTGGCGCCGAGCGCGGCCACGCTCAGCGTCGTCGGCTTCGGGGCGGGCGGGGCGAGCTCGACGAAGTCGACCTGGGTGGGCTCGACGACGTCGGTGGCGTCGAAGGAAGGGAGCGCTTCGCTCTCGGCGAAGAGCACCTCGACCGGCTCGATGACCTCGGCGTGGGGCAGGGCGTCGGGGGTGGGCGGGGCCGGCGCCCAGTCGCTGCCCTCGAGCTGCGCGAGGAGCTGCTGCGCGCCCTCCGCGTCGCCCAGGCGGCGCAGCCAGGCGCTCGCCTCGAGGAGGCGTTGACGGCGGGCGAGCTCGAGGGATTTCGGGGGGCTATTGGCCACGATCCGTTATCGGGGCGAGGGCGGGGGGTGTTTCGGGGGCTGCAGCCGAGGGTGTAGTTAGAGGCCGTTCACGTCGCCGACGCCGTCAACGACCACGACCACGACCACGACTAGGACGTCGTCGTCGTCGTCGTCGTCGTCGTTGACGTTGACGTTGACGTTGACGTGAACGGCGACGGCGACGGCGACGGCCTTGTCCCCGCTCATCAGCGATGGCCCCTAAAACCGATCGTGCACCCAAAGCCGAGGTCAGACCTTGGGAAGACCTGGGGACAGTCCCTCTGGGGACGGTCCCCAGTTGCGCGCTACAGCGACGGCGGCCCCGCCACCACGCTCTGCCGCGCCATCGGGGGCTCGCTGGCCACGGGCGCCGTCAACCGGTGCGCCATCGGCTTGGGCTTGGCGCCGTACAGGAGCTGGTAGGTGCTGTAGCTCGACAACACCTTCTTCACGTACGCGCGCGTCTCGTCGAAGGGAATCTCCTCCACCCACTCGTCCATCTCGGCGTCGGGGCGCGCCTTGAGCCACCGGCGCACCGCGCCGGGGCCGGCGTTGTAGCTGGCGACCGCGAAGGCCTCGCGGTGCTCGAACTTCTTGAGCAGCGAAGCCAGGTACCGCGACCCGAGTCGAATGTTCTTGCTCGGCTCGTACAGCGACTCGACCTTGAGGCTCGCGCCCGCGAGCGAGCGCGCGGTTTCGGGCATCAGCTGGGTGAGCCCGCGCGCCCCCACCGGTGACCGCGCGCGCGCGTCGAAGCCGCTCTCCTCGCGCATCAAGGCCCACAGCAGGTACGGGTCGATGTTCGCCGACCTGCTGAACCGCTTCACCAGCTTGCCATAGCGGTCCGGGTACGCCGCCCGCCACACCTCGCGCAGCTCGGCGGTCATCGGCCCCAGCGACGCCGCGCGCGGCGCGATGCCAGCCACCCGCCGCGCGGCGCGCTCGTGGCCCGCGGCGTTCAGCGCCTCGACCAACACCCGCATCGGCGCCTCGGGGTGGTCGCGGTCGATGGCGAGCAGCTCCGACGACGCGCCTTTCATGCCCAGCCGGAGCAGCTCCACGCCGGCCCGGAAGTGAGGGTCGTCGCGCACCGAGCCGACGCGGACGCGCGTCACGTCGGCGGGGGCCGGCGCCTGCAGCACCTCGACGAGCTTCTGGGCGCGCAGGGGGTCCAACGCCTCGAGCCGCCACCGCGCGAGCAGGCCGTAGTAGCTGGAGGGATCCGACAGCGCGAGCGCGGTGAACAGCTCGACCGCGCCGGCCTCGTCGTTCAGCGCGAGCAGCGTGCGCGCCTTCCAGTAGCGCGCCTTGAGCTTCTGCTCGGCCAGCTTCGGCCCGCGCGTCAACGCCTCGGTGCGGGAGAGGTACTTGAGCCCGGCCTCCGCCTCGCCCTGCTTCCACGACGACCAGAACTTCTGGAACAGCGCCTCGGCGGCCCACTCCCCGTCGCCGTAGCGCACGAGCAGCTGCTCGAGCCGATCGCTCGCCTCCCCCAGCTCGCCCGCGCGCAGCCGCAGCTCGGCGGCGGTGAACAACGCGTCGTCGGCGAGCGGGTGGGCAGGAAACTGCGCCGCCACCGCCTCGTACGTCTGGGGCGCCAGCTTCGGCTTGAGCACCTCCTCGGAGACGGCCCGCTGGAACAGCGCGCGCGCCTTCAGGTCCTCTTCGGTGCACCGCTCGGGCACCTCGCGCAGCGACTTGAGCACCAGGCCGTGCCGCCGCTCCTTGCGCAGCCCCTTCGCCTCGATGAGCCGGGCGCGGCACCAGAGCGGCTCGAACGCCGCGAGCTGGCGCTGCAGCGCCCGGGCCCTGGCGATGCCGGCCTCGTTCTGGTGCGCGTCGAGCAGCGTCTGGGCTCGGTCGAGCTCGACGCCCTTGGGGATGCGCGTGCCCTGGAGCCTCCGCCCGGCCTGCGCGGCCAGCGCGCCGGTTGGAAAGCGCGACCACACGGCGAAGAGCAGCGCCTTCTCTTTCTGGGGGTCGTTCGCGCGCCTGGCCAGCTGCGCCATCGTGAAGAGCGCCTCGGCGCGGCGGTCGCGGCCGTTCGGCCACTCCCGGTGCTGTGAGACCGGCTCGAGCACGTCGATGGCGGCTTCTTCCTCACCGCGCGCTTCGAGCAGCTCCGCCGCCGAGAAGCGCGCGGCCGGGAACTCGAGCGCGTGGTCCGAGACGCGCAAGTAGAGCGCGATCGCCTCGTCGGTCTGCCCCAGCTTCGCCCGGGCCTGCGCCGCGCCCATCAAGCACCGGTCGGCGAGCGCGGGGTAGTCGAGCGCGAGCGCCTCGAGCTCCGCGGCGGCGGTCTCCCGCTGTCCGCTCCGCGCGGCCGCCAGCGCGCGCAGGAAGCGAACGGGATGGGTGGGAGGCTGCGTGTCGAGCAGCGCGCGCGCCCCGCGGTAGTCACCGCGATCGAACGCGCGCTTGGCCTTTTGCAGGGTACCGTCGGCGAAGTAGGGCGATAGATCGATCAGCGCTTCGTCGGCGAACGTCACGGCCGGCAGCAACGCCGCGGCCAACACCCATGCTCGAAAATGGAACGCCACGACCGCGCAACCTGACTGCGAGCCCTCGCCCCATTTTCGAGAGTGCGCGGCCGAAGTTACCCATTCTCGCCGCCAATTGTCTAAGCCGATGAAACGACGGGGTGCCCCCTGCGTTCCCTGTCGGCATAGAGGGGTCGACCCCTCATCGGCGGCAGGGGCGAAGCGCAAGTCACTGATTTTCTGATCAGCCCTGACGGCTCCCCGTGGGTCGTCGGTTTGCAGTCTTGCGGGCCTATGCAGCGAATGTGCTCCAGGCTCTTTTGGTGCCTCTCCAGCGCGAGCCTCATGCTCGCCTGCGGAGGTGAAACCGGGGGCATTCAGGTCACCGTCGATGGCGCGCTGAATCCTCGCGACGACTTCGATTCCCTTCGAATCGAGGTCTTCCACGCCAGTCATCCAACGCCGATCGCGTTCGAGCACTTCGAGGCGAACGAGCTGCACGCGCTTCCGCTTCGAATCAACTTCCTCGCTGGCCCGGCGACGCCGGTCGGAACGGAGCTCGAGGTGGCGGCCACCGCCTCGCTGCGGGAAGCCCCGGTGGCGAGCGCGCGCGGGCGAGCGCAGGTCAGCGGCGGGGCGGGGGGCGCGGTGACGCTCTCGTTGGGCCTGAGCCCGTTGACGGATGGAGGCGCGTCGCTCGAGCCTCCGCTCGAGCCTGAAGACGGAGGCTCTCCGCTCGACGGTGGCGGTTTCCAGAGCGGACTTCCATTGGGAGCCGGCTGCTCGACCGCTGCGGAGTGCGCATCTGGGCTTTGTGAGCAGGCCGTTTGCTGCGACCGGAGCTGCCAGGGCGCCTGCGAGAGCTGCGCGAGCGGCACCTGCTCCTTGCGAAGCCTGGGCTCCGCCGGATCAACCTCGTGCTCGCCGTACGTTTGCCGCGGCGACAGCGCGAGCTGTCCGGGGAGCTGCTCGACCGACGCGCACTGCATCAGTGGCCGCGTCTGCGTCAGCGGCGCCTGCATTCCACCGCAGAGCAACGGCACCGCCTGCTCGAATGCCACCGAGTGCGCGAGCGGCAACTGCTTGAACAACGTCTGCTCTGATCCACACTTCGGCGAAACCACCATCGGCCCTTTGTGGCAAATCGCCGGCAGCAACGTGATTCGCGTCAGCCGCTTCGCGCTCTCGAGCCATGCCCAGGTCAACGCGATTGTCGTCTACATGGACGGCAACGGCTCGGCCGCCTCGGGCAGCCAGGTCGTGCGTGGCGTCATTTATTCAGACTCGAGCGGTCCCGCTGCGCTGCTGGGCGAGACGGTGGAGTTGTCGGTCGCACAAGGCGCCGCCGCGGCGTGGGTGCCGCTCACCTTCGAGTCGCCCGTATCGCTCGCCGCCGGCCACTACTGGTTGGGCTTACACACCGGCAACACGACGATGGTGATTCGTTACCCGTATCACTCGGAGTCGAACGCGCTCGCGTACAGGTCAGACAATTATTCCGACGGAGCGCCGAACCCGTTCGGCGCGGTCACTCCCGACGCCAAACGGATGAGCATCTACGCGACGTACGAGTAAGGGCCGCTGAAAGGTGGCGGCGAGTTGCCAGGTGGGCCGCTTAGAGAATCTCGTCGGGGGTCGACGACGGATCAGGATCGAGATCGTCGGAATTGGGGTTGGAGGGAGGCGCAGGGCTCTCGGGCTTCGCCGGGTCGTCGCCGCAAGCCCCGAGCACATCGTTGTGATGAGAGACGTGCGCGCGCACGGCCGGTTTGCCTACGCAAATGGTGTGCGCATTCGCCGGATTTCCTGGTGGAATATGGCAGATCAGCGCCTTCGTGGCGGGGCAGGCAGGGCCCGAAGCCGTTCGGAGCGGCTGCTCTTCCGTCCCGGTGAGCTCGAGCGTGGGGTCTTCGCCCTCCATCGAATGGCATCCAGCAACGAGAAGCGAAAGCGGCAGTACCAATCCAAAGACTTTGGTCATACGAACCTCCACCGCCCAGCCCTGCACTGTGTGTGCCCTTTCTAACCACTCCAATTTACGTCTCACATGGAGCGGACGTGTTCCATCCCTAAGGGGCAACTTGTATCCATCTCACCGCCTCGAAGGTGTCAGACGATTCGTCATCCACCTCGCCCGCCAACGGCTTCGCCCTTGCAGCTTGGTCCCCGTGACGGCTCTCCCGGGGGGACGGAATGGTCGAAGAGGGACAGGAAGGGGAAGAGTTTTCCTCAGAGGAGGAACAAACGACGCCTCTGCGCAGCTTGTTGCGTGCGCACCCGCTGAACTCGGAGTCGAGCCCCATGGCGCTCCGGCACGCGCTCACGCCGGCTGGTGGCCACTTCATACGTTCGCACTTCGACGTTCCACAGCTGTCGCCCGCGCACCACCGGTTCACCGTGGGCGGCGCGGTGGGCGAGGCGCGCGAGTGGTCGCTCGACGAGGTGAAGGCGCTGGGCGCCTCGAGCCTGACGGTCACCCTCGAGTGCGCAGGGAATGGCAGGCTCGGACAGCGGCCGGTTCCGAGCGGTGAGCCCTGGGGCATCGGCGCGGTGAGCACGGCGCAGTGGTCGGGGGTTCCGCTGCGGCGCGTCCTCGAGGCGTCGGTGCTGCGCGACGACGTCCGGTGGATTGTCTTCGAAGGGGCCGACCGCGGCCGTGTGGCGGGCCATCGGCGCGCCATCGCCTTCACGCGGGCGCTGCCCATCGACGTGGCGCTCTCGCCGAGCACGCTGCTCGCGTTCGAAATGAACGGCGCGCCCATCCCGCCTGAGCACGGCGGACCGCTGCGGTTGGTGGTGCCGGGCTGGTACGGGATGGCGAGCGTGAAGTGGGTCGCCCGCATCGAGGCCAGCACGCAGCCCTTCGACGGCTACTTCCAGGCGGAGCGCTACGTGTATGTGATGGACCCGGGAGCGCCGCGGCCGGTGGAGCGCATGCGGGTGAAGTCGTTGCTCGTCACGCCGAGGGACGCGGTGTCGGGGCGGGGCGTTCACGCGAGCGGCTGGGCGTGGTCGGGCCACGGCGAGATTACGGAGGTGCTCGTCTCGCTCGACGGCGGACCGTGGGGCAAGGCGCGGCTGGGCAAGCGCCTGGGGGAGCACGCGTGGCGCTCGTTCGCGCTCGCGCTGCCCAGGCTGCCGCGCGGGCGCCACGTGCTGTCGAGCTGCGCCGTCGACGCGGCGGGTCACCGCCAGCCGGAGCGCAACGCGCCGAACGCGCTGGGCTACGGCAACAACGCCATCATCCCGCACGTCTTCGAGTGTCGCTGACCGCGCGGCGCCGCCGGACGAGCAGGGCAAGGAGCCCGGGCAGAACCCAGCCGGGCCCGCCGATGCTGCTGCAGCCGCCGGTCACCGCGTTCTCGTCGGCGAGCCCTTCGGTGGCGTTGGCGATGCGCACGGTGAAGCGGCCCGCGCGCGTGCTGTTGCCTGCGGCGTCGACGGCGACGGCCTCGAGCGCGTGCGGCCCATCGGCGGCGCTGCGTGTGTCGAGCGCGAGCAGCCAAGGCGCTTCGGTCGACTTGCCGATCGGCTGGTCGTCGAGGAAGTACGTCACCTCGCGCACGCCGACGTCGTCGACGGCGGTGACCTGCAGCGCGGCCGTTCCCGAGAGCACCGCGCCCAAGGCGGGGCTCACCCAGCTCACCTGCGGGGCCGTCTGGTCGAGGCTGGGCGGCGTGGGTGGGGGCTCGTCCGGCGTCGACGGCTTGGCCACCACCGTCACCTGCGTGCTGCTCGTCACGCCGCCCACGGTGGCGGTGACGGCGTGAGGCCCGCTCGGCGTGCTCGCCGCGGTGAACAGGCCGTTGCCGTCGATGGTGCCGCCGCCCGCGACGCTCCAGCCCACCGCCGACGCGCCGCCCATCGGCTGCCCGAACTGATCCAGCACCGCCGCCATGAACAGCTGTGACGCGCCCACCTCGACCGAAGGGTTCTGCGGCGACAGCGCGATGCCCGCGGCCGTGGCCGTCACCGTCACGTTCACGCTGCCGGTGGTGGTGAGGTTGCTCGCGTTGCGAATCGTCACCGTGAAGCCGTAGACGCCCGCCACCGGGAAGGTCACGGTGGTGGTCTTCGCGGCGTTGGTGCCGTTCGGGTTGAAGGTGACGCCGGCCGCGCCCGACGCGACGTCCCAGGTGTAGCGGAGCGCGCCTTCGCCCTTCTGGTCGGCGCCGAGCACCGAGAGCGTGGTGGTGGTGCCGGTCACGGTCGAGGGGTTGGCGCTCGGCGCCTGAGCGAGGGTGGGGGCCGCGCCGGCGGAGACCGTCACGCTCGCGCTTCCCGTCTTGCCCTGCGCGCTGGCGGTCACCGTGTGCGGCCCGCCCGCCAAGGTGCCCGCGGTGAACAGGCCCGAGCTGGTGATGGTGCCCGCGGAGCTCGGCGCGCTCCAGCTCACGGCGGGCGCCGGCATCGCGTTGGAGAATTGATCTCTCGCCGCGGCGGTGAACTGCTGCTGCCCGCCGAAAGTCAGGCCGACGTTCGCGGGCGCGACGATGAGGCTGGTCAAGGTCTGCTGCACGGCGACGCTGACCGAGCTCGTCACGCTCGCGCCGGCGGCGTCTCGCACCGTGACCGTGAACGTGTAGCTGCCGGCCTTGCCGAAGGTGACCGTGGTGCGCTTGGCCGCGTTGGTGCCGTTGGGGCTGAACGACACAGGCGCGGGCGGATTGTTCGCCGCCCAGGTGTACCGAAGGTCCGCCTCCCCGCCGTCGTCGGCGCCGAGCACGTCGAGCTGCGCGGTGAGGCCGGTGACCGGCGAGGTCGCGCTCGCGGGCTGCGCGACGGTGGGCGGCTGATTGGGCGGCACTTCGGTGACGGTGATGGGGAAGACGACCGTCTCGGTGCGATCTCCGTTGCGCCCCGAGCCGTTCGTCGACAGCGCCGCGGCGTACAGCCGCACCGTGCCCGCGCCCTTGGGGGCCGTGAGCCTGAACTGAAAGCTCGCCGCGCCGCCCTCGAACGCCTTGGGCGCGCTGTGCACCACCTCCCCCGACGAGAGCCGGGTGCCTTGGCCCGCGATGACGCCGAGCGCGGCGCCCGGCGTGTCGGTCGACACGTCCAGCCCCGCGCCTTGCCCCGGGCCACCGGTGAGGGTCAGCATGTAGATCGCCGTCGCGCCCGCGGAGAGCGAGCTGGGGCCGGTCACCGTCGCGCTCGCGCTCGCCACGTTGTTCGACGGGGTGTGGCAGAGCGTGCAGTTGAAGAGGCGGCCGGAGTAGCCACTGACCCCATCGCGGTCCGCCCAGGCGGCCGCTGCCTGCAGAAGCAGGAGCGTCGGGGTGAGCCGCGCGAGAGAACGAATCGCCGTGCACATCGGGGCCTCCATCCGGTACCCACAGAGCAGGCGCTGTGCCGCGAAAAAACCGCAGAAGTTTCGAGGCCGCGTGGCAGCTCCGCCGGAAAAGAGCGGTGTGTCTGCGCTCCACTGGGAGCAATCGAGACAGGAGGGAAAGGTGGGAGCGGAGCGCGGGCTCGAACGCTCTTCCGCGCTAGGGACTGAGGAGCTGCCTTGACCAGCCAGCGTCCTGGCGCTCGTAGAGCGTGCGCACGTGCAGCCGGTTCGGCCGCGCCTCCCAGAACTCGATGCGCTCGGGCACCACGCGAAAGCCCGACCAGTGCTGTGGCCTCGGCACGGCCTGTCCCGCGTACTGCGCCTCCAGCGCTTTCAGCCGCGCCTCGAGCTGTTCGCGCGAGGCGAGCGGGCGGCTCTGGTCCGACGCCCAAGCGCCGAGCTGCGACAGCCTGGGCCGCGTCGCGAAGTAGGCGTCGGCCTCTTCTGAAGAGACGACCTCCACGCGCCCTTCGACGCGGACCTGCTCGTCGAGCGCCGGCCAGTAGAAGCACAGCGCCGCGTACGGCTGCGCGAGCAGCTCGACGCCCTTTCGGCTCTGGTGGTTGGTGTAGAAGACGAAGCCGTTCTCGTCGAAGCCCTTGAGCAGCACCACACGGGCCGACGGGCGGCCCGCGGCGTCGACGCTCGCCACCACCACGGCGTTCGGGTCTTTGGGCTGCACGCGGCTGGCCGCGGCGAAGCGGTCGGCGAAGCGCTGAATCGGGTCGGTCCAGACATCGGTGGTCATGGGCGTCTTTCGGAAAGCCGCCTTCTCGCTCTTCCGCCGGCTTCTTTCCAGCGCGGTCGTGTTACATGCGCCCTTCGCCCCGATGAACGTCCTCTTTCTCGCTTCCGAGGTCGCGCCATTCTCTAAGACAGGAGGGTTGGGCGACGTCGCGGGCGCGCTGCCGACCGCGCTGGCCGCGCGCGGGCACCAGGTGACGGTCGTCTCGCCGCTCTACAGCGCGGTGAAGGACGCGCGCATCCGGCGGCTCGACGCGAGGCTGTCGCTGAAGTTCCCGTTCGGCGAGGTGCCCACCGCGTTTCACGAGGCGAGCGGCGGCAAGAACCTGCGCTTCCTGTTCGTGGATCAACCGGAGTTCTTTCAGCGCCCGGGGCTCTACCAGGCGGAGGACGAGCCGTACCCCGACAACCACCGCCGCTACGCCGCGTTCTCGATGGGCGCGCTCTCGGCCGCGCAGCTGTTCTCGCTCGAGCCGCAGGTCGTCCATCTGAACGACTGGCAGACCGGGCTCGCGGCGGTGGCGCTCCAACAAGGCTACGGCAGCTCGCACCTGTCCAAAGCGGCGGCCGTCTTCACCATCCACAACCTCGCTTACCAGGGCGACTTCCCCAAGACGGTGGTGGAGGACTTGGGGCTGCCGTGGGCGCTGTTTCACCCCGACGGCATCGCGCACCACGACCGGATGAGCTTCCTCAAGGCCGGGCTCGCCTTCTCCCGCGCGTGGACGACCGTCTCTCCCACCTACGCGAAGGAGATTCAGACGCCCGAAGGCGGCGCCGGGCTCGATGGCTTTCTGCGCCAGCACCCCGAGCGGCTGACCGGCATTCTGAACGGCGTCGACTACGCCGAGTGGGACCCTTCGACCGACGCGCTGATCCCCGCGCGGTACACCGCGAAAGACTTGAGCAACAAGCGCCTGTGCAAGGTCGAGCTGCTCAAGCGTTTCGGCCTCGCGCCGCCCGACAAAGAGCGCACGCCGGTGTTCGGCGTCGTCAGCCGGCTGGTCGAGCAGAAGGGCATCGAGCTCATCGTCCAGGCGGCGCCGTTCCTCGCGAGCCAAAGAGGCGTGCTGGCGCTCCTGGGCTCCGGCGAGGCGCGCTACGAGCAGGCGCTGAAGGCGCTCGCCGCCCGCTACCCCAAGCAGATCGCCGTGAAGATCGGCTTCGACACGCAGCTCGCGCACCTGGTCGAGGCGGGCAGCGACTTCTTCTTGATGCCGTCGCTCTACGAGCCGTGCGGGCTCAACCAGATGTACTCGCTGCGCTACGGCACGGTGCCCGTCGTGCGCGCCACCGGCGGGCTGGAGGACACCGTGGTCGACCTGAGCCAGCCCAAGTCGACCGGCATCAAGCTCACCGAGCACGCCCCCGCGGCGCTGGCGGGCGCGCTCCGCCGGGCGCTCGAGCTGTACGCCGACGACAAGAAGCTCGCCGAGGTGCGGCGGCGCGGGATGGCGTGTGACTTCGGCTGGGCGGTCGCGGCAAAGTCCTACGAGGCGCTGTACGCGTCTTTGACGGGGAGTGCGAAGGCATGAACGCAATCGACGCCGAGCGCGTGTTGGCCGACGAGTCGCTGGTGGTGTGTGGCGAAGGCTCGCTCGCCGACGCGAAGCACCTGGTCTCTCTCTGCCTGGCGCAGGACATTCCGGCGCTCTTGACGAGCGAGGCGTGCGCGAAGCCCGGCTGCACGCCGAAGGCGCAGGTGCTGGTGCGCGAGGCGGACGCTGCGCGCGTGGGCCAGCTGCTGCAGACCCGGTGGGTCGAGTCGATGGAACGCGAGGGCCTGACGCCCATCCGCGCGGCCGCGCCGGACGGGGCCGAGGGCGAGCCTCCCTGCCCGGCGTGCGGCACGGCGGCGCCGCTTCGCGACGGCGCTTGCAGCGACTGCGGCCTACAGCTCGAATGAACCTTCGATGACCGACCTGTCGCCCGAGCTCAGCGGTTATCGCATCGTCGGCCGGCTCGCCGTCGGCGGAATGGCCGAGGTGTACCAGGCGCAGGCGCTCGAGAGCGCGCCGCGCGGGCCCGGCGAGCCGGACGAGGTGGTGGTGAAGCGGCTGCTGCCCGGGCTGCGCGAGGACAACGCGGCGGTGAAGCAGTTCGTCGACGAGGCCAAGCTCACCGCGCGGCTTCGCCACCCGAACATCGTGCGCACCTTCCGCTGCTTCCGGTCGGGCGCGGACTACCTGATGGTGCAGGAGCTGGTGCAGGGCCGCACGCTGGCGTTCATGCTCGACGCGTTCATCGAGGCGGGCCAGCCGATGCCGCCGTCCGCGGCGACGTTCATCGTCTCGTCGGTGCTGCGCGCGCTCGACTACGTGCACCGCGCGCGGGTGGGTGAGGCGGGCGCCAACATCGTCCACCGCGACGTGAACCCGGCGAACGTCCTGTTGTCCGTGAAGGGAGAGGTGAAGCTGACGGACTTCGGCGTCGCCGAGGTGGAGGGCGTGATGCAAGGGCAGGCGGGCGCGCTGCGCGGCACGCTCGCGTACATGAGCCCGGAGCAGGTGCTCGGCCACCCGGTCGACCCGCGCTCCGACCTGTTCTCGGTGGGCGTCATGCTCTGGGAGCTATACGCGAACCGGCGGCTGTTCGTGGGCGGCAGCGAGGTCGAGCTGATGCACCGCGTGCGCGACGCCCAGGTGCCGAGGCTGCAGGGCATTGTCCCCGAGCTGCCCGACTTCGCCGCGCGCATCGTGCGCCGCGCGCTGCTCGCCCCGCGCAATGCGCGCTTTCAGTCGGCCGCGGAGTTCAACCGCGCGCTCGAGGCGCTGTCCCGCCGCGCCGGGTGGCCGTTGTCGGTCGACGCGCTCGCGCCGCTCTTGTCATGAGGTGTGGATGAAGCGGCCTGTGGTTTTTCTCTTCGCGGCCTGGCTGCTCGTCGCGTGCCGAACGCCCGGCGCCGCGCCGGCGTCGAAGCAAGCGGAGGTCAGCTCGCTCTCCCTGCGCTTCCCCGAGCCGGACGTGGGCGAGCTGAGCTTCGTCGTGGCGATGCTGAACCGCACCACGAACGCCGGGACCATCCTCGAGGTCGACTACGAGCTGTGGCTCGACGGCCGTTGGTTCGCCGCCGGCCGCCAGCGCGTGTCGACGGTGCTGCCGCTCGACGGCGCCGCCAGCGTCGAGTTGAAGGTGCCGCTGGCGTTTCGGCGCGTGGGGTACCAGAGCGAGACGCGTTCGGTGCAGGTGGGGCTGCGCGGCGGCGCGCTGGTGAGCTTCGGCGGGGAGGAGCGGAGGCTGCGGTTCGAGGAGGTGCGGCGGATGTCGGTGGTGGGCGCGCCCGAGTGGGAGACCGCAGAAGAATAGGGGACTGTCCCCGGCTACGACACCCGCTCCTTCATCGGCTTGACGACGCGGCTCTCGACCGGCTGCGGCGCTTCGTCCAGGCTGGGCTTGCTCAGGCGGGCGACCCGGACGCGGTCGATGCGAGGCCCTTCCTTGCTGTGCACCGTGAACAGCCAGCCGTCCCAGCTGATCCGCTCGTTCACGTCCGGAAGGTGACCGACCAACGAGTTGATGAAGCCGCCCAACGTCTCGTAGTCGCCCTCGGGCAAGCTGAGCCCGATCGCGCCGGGCAGCTCCGCCACCGACATCTGCGCGTCGACCAGGAACGTCCCGTCGGGTTGCTTCTCGACCTGCTTCAAGTCGACCTCGAACTCGTCGCCGATGTCGCCGACGATCTCGCGCAGGATGTCCTCGAGCGTGACGATGCCCATGAAGCCGCCGTACTCGTCCACCACCATCGCCATGTGAATCTTGCGGCGCTGCATCTCGCGCAGCAGATCGCCGATGCTCTTCACCCACGGCACGAAGTGCGCCGGCCGGATGATGTCGGACAGCACGATCAGCTCCGGGTGCTGCATCATCGGGATCAGATCGCGCACGTGCAGAATGCCGACGATGTGGTCCACGTCGTCCTGGTACACCGGCATCCGCGAGTGGTTCTCCTCGGAGAGGATCTTCAAGATCTCCTCGGACGGCGTGGTGATGTCGACTGCGATCACCTCGGTGCGCGGCACCATCACGTCGCGGCACGTCTTGTCCGACAGCTCGAAGATGGACCGGATGAGCTGCGGCGCGTCCTTGTCGACCTCGTTCTTGACGGCCTGCGCGGCGAGCAGCTTCTCGAGCTCCTCGAGCGGCGGGGCGGGCGCTTCGAAGCCAACCTTGGTGCCGAACGGCCGCACCAGGACGTTGAGCAGCGTCACCAGCGCGCGCAGAAACGGGTACAGCGTCACCACCAGCAGCGACACCAGCCCGGAGAGCCGCAGCGCCCACCGCTCGGGGTTCGCCGACGCCGCGGCGCGGAACGTGACGTCCGCCACGCTCGCCAGCACGCCCACCAACAGCGCGCTCGACACCGGCGTCAGCCAGCTGAACCAGAGCGCGTCGCCCAAGTGCGAAAAGTCGAGCAGCCGGGGCGGCACCAGGGTCGCCACCGCGACCGCCAGGAAGCCGGAGAGCACCATGCCGAAGCGCAAGGAGGCGGCGGTCGCCTCACGCTCGGACTTGTGCCGGAGCACCCGCTGCCCGCGCTGAGGGTGAATCGTCGAGAGCTCCTTGGCGCGCAGGTCGGACGTCCCGTAAAGGGCGGATTCGGCGGCGGCGATCAAGGCGCGCACGATGATCAGCCCGGCACAGACGACCCACATCGCCCAAGTCGGCATAGGGGATTGTCATACCTGTGATATGGGCCGCCTGCCACCTCCCGTCGGGTTCCTTGTTCTTCTCTGGCTTTCTTAGGAGTGCTGATGGTCGCGCGCGTGTTCGTCACCTTGAAGCCTGGCGTCCTCGACCCCGCCGGTAAGGCGGTCGAGCAGAGCCTTCACACGCTCGGCTATTCGGAGGTCGGCGAGGTCCGGCTGGGCAAGTTCATCGAGCTCAAGCTCGCCTCCACCGAGACGGACAAGGCGCGCGCCCAGGCCCGCGTCGAAGAGATGTGCAGGAAGCTCTTGGCCAACACGGTGGTCGAGAACTTCCGGGTGGAGATCGAATGAAGTTTGGAATCGTCGTCTTCCCGGGCTCCAACTGCGACCACGACGCCTACCACGTGGTGAAGCACGTGCTGGGGCACGAGGCGTCGTTCCTCTGGCACAAGGACCGGGACTTGAAGGGCAGCGACGTGGTCGTGCTCCCCGGCGGCTTCAGCTACGGCGACTACCTGCGCTGCGGCGCGATCGCCCGCTTCTCGCCGGTGATGGAGGAGGTCGCCGCCTTCGCCAAGAAGGGCGGGCGGGTCATCGGCATCTGCAATGGGTTTCAAATCCTCACCGAGGCGGGGCTGCTCCCCGGCGCGCTCCTGCAGAACCGCTCGCGCAAGTTCATCTGCGCGGAGGTCGAGCTCACCGTCGAGAACAACGCCACGCCGTTCACCCGCGCGTACGCGGCCAAGGCGAAGACGCGCATCCCCATCGCGCACGCGGAAGGCAACTTCTTCATCGACGACGAAGGCCTCCAGCGGCTGGAGGGCGAGGGGCAGGTGGCGTTCCGCTACGTCGACAACCCGAACGGCGCGCGCAACGGCATCGCCGGCATCGTGAGCGCGGGCCGAAACGTGCTCGGCATGATGCCGCACCCCGAGCGCGCGGCGGAAGGCGTGCTCGGCAGCACCGACGGGCTCAAGGTGTTTCAGTCACTCGTGATGGGGTAGCGGTGGCGCTTCGGCGATGGCTCTGGGTGGTCCTCTCGGTGGCGCCGTGCACGGCAGGGGCCTGGCCGGTGGACCAGTACCTGGACCTGGAGGCCGGCGCGGAGCGCTTCGAGAAGCCGGCGTCGGTGGAGTGGGCCGAGGTCGACGACGCGAAGGTGGCGAGCGTGGAGCTGCTGCCCAGCGGCGAGCTGCTCTTCGTCGGCCACGCGCCGGGCAAGGCGCTCGCGCTGCTCTACGCCGAAGGCAGGTTCGCGGTCTGGCGCGTGCGGGTTCATCCAAAAGGGGAGAACCGCTGCCTGGGTGACGGCTGCAAGGACGGCGCCCCGAGCGCGGAGGCCCTGGCGCCCGCGCGCGCCGCCTGCGGCCGCTCGCTCGAGCTGAAGGGAGACCCGGCCGTGCTGCACGCCAACGTCTCGACCGACGCCTGCCGCCGCGCGCTCCAGTCGGTGCTCGAGAACGACGGCTTCATCGCGCGCCGCACCCACCTCACCTTCGCGCTCGAGCCGCTGCAGGCGCAGCTCGCCGACATCGAGCGGGCGGTGCGCGAGGCGGGCGTCAGCGGCGTCGAGCTTCGTTACCGGGGCGCGGGGCTCGAGCTGAAGGCCGCGCGCCCCCTGTCGCCCGCACAGCACCGCGCTGTGCTGTGGCAGGTCTTCCGCCACTCCATCGGTTCGGTCCCGCTCGATGACAAGGTGGAGCGCCTCGAGCCGACGCCAGACGCTTCCGTTTCCCCGAAGAGGTCCCCGCCATGAGCCATTCGCCCGAGGTCATCGCCCGTCATGGCCTCAAACCCGACGAGTACGCGCGCATCTGCGAGCACCTGGGGCGCGCGCCGAACCTGCTCGAGCTGTACAGCGC
>CAZEDU010000025.1:24993-49818 GCA_964511185.1 uncultured Myxococcaceae bacterium | reverse complement strand
TGAACGATCCGATGAACTACGCGGCGATCGAAGAGATCGAATTCATCACCGGCCTCAAGGTGTCTGCGCGGCTCGCGTCTCAGAACGCGATCGACGCGGCGATTCGGCGCTACTACCACAAGGACAACGCGGTCGAAATCTCCGACGGGTCGGAGCTGGACAGCGAGCCGGTGCTCGAGCTGACCGCGCACGACGTGGTCCCGCGCGCGACCAGGCCGCCGCAGCACGAGCGCGACGCGCTGGCCGAGCTGATGACCGCCAAAGAGCGCGCGATGAAGGAGCGGCGCGCCCAGGGAGCGGGCGGCGCGGCGGTGTCCGATGACCTGGCCTTCCTGGGGCTGCCCGCCGAAGAGAGCGAGCTGGAGAAGCTGGAGCGGAAGTTCTGGGCGCTGATGCGCCTGATGGCGAAGAAAGGGCTGCTCACCAAAGAAGAGTTCCTTCAGGAGCTCGACGACGGGTAGCGCACCCTCCGCACAAGCGTATTGACTCCGCCGCGCGCGCTCGCTATCGAGCCGCACCAAGCCACTCGACGCTTCGATGGCGGTGGACGTTCGGCGTCCATCGTAGAGCGTCTCTCGAGGGGCTCGATGCCGACTGGGGTGAACCGAGCGTGGCGCGTGGTGCTCGTGGGCTGGGTGCTCACGGCGGCGCTTCGGCCGTTCGCCTCGTACGCCCAGGACGCCGGCGTCCCGGAGCCCGACGCGCTCGAGGCCAGCAGCCGCGAGCCTTCGCATGAGACCGTCGTCCGCGCGCGCCAACCGGAGCGCAGCGCCTCGGAAGTGGTGGTGCCGCAGGAGATCTTGAAGGCGACCCCGCGGACCTCTTCGACCGACGTCCTTCGCCTCGTCCCTGGGCTCGTCGCCTCGCAGCACAGCGGCGGCGGCAAGGCGCACCAGCTGTTCCTGCGCGGGTTCGACGCGGCGCACGGCCAAGACGTGGAGCTCAACGTCGCGGGCCTGCCCGTCAACGAGCCGTCGCACATTCACGCGCTGGGCTACGCCGACACCAACTTCCTCATCCCGGAGGCCATTCGCGAGATTCGCGTCTACGAAGGCGCTTACCGCGCGTGGCAGAGCGACTTCGCGATCGCCGGGACGGTGCGCTTCGAGCTGGGGCTGCCGGAAGACGGCGTGCTGCTGAGCGGCCGGCTCGGGCAGTTTGGCGAACGGCGGCTCCTGCTCGGCGTTCGTCCCGCGATGGGGCCGTCGACCTTCGCCGCGCTGGACCTCGAGCAGAACGGCGGCTTCGGCCCACAGCGCGCGCACCAGCGCGCGTCGTTTCTCTCGCAGCTCGAGCTGCCGCTGACGCCGGGCGGACAGGCGACGCTGCGCGCCGTCGTCGGCAGCTACGCGGCGCGCTTCCACGCCGCGGGTGTTTTGCCCGAGGCCGACGTGCTGTCGGGACAGCGCGGCTTCTTCGACGCGGCGACCACGCGACAGGGCGGCGCGGCCAGCCGCCACCAAGCGCTGCTCGGGTTGACGGTGCGCGGCGGGGGCGCCACCACCACGCTCGAGCTCTTCGGCATCGCGTCGGACCTTCGGCTTCGCCACAACTTCACGGGCTACCGGCTCGACGGCCGCGGCGACGGACAAGAACAAAGCCACGACGCGCTGACGCTCGGCGCGCGCGCCGGATACGTGCGGCACCTGCTCCTGGGCGGCCACGGCTTTCGCCTCGAGCTGGGGCTCGGCGGCCGGCGCGACGGCGTCGAGCAGACGCAGCGCCGCTACCGCGAAGCGGACGCGACGTTTTGGCGAGACGAAATCGACGCGCAGCTCACCCAGAGCTCGGGCTTCGGGCACGCCGAGCTCTCGACCACCTTCGGGCGCTGGGCGGCCTTCGTCGGGGGCCGGGCCGACGCGCTCTCCTTCGACGTCTTCGACGCGCTCGCCTTCGAGGAGAAGCGCTCCTACGACGGGCAAGGGTACGCCCGCGCGGCGTTCGGCGTGCACTGGGGCCTCAAGGCGGGCCTCGAGCGCCGCGTCGGCGAGGCCCTAAGGCTGTTCCTCAATTACGGCGACGGCTTTCGCTCGCCGCAAGCGCGGAGCCTGGCCGACGGCGAGCGCGCGCCGTTCGTCAACGTCCGCGGCGCGGAGGTCGGCGCGCTCTACGCCCGCGAGCGCTGGTCGCTTCAGGGCTCGGGCTTTGGCACCTACGTCGAAGACGACGTCTTCTTCGACCACGCGGTCGGCACCACCGTCTCCACCGGCGCCACCGGCCGCGCCGGCGCTTCGCTCGTCGCGCTCGTGCGGCCGAACGACGCCTTCGTCTTCATGGGCAGCGCGACCTACGCGCACGCCGCGGTTTTGTCGCGAAGGACGCTGTTGCCGTACTTCGCGCCGCTCGTCGGCCGGCTCGATGCCGGGTACGAGCGGCCGGTCTCGATAGGGGGCGCGCGCATCACGCCGTTGGCCGGCGTGGCGTTCACCTTCATCGGCCCGCGGCCGCTGCCGTTCGACGAGCGCAGCCGCAGCGTCGCGCTGGTCGACCTGCGCGCCGGCCTTCGCTACCGCGCGCTGACGCTGCAGCTCGACATGCGGAACGCGCTCGACACGCGGTGGCGCGACGGCGAGTTCGTCTACTCCTCCCGCTTCGACCCTTCCGCCGTCGCGAGCCTGGTCCCCGCCCGCCACTTCACCGCGGGCTACCCGCGCATGGCCTCTCTCACGCTCGAGGTGCAGCTGTGAAAACCGCTCAGACCGCGCTCCTGACACTGGCCGTGCTCCTCGGCTTGGCCGGCTGCGAAGCCCAGCAGCGCCGCCGGACGTTCCCCGTCGAAGTCGCGCTCGCGCCCATGTCTGGGGCCAACGAGCACGGCTGGACCATCGACCTGTCGTCGGCGCGGCTGAACGTCGGGCCGGTTCGGTTCTTCACCGGGAAGGTGCTGCTCTCGCGGCCGTGGCGAAAGCCGCTCGACTGGCTCCTGCCGTCGGCGCACGCGCATCCAGGGCACTACCAGCCGGGCGACGCGCTGGCCGAGCTGCTCACGGCGGCTCCGGTGGACGGGGGCGGCGCGCCCGTCCGCATCGGCGACGCCAGCGGCACCACCGGCGAGTACGGCTCGGTCGAGCTGACGTTTCCAACGTCCAGCGCGGGCGGGGCCGCGGGTCGCTCGGTCGCGTTGGCGGGGACCGCCGTCAAGGCCGGCCAGACCGTGCGCTTCGAGCTGGAGCTCGACGCGCAGAAGGTCATCGAGGGCGTCCGGTTCGAAAAAGACCTGAGCGACCAACCCGGCCACGTTCGAATCACCGCGCGCGTCGACCAGTGGCTCGGCCGCGCCGACTTCGGGGCCGTCCCCGTCGTCGACCCGGCCAGCGTCACCCCGCTCGGCCCGGGCACCCAACCCTTCAACGCGTTCGTGCGAGGTGTCGAGGACACGAGCGCGTACGTCGTCGAGTGGCTCGACACGCCGTAGCGCACCTCCAACCCAAGGATAGGAAAATGAATCGTTCGCTTCTTTTGGCTGTCGGCGCGGCCTTCGCGCTCTGCGCGTGTGACGTGGGCAGCGGCACCGTGGTGTTCACCGTCTATGGCGAGGACTACATCGAGGAGAAGATTCCGGCGGAGAACGGAGACGAGACGGGGTTCGTCGACGGCTGGGAGCTCGCGTTCACCAAGTTCCTCGTCACCCTCTCGGAGATCACCGTCGCGACCCGCTCTGGCGAGGTGGGCGCGAAGCAGTCGGGCGCGAAGGTCTTCGACGTTCATCAGAAGGGCCCGGTCACCGTCGAGACGTTCGCCGGGCTCGACGCGAAGGCGTTCGACGACGTGAGCTTCTCCATCGCGCCGGTGGCGGACGCGGTGGCCGGCAACGCGAGCGCCGCCGACGTCGCCGCGCTGAAGACGTCGGGCCACGGCGTCTACGTCGAAGCGACGGCGACCAAGGACGCGGTGACCAAGACGATTCGCTGGGGGTTTCCGCAGAACACCCAGTACCTCAAGTGCACGAACGAAGACATCGGCGACGGCGTGGTCGTTCCGAACGGAGGCGAAGAGACGGTGCAGCTCACCATCCACGGCGACCACTTCTTCTACGACAACCTTCAGTCGGACGAAGCGCAGATGCGCTTTCAGGCGATCGCCGACGCGGACGCGAACAGCGACGGCGAGGTCACGCTCGAGGAGCTGGCGCAGGTGGACCTGACCACGCTCCCCTTGGACCAGTACGGCACCGGCGGCGCGGCGGCGGTCCACAACCTGCGCCAGTTCGTGGAAGCCCTGTCACGGACCCTGGGGCACTACCGCGGCGAAGGCGAGTGCGAGCCGCACGCGCGCTGACGCGTTTTTAGAAGTCACTCACCGATGGGCAGCCGGATGCGGAACACCGTGCCCACGCCCATCTGGCTGTCCACGTCGATGACGCCGCCGTGCTTCTCGACGATGCCCTGCACGATGGACAAGCCCAAGCCCGTGCCCTTGCCGTCGGGCTTGGTGGTGAAGAACGGCTCGAAGATGCGCTCCAAGTCCGCGGCCGGAATGCCAGGCCCAGAGTCGGTGACGGAGATGACGACGTCGCCGCTCTCCTGGCAGGCGCTGAGCTTCACCTGGCCGCCGGGCTTCATCGCCTGACACGCGTTGGTGATGAGGTTCACGAACACCTGCACCAGGTTCGCGCGCACCGCCGAAATCTTCGGCACCGGCTCGTACTGCTTGGACACCTCGACGCCGTGCTTGCGCAGCACGTGGTCGCAGAACCCCACCGCCATGTCCATCACCACCGCCACGTCGACCGGCTCGGGCCGGTCCTGCGCGGGGCGCGCGTAGCTGACCAGGTCGCGCGTGAAGCGCAAGACCCGCTCGGCGTTCTCCAGAATCCGCCTGTACTTGTCGAGGTCGCCGGGGTCCGCCTCCTTCTGCAGGGCGGAGCGTTTGAGCAGCGCGTCGGCGTAGGTCGACACCGCGGTCATCGGGTTGTTGATCTCATGCGCGACCGAGGCGGCGAGCTGCCCGAGCGAGGCGAGCTTCTCGGCCTGAATCACCCGCCGCTCCAGCTCCTGGATGACCGTCAGGTCCTGCCCGATGGCGATGACGCCTTCGACCTCGCCGTGCGCGGTGTTGACCGACGAGGTGGCGAACGACACGCGCACCTCGCGCCCGGTCTTGCCCAAGAGCTTGGTCTCGAAGCTCTGCACCCGCTCGCCGCGCAGGCTGGTGGCGAGGATGCGGGTGAAGCGCATGCGCTCGGCCTCCGGCACGAACTGCAAGAGGTCCTGCCCCAGCACCTCCTGCTTCGACCAACCGGTGAGCGCGGCGATGGCGCCGTTGAACACCACCACCCGCCGGTCTCGGTTGGCGACCACGATGAGCGCGTTGGCGTGCTCGAGCAGCTCCTCCAGGTATTTCCGGACGAAGGTCAGCTCGTCGATCAGCTTGGCGTTCTTCACGCCGACCGCGACCTGGTTCGCGAGCTGAATCAGCAGCCGGTCGTCGGCGGCGAGCTCCATCGGCACGCCCTGCGGGTACTCGACGTTGATGGCACCGAACAATTGGCCTGACGCGGCCAGCGGCGCGCAGATGCCGCGCACCGTGCCGGTGAAGACGAGCGGCACCTCGTCGTCGACCACCTTCACCTTGTCGGGCGGCAGCGTGTCGGTGTCGAGGTGCGTCTTGCCGATGGCGGAGCGCTTGAGCACCAGCACGTCGCGCGCGCCATCCTTCAGCCGCCCCTCCGCGTAGAGCGAGGTGAGCGCGAAGGTCCGCTGATCCGTGATGCGCACGCAGAACGGTCGGCCGGGGAAGAGCACTTTCACGCCGCGCGCCACCGCCGCCACCAGCTCCTCCTCCGAGGTGGCGCCGGCCACGTTGCGCCCCAGCTCGAGCAGCGCCTGCTCGACGCGCGCCTGCGCCACCAGCGCGCGCCCGGCGGCGGCGAGCGTGTCGCCGGTGACCTCGGCCGACAGGCCCCGCGCGACCACCGCGACCTTCCCGCCGCGGCGGGTGAGCGCCAGCGTCACGAAGCGGCCATTCGACAGCTTGACCTCGCGCTCCTCGCGCACGCCGTCGTTGGCCGGCGCGTCGGCGAGCCCTTCGACCAGCTCCGACAGCTTGCGGCCGGCCAGCGCCTTGGCGCCCACCAGCAGCTCGAACGACGCGTTGGCGCGCTCGATCTCCCAGCTCGGGGCGAGCAGCGCCGCGGGCAGATCGACGAGCTCGAGCAGCGCCTCGAGGCTGTCCCCCTCCTCCTCCACCGGGCCGACGCGGCGCAGCGATCGATCACTCTTCATGCGAAGTTGCCTTGTCTAGGTCGAGAATCTTGGCCTCGCCGATGTACGCCTTCGTCTCGTAGCGAGTGATTTTTCCGATCTTGCGGACGATCTCCGCCATGCGCTCGGCCTCGCGGTAAATGATCTCCACCGGGCGGTAGGCGAAGTCGTCTTCCTTCAGCTTGCGCTTGAGCAGCTCGGCGTAGCCCATCACCGAGGTGAGCGGCTGGTTGAGCTCGTGCGCCGCGGTGCCGGCGAGCGCCACGATGACCGCGTTCTTCTCCGACTCCTCCAGGCGGCTCTCCGCGTCCGACAGCTTGCGCTCGAGCTGCATGCGGTCGCGCAGGTCGGTGAAGATGCCGACGGTGGCGATCTCCCGGCTGCCTTCGTAGATGATGGACGCCGTCATGTTGACCGGCACCACCTCGCCGCCCTTGGTGATGATCTCCTGCCGCGACAGCGTGAGCCGGCCGCGCCCGCCGAGCTCCTGGCTGCGCAGCCGGGCCATCACCTCGCGCGCCTGACCTTCGGGGTACAGGTCGCGCACGTGCAGCTTGCCCACCGCCTCTTGCGCGGTGTACCCGGCGATCGCCTCGGCGCCCTTGTTGAAGAGGATGACCCGGCCGGTCATGTCGGCGGCGATGATGGCGTCGACCGAGCTGTCGATCAGCCGCTCGAGGAAGTCCTTCGTCTTGGCGAGCTCGTCGGCCAGCTGCCGCGCCTGCGTCACGTCGCGGAAAGACAGAATGGCCACCGCGTCGCCTTCGCGCAGCGGCGCGGCCGACACCGAGAGGATGAGGCGCCGGCCCGCCAGGGTGCGGGCGTAGACGTCGACCTCGCGCTTGACCTCGCCGCGCGACACGGCGAGCAGCACGTCCATCAACAAGCCGTCGTCGCTCGGGTTGGTGAGCGCATTGATGTGGTGTCCCTTGGCTTCGTTCCAGGCCACGTCGAGCAGCTGCAGCCCCGCAGGGTTGAGCGAGAGCACGCACGCCTTGCTGTCGAGAATCGCGATGCCGTCGGAGAAGTGCGCGAAGTACGACTCGTAGCGCTGCAGCTCCTCGGCGCGCTCCTCCGCCGCGATGCGCGCCGTCTTCTCCTTCTCGCGCTGGCCGCGAATCGTCTCGAAGTGGCGGGCGTTGCGCAGGGCCACGGCGGTCGCCTGGGCGACGGTGGTGAGGAAGGCGATCTCCCGGGCGGAGAAGGCGCCGCGCCGCGCCGCCGCGCGCAGCAAGAGCGCGCCCAGCACCTTGCCCCGGACCTGCAGCGGCAACGCCGCGATGTTCTGGATGCCGCGCGCCGCGACCTGCGTCTGCACGCCCTCGAGCAGCGGGTGCGTCGGCGCGTCTTCGACGATGACCGGCTTGCCCGTGCGCACCACCTCGCGCACCTCGGGGTAGCGCGACAGGTCGATGCGCAGGTCCTTGAGCGACTCGTCGTCGCTCGCCGCGACGATGACGCCGACGTTCTGCCCCTCGTCGATGACGACCAGCGAGGCCCGCGCGATGTCCATCTCCTCGGCGAGCCGGCGCGTCACGTCGTGGAGCAGCTCTTCGACGTCGAGCGTCTCGGCGTACTCGCGCGTGAGCTGGAGCAGCAGCGAGAGGTCGCGCTCGTGCTGCTCCGCCTCGGTGTCGATCTGGTGGCGAAGGAGCGTCACCTTGAGCCGCGCCGGCAGCTCCACCTCCAACATCGCCGGGGTGACGAAGGCGGAGAGCCGAAGCGACTGCATCAGCTCGGAGGCGTCTTGCGGCTCGGTGATGCCCAGCACCGCCAGCCCTCGGCCTTCGACCCGCAGGCCCCGCAGCAGCGACCGGCCTTCCTGCGTGGTGAGGTCCACCACCGCCAGGTCCGCGCGCGCCACCTCTTTTGGATCCACCGCGTGGAACCCGAGCGGCGGCAGCACCGCGCGCACACGCGGGGCGTACACGGAGCCCTCCGGGAGCACCACCACCCCTATGTCGGCTGGTGCCGGCACTGGTGGATCAGTCTACTCCTGCTTCGGAAATGGCTGCCAAGGCGACATCGACGCAAGCTAGGGCGCGATGAACGCGCTGACCCCCTGGTGGAGAGCGACCACGCTGCCGCAGCGCGTGGGGTTGGCGCTGGGGCCGTTGAGCTGCCTGGCCCTCGCGCTGATCCCCTCGCCGCTCCACGACATCGAAGGGATCGGCGCGCCCGCGCTGGCCGCCGGCGTCGCGGTGTGGATGGCGCTGTGGTGGTTCACCGAGGCGGTGCCGATGGCGCTCACCGCCTGCCTGCCGCTCGTGCTCTTCCCAGCGCTGGGCGTGTTCGGGCGGGGGCTGGCCGCCGATGCGGGGCGCGCGGCGGCGCCGTTCATCTCCGCGTACATCTTTCTGTTCCTGGGGGGCATGACGTTGGGCGCCGCGATGGAGGAGCGCGGGCTGCACCGGCGCGTGGCGCTCCACATCATGCGCGCCATCGGCACGCAGCCCAAGCGCCTCTTGCTCGGCATGCTGCTGGCGACCGCGACGGTGTCGATGTGGATCTCGAACACCGCCACCGCGGTGATGATGCTGCCCATCGCGATCGCGCTGCTCAAGGAGCTGGAGCTGGGCAAAGGCGGCGGCAGGCTCGCGCGCTTCGGCACCGGGCTGATGCTCGCCGTCGCGTACGGCGCGAGCATCGGCGGCATCGGCACCAAAATCGGCAGCCCCACCAACTCGCTCCTCGCCGGCTATCTCGCCGACAAGCTCGACTACCAGCTCGGCTTCCTCCTCTACATGGCCGCCGCGCTTCCCTTCGTCGCCCTCTTCCTGCCGATCGTCTGGTGGATCCTGTGGCGCGAGGGACGGCACGACGCGCCCGAAGGGCACCACGGCTCACAGGTGCTCGTCGCCGCGCTCAAAGAGCTCGGGCCGATGAGCCGGCACGAGCGGGTGGTGGCGGCGGTGTTCACGCTGGCGGCGCTGGCGTGGATTTTCGGCGGGCCGCTGACCGCCCTTGTCGCGCCGTGGGTACCCAAGCCGTGGGAAGGGTTTCGCTTCAGCGGCAGGCACTACGAAGCCAGCGTGGCGATCTTGGCGGCGCTGGTGCTCCTGGTCACCGGCACCGTCACTTGGAAGGGCATTCGCGGAATCCCGTGGAGCACGCTGCTCCTGTTGGGCGGCAGCTTCGCGATGGCCGAAGGCATCGAGGGCAGCGGGCTGTCCCAGTGGCTGGGGCTGCAGCTGGCCGCCGTGGCGAGCCTGCCGTTCTTCTTGCAGCTGCTCCTCACCACGCTGGCGACCGTGCTGCTCTCCGCGGTCGCCTCGAACACCGCGACCATCTCCCTGATGCTCAACGTGCTGCCGCAGTCCATCACGCTGCTCACGGTGAGCACCTTCGCCGCGTCGTGCGACTTCGCGCTGCCCGCCGGGACGCCGCCCAACGCCATCGTGTTCGGCAGCGGCTACGTTCGCGTCGCGAAGATGATGCGCATCGGCTCGGTGCTCGACCTGCTCGCGGCGGTGATATTGGCCGTGTACGGCTGGATCTACGTGCGCGCGCTCCTGCCCTCGTGACGGGCGGCCGAGCCCTTGGGTTGCGCAGGCATAGAGATGTTTTTATGCTTTTATGCATGCGCACCACACTGGATCTGCCCACCGAGCTGCTCGTCGAAGCGAAGAAGCGCGCCGTCGAGGAGCATCGTCCTCTCCGAGAGCTGATTGAAGAGGGGCTTCGCCTACGCTTGAGCCAGCCGCGCGGGCGACCGCGCAAGCGGAAGACGGTCCGTTGGGTGACCGCTCCCGGCGGGGTGCCGCCCGGCTTGGACCTTTCCAGTCGTCAAGCGATGCACGAGCGGCTACGGCGCGGCCAATGATTGCGCTCGACACCAACCTGCTCATCTATGCCCACCGAGCGGGGACCCCTCAGCACCCGTCGGCCAAACGGGCCATCGAGGCCGCCTTGAACAGCGGGCTCGGTTGCGGAATCACGCTCCCGACCCTCTCGGAGTTCTGGAGCATCGTCACGCATCCGGCCTCGACCGGAAAGCCGTCCACCGCACGTCAAGCGTCCGAGTTCATCTCAGCGTTGGTGGAGTCGGGGCTCTTCGTCTGGTCCCCGGGGCCGCTGTTCGGTGAGCGGCTGATGCAGGCCGCCGTCGACCTCAAAATCACCGGCGTTCGAGTCTTCGACCTTCAGATTGCGCTCACCGCGTTCGACAACGGCGCGCACGAAATCTGGAGCCATGACGCGCAATTCGCCACCCTTCCAGGGCTGAAGCTCGTCGACCCGCTCCGGTGAGCACCTTCGGGGCCGACCCACGCCCCGCTCACTTGCGCGTCTTGGTCAGCTCTTTGATGGCTTCGGGGTACCGGCGCTGGTTCGGGTTCAGCTTGAACGCGCGGCGATAGCTCTCCTCCGCGGCCTGGTGCTGACCGGTGGCGCGCTGAATGTCTCCGGCGAACGCCCACGCCTCCTCGCAGCCCGGCTCGCTCTTCGCCGCCTCCTGCAGCTCGTGCAGCGCCAGCTTGGCGTGCGCGGCGGGGTTGAACTGGTAGCGCGCCCACGCGAGGTACGCGCGGTACTTGGCCTTCGGCTCGATCTCGAACGCGTACTGAAAGTAGTCGATGGCGGCGCGGAAGACGCCCGCCTCCAGGCGGCGCTGGCCTTCGGCGAACTGGCTGGTGGCGTCGAGCAAGTCGGTGCGGATGCGGAAGTGCTCGGTCGGATCCTTCTTCGGAGCGGTCGCGGCCTGCTTGGCGAGCTGCCGGCGCTTGCGGTGCAGCTCGAGCTGATCCGGCTCGGTCAGCGCGCCGTAGGCGCGGGCGTAGGCGAGCAGCAGCGCCTCCGCGCGCTCCTTCAGCTCGGCCGAACGAAACTGGAGCGGCGCGAACTGCTCCGCCTTGGCGAGGAAGGCCTTGCGGACCAGCGCGGCCGGGGCGTCTTCGCGGACGCCGAGCAGGTCGAACGGGTCCTTGCGGCGGTGCTCGAGGAACTCGGTGGCGAGCGCGTTCTTGAGCGCCTCGTCTTCGTCGGCGAAGGGGACGCCCGCCGGCGGTGCGGGCGGCGGCGGCGCGGGAGCGGGCGCGCTGACCGCGGCGGGCGGCGGCGCCGACACCTCCGGCACCTTCTCGGCCAAGTCGATGAGCCCCAGGACCGCGAACGCGTAGATGCGGCGCATCGCCGGCTCCAGCTCGAGGCCGCTCTTGGCGATCAGCTCCGCGAAGCCCGGGCGGCCCTTCAAGAGCTGAAACAGCCGCGTGTCCTTCGGCGAGAGCTTCAGCTCCTCCGCGGCCTGCGCGGCGCCCTGGGTCCACGCGAGCCGCTGGCCTTGCCCGAGCTCGAGCTCGCTGGCGACCACGTCGAAGGGGAGCGAGGTCGTGATGCCGGTGAAGATGAGCTGCCGCGGGTTGAGCCGAATCGGGCTCTGCGCGGCGGGCGCCTCCGGCACCAGCCGGTACCTCGCGTCGGTCCAGCGGAAACAGTCGAGCAGCGCGTGGCCCAGGTTCGCTTGCAGCTGCTTGTACAGCTCGAACGGCGTGATGAGGCCCTGCTGCACCAGCACCGCGCCGTACTGCTGACCGGTGGTGACGCTCGCGGTGAGCACCTGCTGGTACTGCTCTTCGGTGAGCTTCTTGCGCTCGACGAGGAACTTCCCGAGCGTTTCGTGCAAGAGGTTCGAGGTGAGCCCGACCGGCACGCCCTCTTCGATGAGCACGCGCTTCTCGAGCTGCCGGAGCTTCAGCTCGAGCACGCAGGTGCGCTCTTCGAGCGTGAGCGCGTGGAGCAGACGCGGCAGGGGCTGCTCAGCGAGCGCGCCTTCACGGGCTTTGAGGACTTCTCTGGCGGAAGGGAACAAGGCGGCTCGCGTTCTTCCACTTCAACACAGGTGTATCAACACGTCGTTCACGCCAAACGCGCCGCCGCCCGCCCACATTGGCGCCGTTCCGCCCCAAGAATCGCAGGCTGGCACGAAGCACGTTTTCCTCGAAAATGACGGGGACAGGTAAAGTCCTGCAAGAGCGAGCGGCGCCGCCTTTCGCTTCCATGGGGGACTCCAGCGATGAACCGACCTCTGCTCCCCGTTTGTGTCCAGAACAGCTGGTACGCGCTCGATGCGCCGCTCGTCGTCGAGGTGCTCGGCAAGCGCAGCTGGGTTCCAATTCCCGGCGCGTCGGCGCGGTCGCCCGGCGTCATCTCGTGGCAAGGGCGCGCCATCGCGCTGGTCGACCTCGCCGGCTTGGCGGATCAGCCAGCGGATCCGTCGGTGACGCGCGAGCGCACGGTGGTGATCCGCCTGGGGCCGGCCACCTTCGCCGTGCCCGCGGACGTGGTCCGCGAGGTGCACGACGTCGAGGAAGAAGCGCTGCGCCCGCCGCGGCTGCTGGGCAAGCGCTTCTCCTCCGCCGAGGTCGAGCTCGAAGGGCGGCTGATCCCCGTGCTCGACGTCGCTGAGCTGGTGCGGGAGATCTCCCACGAGTCGCAGGCGGGGGCGGCCTGATGCAGCCCGCGCGCGACGCCTGGTCGGCGGCGGATCAGTACCTGGTGGTGCGCTCGCCGGCCTTTCACTGGGCGCTCCCCGCCGAGCGCGTCAAGCGCATCGTGCTCGAGTCGGAGTGGACGGGCGAGCCGCCCTTCGACATCTGCGGCTACTTGAACGTCGGCGCCGACGTCGCCTCGAACGACGCGCGCGTGCTCGTGCTCGAAGCGCCGGGCGGCCAGCTGCCGATTCGCGCGGCGAGCCCGGTCGAGCTGGAGCGCTTCGCCGCCGAGCAGCTGGCGCCCTTGCCCGAGTGGGTGACGGTGCCGTCGTTTCGAAAGAAGGTGCAGTCCATTGTCCTCGGCGCAGACGGGCCGCTGCGCATCTTCGTCCTCGCCTTGCCGGAGCTGGCGAGCGCGGTCGAGGCGCGGCGAGCCGAGGAGTCTTCGAGTTGATGCCTTTCTTGGGAGGGGTGCGTGCGATTGTCCATCATGAGCAAGACGTTTTTCCTCTGCGTGCTTCTGGTCGTCTGCTTCGGCGCGCTCGCCGCGACGGCCACCAGTGAGGCGGCCTGGGCCGGCACCGTTCGTCTCTCGGCGGGGGTGCTCGGCCTGGGAGTGACCGCGCTGATCTTCTGGAGCCAGTGGCAGGCGGTGCGCCGCATTCGCTCCTTCGTGGAGACCGCCGACGGCATCATTCAGCGCGGCGACCTGACGCAGAAGTTCAAGACCGACGACGACGACGAGCTCGGTGAGCTGGCCCGCTCGTTGGATCAGTTCATCATGTGGCTGCGCGAGTTCCCCGGGTTGATGCAGTCGTCCGCGCAGAGCCTCGCCGCGGCCGCGTCGGAGATCTGCGCCGCCGCGCAGGAGCAGGAAGCCGCCGCCCAGCAGCAGGCCGCCGCCGTCGAGGAGGTGTCGGCGACCACCATGTCGCTGCTCGAGGCCGCCGCGCACATCGCGGAGACCGCCACCAGCGTGCTCGCCAACGCCGAGCGCACCAAGGACACCTCCGAGGTCATCACCAAGAAGATCGCCGAGCTGAGCAACCACACCGGGCGCATGTCGGAGATCCTCGAGGTGATCCGCGACATCGCCGACCGCAGCGACCTGTTGGCGCTCAACGCGTCGCTCGAGGGCATGCGCGCCGGCGAGGCGGGCCGCGGCTTCTCCCTGGTGGCGAGCGAGATGCGGCGGCTGGCCGAGCGCGTGACCGCGTCGGTGCACAACGTGAAGGCGCTGGTGACCGACGTGCGCGGCTCCGGCTCGTCGACGGTGATGGTCACCGAGGAGGCCCGCAAGCTCGCCGAGAGCACCACCGAGTCGGCCCGGCAGATCAGCCGCGTGACGGATCAGCAGCGCTCGTCGACCGAGCAGGTGGCGCAGAGCATGAAGGAGATCTCCACCGTGATCGGCCAGACCGTCTCGGCGTCGCGGCAGACCCTCTCCGCCGCCGAGGCGCTCAAGAACCAGGCGCAGTCGCTGCTCAACATCGTCAAGCAGTTCCACCTGGACGCGAGGGCGCAGGCGTGAGCTCTCGGCAGCAAGCGCTCCGAGAGCGCTATCGCGGCCGAGCACAGGAACGAATTCGCAAGCTCTTGAATGGGCTGGCCGCGCTCGAGGAGGGCCAGCGCACCGAAGCTTCGCTGCGGGACTTGGGCCGCGAGCTCCACACCCTGAAGGGGGACTCGTCGGTCATCGGGCTGGTCGCGGTGAGCGAGATCGCCCACCTGGCCGAAGAGGTGCTGCTGCGCCTCAGGCCAGAGGACGACCTAACGCCCGCGGTGGCGATGCTGCGCGGCGCGCTCTCGGCGGTCGACACCGCGATTCGCGCGGACGTGGCGCCCGAGTCGGACGCGCAGCAGTCGCTCGTCACCGTGCGCGACATGCTGCAGGAGGCGGTGCCCGAGCTGCAGGACTCCGCCTCGGCGCCCGCGCGGCTGCAGACCGGCGCCGCGCCCGACGAGGCCGCCGCCGCGCTCAAGCGCGCCTCGGCGCCGCCGCAGCTCGACGACGAGGACGGCGCGCCGACCCACAAGACCAACGCCGGCCAGACCGTGCGGGTGCCGCGCGGCGCCCCGGCCACGCCGGGACACCAGCGCTGGCTGCAGATCCGCGCCGAGCACATCGACGCCTTGTGCGCGCAGCTGATGGACTTCGTCGGCCACTTCCGGGTGCTGACCACCCAGCTGCGCGAGCTGACCGCGCAGCCGGTGCACGAGAGCGAGTCGACCGAGCAGCTCGCGCGGCGGTCTTCGCTCAACGAAGGCGCCGACCGCTGCAGCACCAAGCTCGACGAGCTGGCCTCGGCGGCCTGGTCGCTCCTGCTCGTCCCGGTCGGGCCGACGCTCGAGGACGAGCTGGCGCCCTACATTCGCGAGCTCGCGCAGCGGCAGGGCAAGAAGGTGAAGGTGGTGGTGAAGAGCGAAGGGGCCGAGCTGGAGCGCGGCATCCTGGAGGATTTGCGCGAGGCGCTCCTGCACTTGAGCCGCAACGCGGTGGACCACGGCATCGAGACGCCGAACGAGCGCGGCGGCAAGACGGCGGAAGGCACCATCGAGCTGGTGGCGCGCGCGGCGGCGCCCAACGTGATTCTCTCCATCGCCGACGACGGGCGCGGCGTCGACCTGCCTTCGGTGCGCGCCGCGGCGGTCGAGCGGCTGCGCATGAGCCCCGAGGCCGCGCAGAGCCTGCCCGAGCACGAGGTCTACCACCTGCTCTTCGCGCCCGGCTTCTCCACGCGCACCACGGTCGACGACGTCTCCGGCCGCGGCATCGGCCTCGACGTGGTGCGCGAGCGGGTCGACGCGCTCGGTGGCCGGGTGACGGTGACGAGCACCATGGGGCACGGCACCCGGTTCGACTTGGTGGTGCCCGCCACCATCGGCAAGGAGCGCGCGCTGGTGACCGCGTGCGGTGGCTCGCTCTACGCGCTGCCCAACGCGCAGACGGTCGAGGTCATCGCGCTGCAGGACTACCCGGTGGAGACCACCGACGGGCGCGAGCTGATCCGCTTTCGCGGCGAGCCGATCCCGCTGCGCAACCTGGCGAACGTGCTGCGCGAGTCCAGCAAGTCGAGCTCCGGACGCGCGGTGGTGGTGCAAGGCAACCACCACCGCTGGGCGTTCGCGGTCCCTGAGCTGGTCGGCGAGTTCGACTTGATTCGGCGCCCGGTGGACGCGCTGGTCTCGCGCTTCGGCCACATCGCCGCCAGCGCCACGCTCGACGACGGGCGGCTGGTGCTGGTGCTGGGCGTCAACGGGCTCATCCGCCTGGCGGAGCTGGGCGCGATGGCGCGGCCCGCGCAGATCGCCCGCGCCCGCGCGCGGCGGCTCATCCTCGTCGTCGACGACTCGCCCACCGTGGGCGACGTGGTGAGCGAGATTCTCACCGACGCCGGCTTCGACGTGCAGCGCGCCTCGAGCGGACAGGAGGCGCTCGCCGCCATCGAGAACAACCTGCCCGACCTGGTGCTCTCGGACGTCGAGATGCCCATCATGGGCGGCTTCGAGCTGCTCGAGCGCATCCGGCAGCGCTGGCCGCACCTGCCCGTCATCATGCTCACCACGCGCGGCGGCACCGAAGACCGCCGGCGCGCGTCGGTGTTGGGCGCGAATGCATACTTGGTGAAGTCCGCCTTCGAAGAGAACCTGCTGGTCGACTCGATTCGTCGCTTCTTGCCTCAAGGCGCCTGAACGACCTCCACGCGAACGACGACATGAGCCTGGAGCTGCTCAGAGCGCAGATAGAGCGTTGGGCCGGCATTGCGCTGGACCGGGGCCGCCGCGTCGACATGTTCGAGGCGGCGGTGAACGAGCGGCTGCGCGCGCTCGGCCTCGGGTCCATCCAGGACTACTGCGAGCGGCTGAAGAACCCCGACGACCCCGAGGTCGAGCGGCTGCTCAACGCCGTCACCGTCACGTACACCTGGTTCTACCGAGACCCCTCGCAGATGGCGGCGCTGCAGTCCTTGTTCGCCTCGCACTGGCCGAGCGGGCAGGCGTTGAACGTCTGGGTGGCCGCGTGCGCGACGGGGGAAGAGGCGTACACCGTGGCGATGCTCGCCGCGTGCGCCGAGCGCAAAGTGAACGTGCTCGCGACCGACATCAACTCCGAGGCGCTCGCGCACGCGCAGCAGGGTTGGTACGGCAAGTGGTCGGTGCGCGACCTGCCCGCGACGATGAGCCACCTGCTCCGGCAGGTGGGCGAGCGCTTCGAGGTGAGCCCCGCGCTGCGCGGCTCGGTGCGCTTCCAGCGGCACAGCCTGATGGACCCCGCGCCGCAGAGCCCCAGCGGGCGCGGCTGGGACGTCATCATTTGCCGCAACGTGCTCATCTATTTTCCGCAGAAGGTCGCCGCGCTGACGCTGCAGCGGCTCGACGGCGCGCTGCACGAGAAGGGGTGGCTGCTGTTGGGCGGCAGCGAGGTGGTCATCGAGGCGCCGCCCGCCATGACATTGGTGTCCCTGGGCGGGGGCAAGGCGCTCCGGCGGCGCAGCGCGGTGGGCGACGCGAACGGCCACAAGACGCCCGAGCCCAACCGAAGGCCGGTGACCGCCGCATCGGCGCCTTCGGCGAATGGCCGCGTCAGCTCGCGGCCGCCGCTGCCGCCCCCGAGCGGCTCGCGGCCACCGGCGGCGCCGGCCCTTCGGTCGCTGGAGGACGTCACCACGAAGGAGCTCGCCAACGCGCGCATGTGCCTCGAGGCCGGTCGGCTGACGGAGGCGATTGCTTCTTTGACGCGGGTCATCGAGGCCGACCCGTTGAGCGCGCGGGCGCAGATGCTGCTCGGCATCGCGCTGCACCGGGTGAAGGACGCGCAGGGCGCGGTGCGCGCGCTGCGCGGCGCGCTGGTGCTCGACGCGATGCTGTGGCCCGCCGCGTTCTACTTGGCGCTGAGCTACAGCGACTTAGGAAGGGTGAACGACGCGCGCAGCACGTACGCGTGGCTGCATGAGCTGCTCGCGCGAGCCGCGCCCGGCGGGGAGCAGGACGAGGTGCTCCAGGACTTCGAGCCCTGGCGCGACGAAGTGTCGGTGCTCGCGTCGATGCGCTCCGGCGCGAAGAGCGCCTGATCCGCGCTACCGCGCCGGCGCCTTCAGCCAGTGACGGATGTGATCGACGAACGCCGCGCGGTCGGGCGTCTTGCGGATGAAGCCGGCCGCCCCCGCCCGCTCAGCGCGCGCGCGCAGATCTTTCTCGGGCAAGTCGGAGTGCAGAAGAATCGGCGCGCGCTTGTGAATGCCGTAGTTGGCGATGATCTTCGCCACCATGTCGCCCTTCATCGTGGGCATGTTGACGTCGACCAGCACCAGGTCGGGCAGCTCTTTTCGAACGACGTACGGAACCGCGTATGGATTGTCGAGCGTGATGACGTTGAAGCCGTGCTCCTCGAGCGCGATTCGGTTGGCTTCCAGCACCACGTCGCTGTCGTCCACCAGAAGAATCTTCTTCGACTCCATGGCGTTGGGCTCCCCTCCGATGGCTCAAAGTAGCATTGGGGCAAATCCGGTCCTAGGGAGGGCCAGGAAGGAAGTGTGAGCGCTCGTTAGCGAACACTCGGCTTCGAGCGCCACCAACTCTTCTTGCCAGTGTCTTGCGCCTGCGGCTTGGCGAAAGCGACGCGCAGCTCGTGGAGCACGGCCAGAACGTCGGCGGGCTGCTTACCGCTGTTCATCCAGTTGGCCAGCACGCCCGAGGCCTCTTCTTGTGACTTGCAGATCTCCTGCGGGTAGCTCGACGGAGCAAGCAGCGTCATCCCCACCAGCAGGCTCCGCATGGTCGCGCCCCACAGGCCTTCCCCTTCGGGCACAGTCGCAGCGCCGCGAAGGTTCTTGGCGATGCCATCCATGATCGCCTTCGACCGCTCACGCACCTTCGCTTCGGGCGCGCCCGTGCCCGGCTCGATGATGACGCAGGACACGATGCCGTTGGGGTAGCGCGAAACCAGGCTCTGGAAGTCCTTCTCGATTCCGTCGAGATGCTCGAACTTCGGCGCGGCGCGGTAGACGACCAGATACAGATTTTCCCACTCCGCGCGGATGTACGCGTCATCCTGCCCCAAAACCTTCAACTGGTTCGCCATGAGCCCCTCCTGCTCGTATGGGTATTTTCGGCAAGCCTAGCATTCGCGGAATGTCTGCACCTATCCGCTCTCGCCGCTAGCCGCGCTGTCGCCAGCGTAGGGCGAACGAGGCATGCGTGATTCCGGAGCCCCCCCCCCACCCGACGACCAAGTCCCCGTCTCGAATGAGCCCCTCACGCTCCCCCAGCGCGATGCAGAGCGGGATGTTGCAGGGGCCCATTCCTGCGGTCCACGTGAAGGTGTCACACGAGCGCGCCTGAGGTGCGTCGATGGCTTCTTGAATGACCCTGCGGAGCCACTTCGTGGGCTGGTGGGACGCCAGGAAGCCGATTTCACGCGAGGTATGACCGCACTTCTGCAGGGTGTTGGTGATGCTCCGATGGGCCATCTCGGGCAGGCTCACCGCCATCCGGCGGGCGATGTTGAAGTCGGCGACGTAGCCGCGGGGCGTGAAGCCGTCGTACCAGCGGCCGTCGGGGTGACCGACGAGCAAGCTCTCGTACATGTCACCGTCGACCTCGTGGTGCTGCGCGAGCAAGCCGTAGTCACCGGAGGCAGGGCCCACGACCACAGCAGTGGCGCCTTCGCCGAACCATGGCGAGAAGGAGTCTTCGGTGCGATGAAGCGTGTTGAGCGCGGTGGACTGCACGAGCAACGCATACCGAATGGCGCCCGTCTGCAGCATGTTGGCCGCGAACGAGAGCTGGTAGGAGAAGCCGTTGCAGCCCGCCTCGATGCTGGTCGCCATGCACTCCGCCGGGACGCCCAGCGCGCGGTGCACCAACGTCGCATTGGGGGCCAGGAGGCTGTCCGGGCCTTGGCTCTGCACGAGCAGCAAACCGATGTCCGACGGGGACAGGCCCGCACGGCTCAGCGCGTCGCGCGCCGCCGAGATCTCCATCTCGGAGGGCCGCATGTTCGCGGGCCGGATGCGCCGCTCCACCGTTCCTTTGAACGGGTCGTTCTTCAGCTCGGTCATCGCCTGGAGCGCGAGCTGAATGGGGCGAGAGGTGGGGACCTCTTCCTTCTGTTGATCACGAACGATGTTCTTGGTGGCGGTCTTGCTCCAGCTCGCGACGATCTCGGGCGGCCACCAATCATTCGTGCGGACGTCGGGCGGCAAGTAGACGCCCATGCTGATGATCTCCAGACTCGGCTTCGTCATCGAACGACTCCTTGAGTTGAAAACAACGTCTGTCGACCTGCGCTTCAGCTCTCCACGCGCTCTTCGTCGGGAAAGTTGAAGTTGATCGTGTCTTCCCGCGGATTGCTGGCCTGGAACTTCGGATCGATCGGCACCTCGACCAAAAGAGGCGCGTCGCGCGGCCACTCCGAAATCCTGCGCAGATCCTCCAGGCTGTTCACGCGCAACGACTCGACCCCCAGGGACTCGGCGTACGCGCAGAAGTCGACCGCCGGCGTGCGGCAGTCGATCGACCGGCCCATCACGCGCTCGAGGCCGTGCTGAACCATGTTGAGGTAGCCGTCGTTGAAGACGACGAAGAGCACGGGGACTCCGTACTTCGCGCAGGTCGCGATCTCGTTGCCGACCATCAACATGCCGCCATCGCCGCAGACGGAGACCACCTGCCGCGCGCCGGCCAACCCCATCTGCAGGCCGATGGCGTAGCCGATGCCAGAGCCCATGCCCCCCAAGCCAATCGAGACATAGAAGGAGTCGGGCCGGTCGAGGGCGAGCTCGTTGGCGGCGAACAACAAGTGATTGCCGATGTCGCAGGAGAACACCGCGTCGTCGCCCAGGACTTCACGCAGCGCCCACACCACCGCGCGCGGGTTGTGCGGCGCCACGCCCAAGGGCTCCACGACGGTGGGCGGGGGCGGCGGCACCCGGCTTTGCCAGGGCGCGGGAGGTTTGCGGTTGGGATTCAGCCGCGCCGTGATGGCGTCCATCGCCGCGACCAAGTCGCAGTGCATTGCGATTTGAGGCCGGTATGCCCGCCCCAGCCGGCTGGGGTTGTGGTCGATTTGCACGAGCGTCTCGATCGACGCGATGGCCTGGCTGAAGTTGTTGGTCGTCGTGTCGTCGAGCCGCGCGCCGAAGCACAGGAGCAGGTTGGTTCTGCCGTTGATCAACGCCGCCGCCGCGCCTCGACCACCGACCCCGTACACCCCCGCCGACAGTGGGTGGCTTTCGGGGAAGAGGCTCTTGGCCTCGACGTCGGTGACGACCGGGCACCCGCTGGCTTCCGCCAGACGTCGCAAGGCTTGAGCCGCGCCCGCGCGCCGCGCCCCGACGCCAGCGAAGATCACCGACTTGGTGGCTGACTGCAGCATGAGCGCGATCTGCTCGCACGCATCGAGGCTGGGGGCGGGCGCGGGGACAGGAACGGACGGAACGACCTGGCCCCCGGAGTGGGCCCCCGCCACCAGGTCGACGGGAATGCGAAGGAACACCGGCCCCATGGGAACCGAGAGCGCGGTGGCCAACGCCTGGTCGACCATGGCCGGCCCGCGCGACGTGCTGAAGAACGCCTCGGTGCGTTTGGTGAAGGGCCCAAAGATCGTTTCCATGTCGAGGCCAGACCCGCCTCCGTCCTGCAGCGCGCCCCGCCCGAGCGAGCGGTGCGCGACCTCGCCACCGATGAGAATGAGCGGGACCTCGGCGTGATAGGCGGCAGCGACGCCCGTCACCGCGTTGAGGAGGCCCGGCCCCGAGGTGACGAAGACGACGCCGGGCTTGCCGGTCGCTTCCGCATAGGCGGAGGCCGCATAGACGGCCATCGTCTCTTGCTGGCACAGCACCAGCTCGATGTCGAAGTCGAGCAACGCATCGAAGAGCGGAGCGATGGTGCCGCCCGGAATCCCGAAGACGCGATCGACGCCTCGGCTGATCAGAACCTGAAGAATCTCGTGCGCCGCGGAAGGCTCGCGCATCGAAGGCGGGGGCGAGAGCTCCGGTGATGCGCGCGGAAGCTCGTTCACTACCGGGGCAGAAGGAACTTCTCGTCGTAACTCTTCTGGCTTCAAGCGCGCCCCCAATCCTTTAAAACAGGAATGTTTCAAATTACGGGGGTTGTGCCCTAGCCAACCTTGATTGGCTTTGCAAGGTAGTCAGGTTTTGGTCCGCACTGGACGGTCACGGGCTTGTGACACCGCTCGGCGCTTCAAGCGTTTGTGGCGCTGCTACAGGGTCGTAGCGCGGACTGCCCGCAACACAGACTCAGCGTGAACCCTCTCGCGGGCGCGCTGTGGATCAGCCGAGAAGCGTCAGCGGACTTCGATGCAGCTCAGCCCGTTCGCAGGCGCGCAGTTCTGCCCGATGAGGCACCCGCCGCCGCCTTGGAAGTCGACGCAGCTGATGCCCAGCGCCTTCGGCGGAACGCAGTCCGAGCTGTCGACGCAGCGGCGCCGCGTGATGCTGCACTCCCCTGCGCTGCAGGTCTCGGTCGGACAGTCCGAGCTCTCCAGGCAGCTGCAGTACCCAAACGCGTCGCCTTCGTCGATGTTGCAGCGCCCGGCGCAGAAGCCGCTCGGCTGACCCGCGAGCTTCACGCACTTCCCGCCGCGCTTGCAGTTGGCGTCTTCCTGACAAGGCAGCGACGTGTTCACCGGACAAGGCGTGTTGGCGTTGCACTGCCACTGCGAGAGCACGACGATGACGTCCGAGCACGCGTACCCATTGGGGCACTGCTGCCCCTGCGAGCAGTCGACCCCGCAGAAGTAATTGCCGGGGTGGGCGGTGTCGATGAGGCAGAAGTGAGGCCCGTTGCCGCACACCGACGTCCCGGCTCCGAACACGCAGTTGTTGCAGTACGGGCGCCGCGAGTCGTCGAAGTCGCTGTAGCACTGATTCACCGCGGCGCCCGCATCCGGCGGCGCGCCGCAGATCTGCCCGAACGCGCAGAAGCTCTGATCCGCGCAGAAGCTCGGGTCGCAGACGCCGATGGCGCACTGCGCGCGCTCGGCCTCGCTGCCGGCATCGCAGCCGCAAGCGACGTCGCCGCAGCGGCACGAGCTGCCCGGGCAGTCGCCGTGCGAACGGCAACCGGCGACGCAGGTGGAGCGGCCGGTGTCGCAGACCTCGCCCAGCTTGCAGTGCAGGTCAGACGAGCAGCGGCCGCGCGGCAAGCAGGTGCCGGTCGTCGTCTCGCAGAAGAGCGACGGATCCAAGCAGTCGCTGTTGGCGGTGCAGCCGGTGCGGTCCTGGCAAAACCCGGCCAGGTTGCACAGCTCGCTCGGGGCGCAGGCGTCGTCGGTGCGGCAATAACAGACGCCGGTCTGCGTCTCGCAGCGCACCGAGCTCACCGGCTCGCCGCCCTTCACGCAGTCCTGATCTTCGTTACAGCCAGTGCCGCGCGTCCGCTCCGGCCGGCAGCCGGCCAGCGCGAACACCCACACACTCAGCGCGAAGAAGGCGGCTCGGGTCACGGCGTGAACGCTGCGCTCTCGGAGTAAGTGAAGCTCGACCACGAAATCACCGACAACGTGTCGTACGACCACTGGCTATAGCTGAACTTCGGCGAGCGGCTGCCATAGATGATGACGAGCAGCGGGTTTCCGGCCTCTTCGTTCTGGAGCTTCTGCACCGCGGGCGGCGGCAGCGTCACCTGCGTCTCGGTGCCGGGCAGCACCACCGACCACAGCGTCAAGTCGCCGAAGAGCGTGGGCTTGACGATCTGCACCTGCAGGATGTGCGGCGCGGGCCCGGGCGGAAAGGTCCAGGCGATCTGCCCTTGGAAGGTGCCGCTGGGCTGGACAATCTCCGGCGGCGGCAGCATCGGCCCCACCGTCACGCCTTGCGTCAGGTCGCCCGGCTGACGCCGGAAGTAATAGCTCTGCGGCATGAACGTGCTGGGGAACGACAGGTTCAAGAACACGAAGTTCGAGCCGTCGAGGTGCGGGAAGGCGCCGAAGGAAAACTGCGGCTGTGTCCCAGCCACCGAGCTCAACACCGCGGTGCCGGCGTTCCAGTTGTACGGATTCGGGATCAGCCCTTCGGCGCCCAGGTCGAGCCAAGAATAGACGACGTTCTGCGCGGCCTCTGGGATGCCGAACGTGCCCTGGAAGGAGAGCGGGTTGTCGATGGTGATCGGCACCGTGCGGTCCAGGTGCATGTCGAGCACGATGTCGGTGTTGACCGCCGGCACGTCGGGCGAGGTGGTGATGCCCTTGCGCAGGCCCATCAGGTACGGCGTGAAGGTGTTCGACGCGTTGTGCTTGATGCCGAACACCGCGTAGACCGCGCGCAGGCCGGCGCCGGTGTAGACCAGGTAGTCGCCCTTGTCCGCGGTGACGACCCACTTCTCTCCGCGGCGCGTCGACGGCGCGCGGAACGGCGGCCCCTCGAAGTACGACTGCTGCGCGACGAACACGCGGGCCTCGAGCACCTCGTTCGTGGCGAGCGGCCGCGGCGCCTTGAAGCCGCTCACCCGCCCCGAGATGACCGACGCGGGCGGACCGGGAGGAGGCGCACCGGGGCTGCCATCGCCCGAGGTCCGCGCGATGAACACGGTCAGGTTCTCCGAGTCGACCTGCGTGACGGTGGCGCTCTCGTATCCGTCCTTCCACGCCGTCACCGTCTGCGCCTTCACCAGCACCGCGTCGGAGAAGGTGATCTGCCCGCGCGCGTCGGTGAGCCCTTGGTACGGCGTCGACGGATCCACCCCCAGCATCACGTTCGTCAGCGGCACCGGGGCGCCGTAGAAGCCCTGCGTCCCGTCGAGCACCGTGATGTTGAGGGTGCCGCGCAGCGGCCCGCCCGAGAGGCCTCCGGAGAAGTTGCGCGGGTCGAAGAACGAGAAGCCGCCGGGCAAGGTGTCGCTCTGCCCCAGCCGCTCGACCACCACGTCGACCGGGCCGACGTTGCCGCGCGGCGTTCGGCAGGTGAGCGTGTGGCTGTCGACGATCTTCACGTCCTTCGCCTTCGCCGTGCCGATGGACACGACGGTGCCCGGCCCGAAGCCCGAGCCATGCACGGTCACCAGCGTGCCGCCGGCGATGGCGCCGCGGTCCGGCTGCACCCGGCCGACGGTGAGCGGCGCGCTGAAGGTGAACGCGCCGGTGAGCACCGCTTCGTTCTCGGGGTCGGCGGCCTCGCGCACCCTCACGTCGCTGGACGCGCCGCCGGAGCCGCTGGGCGTGGTGATGGACA
>CAZEDU010000025.1:0-24983 GCA_964511185.1 uncultured Myxococcaceae bacterium | reverse complement strand
CACGCCCGCGAGCGGGCCGACGAACACCTGCGCGTCGGGCGGCAGGCCCGTGCCGGTGACGCTCGCCGCCGTGCCGCCGGACGACGGGCCGGTGTTGGGGGTGATGCCCGACAGCGCGAGGCGATAGACGTAGTCCTGGCTCGACGTCGCGTTCTGCGCGCCGGCCGACGCGGTGACGGAGACGCGGCGGGCGCCGGTGCGCGCCGGCACCACCACCTGCGCGGTGGTCGCGGTGGCCGAGAGGACGTTCGCGCTCTGCCCGCCGAAGCTCACCGTCAGCCCGGGTGCATCCAAGTCCTGACCGACGAGCGTCACCGTGTTGCCGCCCGCCGCGGCGCCGACGTGCGGGAACACCGAGTAGACCTGCAGCGCGCCCGACGGGTTGACGTAGCTGAAGCCGCGCTTGACCGTCCACGACTCGCGCGGCGTCACCACGGTCAAGTCGACCGAGCCCAAGGACGCTCCCGCAGGGCTCACCACGGTGAGCTGATTTCCGTTGACGACGTTGAGGGCGGTGCCCGGCGTGGCGCCGAAGAGGACTTGGGTCGCGCCGGTGAAGCCCTGGCCGGTGAGCGCGACCGAGGTGCCGCCGGCCTGCGGGCCCGCTAGCGGGCTGATGCCCGTGACGCGCAGGTCGTCGACGTAGAGGAACGCGCGCGACAGCGTGCCCAGGCCGTTCTTGTTGTAGACGGCGGCGTCGACCAGCCCGCCGGTGGCGCCGTGCGGCGCGACGGCGAGCAGCTTCGTCGCGGAGACGAAAGAAATCTTCGGGCTCGCGCGGCCGCCGAACAACACCTGCACGTCGTCGGTGAAGCCCTGGCCGGTGAGCTCGACCTCGGTGCCTCCGCCGAGCGGTCCCTGCGCGGGCGAGAGCGCGAACAGCCCCAGCTCGTCGAAGTAGGTGAAGCAGCCGCTGCAGGTCACCTTGCCGTTCGGGTTCTCGATGACGAGGTTCGTCAGCCCGGTCACGCCCGGCGGCGAGCGCAGGTCGATGGTCTCGTCGTCGATGATCTGAAAGTCGATGACCGGGTTCGAGCCGAACTTGAGGCTCGTCGCCTTCTTCGCCTCGGTGCCGCGCGTCGCGAAGCCCTGGATGAAGCCCGAGCCGGTGAGCGTGACCGGGGTGCCGCCGGCCGAGCTGCCGCGCGGCGGGAGCACTTTGAGAATCTTGAGCTGCGGCGGTGGACCCGCGTCCGCCCCGCCGTCCGGCGTCTCGCTGCCCCCGTCAGGCTCGACCGGCAATCCGGCGTCTTCGGCGCCCGCGTCGGCGCGCGGCCTGGGCGCTTCGCCGCAGCTGCAGCCGGCGGCGAAGAGCATCGCGGTGAGGACCCAGGCGCTTCTCATGGCAGCTCCACCTCGAGCGTGTAGCGGTTGGCGACGCGATCGTCTGCGCCCAGCACGCGGACCACCAGCGGCTTGCCGGCCGCCGTCGCCGAGGGCACCGAGATCTGCGGCGCGAGGTCGTCGGAGCAGCCGAGCTGGGTCGCCCCGTCGAAGACGCACAGCCGCAGCAGCCCCTCGCCCGCGGTGTAGTGGGTCAGCTTCACCGTCAGCCCCTTGCCGGCGGGGACGTTCACCCGGAAGTGATCCTGATCTTGCGGGCAGATCATCCCCTCGAGCTGGCTGGCGGAGTTCACCTGGGTCGCCTGCGCGGGCTGATCATTCGGCTCGTAGCCGTCGTCGTCGCAGGGGATTCCGCGCGAGAGCAAGAAGCTCACGTCGTAGACCTGGTACGCGTCGCTGGTGCTCACCGAGACGTAGTAGGTCGCCGATGCCGACGCCACGTAGCTCACCAGCTGCTTGCCCGACGCGAGCACGCGGCCGGTGCCGTCCTGCACGGTGGTGGTGAAAGTCTCTTCCGAGAACGGGTCCCCGTCGATGTTGACCCCCAGCTGATCTCCCCGCGCGAGCGACAGCGAATAGAAATCGACGTCGCCGTTGCACAAGGTCAGCGCGTCGTACCGCGAGGCGGAGACGCCGAACGCCGTCGGGGCGTCGTTGTTCGGCTCGTAGCGGTCGGGCTGGCAGCTCTTGGGCACGCAGCGGCCGGTGGCGATGAGGCAGCGCTGGTCTTTCCCGCAGCCTTCGTCCGACTGACAGGGCGGCAGCTTCTCGACGCAGGTGCCGGTCTGCACGTAGCAGACGAGCGGCACCAGACAGTCGCGGTCCTGGTAGCAGCGCGCGCCGGAGGAGCAGCGGCCGGCCGCGTCGCAGACGAGCCCGGGGCCGCACTCGTTGTCCGCCGCGCACTGCGCGCACCGCTCATTCACGCACTTCTCGGCCCCCGCGCAGACCTGCGCCTGCGTCTCGGGCGTGCAGCGCGGTACGCAGGCGTGCGTGCCGGTGTTGCAGACCTCCTCGGCGCCGCAGTCGGCGTTCTCCAGGCAGCCCAAGTCCTCCTCGCACACGCCGTTGATGCTGTTGCACCGCTCGCCTTGCGGACACTCGTCGCTCGAGCCGCTCGGGCACAAGGTCACCTGCGCGCGGTCGACGCACAGCCCCTGCCGGCACCACTGCCCCGCCGCGCAATCTTCGTTCTTCGCGCAGTCGTTGCCCCAGCCAGGCCGCAGCGCGCAGACCAGCGTCTCGGGGGAGCAGAGCTCCTTGAGCCGGCACTGGCCCGTGGAGCTGCAGAAGTCGCAGCGGCCCTCGAGCGTGCAGATCTTCCCGTCGGCGCAGTCTTCGCGCTTCTCGCACTCGCGCGGAGGGCCTCCCGCATCCGCCGAGTCGCCGGTGGCCGAGCAGCCCGCCAGCACCGCGGCGGTGATGATCAGACAAGGTAAGGCGAAGGCGCGCACGAAGGCTTCTCTTTAGAGGGCTTGAATGGTTCCCGACGGCCACTCGATGTCGGCGACGTTCCACACCTCGCCGGGCTGCTCGAGCCGCTTCTTGAGTTCGGCCTTGAGCACGCCGTAGTGGTAGATGCGGACCGTCACCTGCGAGCCCGGCGCGCCCGACAGGTGGTCGTTGGCGAACCGGGTCGCCACCCGGAAGACGCCGTCGACCGGGTTCACGTAGCCGATGATCTCCGGGCCGTAGCCGATGAGCGCGTCGCGCTCGAACGCGGGGTCGTCGGTCGCGTTGCCCAGCTGGCCCCAGTCGGGCGACGGGCTCGCGTAGTGGCAGTCGTCGGCCGGGCTGCCCAGCGTCGCGCCCGGCGCGCGGAGCAAATGCAAGTCGATGTCGGTGCGCTGGTTGTCCCAGAACATCTCGACGAGGAGCTTCTGCGCGGGCGTGGCGACGATCTGCGCGCGGGCCGGCGCGCAGCCCTTCACCCCGGTGGCGTCGGTGACGGTGAGCTCGACCTCGTACTGGCCCGGAATCGCCGCGTCGAGCCGCATGGTGGTCACCGCGGCGCTCGGGTCGTCGATGGTCGTGGTCGCGCCGAGCGGCTTGGAGCGCAGCGTCCACTTGTAAGTGAGCGGGCCGTCGGCGTCGGGGTCCACCGAGCCTGCGCCGTCGAGCGTCACCAGCATGCCGGGGCTGCCGTTGCCGAGCGGGGCGATGGCGGGCACCGGCGCGCGGTTCGGCTCACCCTTGACCGGGATGGCGATGTCGCGCTGCTCCGGGTCGGTGGTGCTCAAGGTGACCGTGCCCTGCGCGGCGGCGTCGCCTTGGGCCACCGTGTACTTCACCGACAGCTGCGCTTGGGTGCCGGTCTTCACCGTGCTCGGCGTCTTGGTCGAGCCGACGAACGAGAAGGCCGGTGAGCTGCCGTCACCGAAGGCGATGCTCTGCAGAATCAAATCGGCCGAGCCCGAGGAGCCGACGGTGATGGACTTCACCGCCGCGGTGCACTCGCCCACCCGGCCGAAGTCGAGCTCGGGCGGAGAGACGTCGACCTGCGCGCGCGTCGAGCCCTGGCCCAGCAGGCTGATCCGCACCTCTGGATAGTCCGGGTCGTCGGTCTCGATGACGAGGGTCGCCGTGTACGGCGCCTCCGCGGGCGGGACGAAGGCGAGCTCGACCGGCGCCGACTCGCCCGAGACCACCTCGGTGGGGATGGCGCCGATGGAGAAGGGCGCGCCCGGCTCTTCGATGCGCGCGCCCCGGACGAGCAAGGTGGCGCGGCCGACGTTCTGCACGCCGACGTGCTCGAGCTTCTCGTTGAGCACCGGCACGCCGCCGAAGTCGAGCTGCTCGGCGGGCGGCACCAGCTGCGGGCGCGCCTGGCGAATGCCCTCGTCGCCGCAGCCCCACGCGATGGCGCTCAGCGCGAGGAGCGCTGCCAGGGAAGCTCTCGCGGTCATGGGCCGAGCCCTTCTTCGTAGTACTGAATCTCCACCTTCGCGCGGACGCCCGGCACCGAGTCGCCCGCGAAGAAGATGACGTTGTTCTCCGGCTCGTAGGTCCAGCCGTTGGGGCCGCCCTTCACCGGCTTGCACAACACGCCGACCGCGTCGCCCGGCTGCCCTTCGCAGTCGGTGCGGTCCGACTCGGCGCAGACCGCGAGCACGTCGTCGCCCACCGCGCACGGGTACTTGATGCGGACCTCGATGGTCTCGGGGTTGGGCGGCTGGCCGAGCGCGAACTTGCGCTTGAGGCCCACCGCGTTGCTCGCCAGCTTCTGGAGCGAGGCCGAGAAGCTCTGATCACAAATGCTGCCCACCTCGCCGCCGGTGAGGCTCGACAGGTCGAAGTAGCGCTTGCCCGGCGTCGCGCCGCAGCCGTTCGACGGCACATCGCCGATGATGGCGGCGGTGGTGACCGTGCCGTCGTTGCCGATGCCCTTGGCCGTCTCGAACGCCCGCCAGTAGTAGCGGACGTCTTCGGCGCTGCGGTCTTCCTCGTCGGTCACGAAGATGAGGTAGAGGAACGCGGTCGGCCGCAGGAAGTCGATTTTGCTCTGCGTCAGGCAGCCGCGCACGCAGCCCTGCGGATCATCGCTGGTGCGGCAGCTCTGCTCGCACTGCAGATAGGCCGGCATCGCCGTCGCGTTCGCCTGCGCTTGCCGCTCGAGCGCGAGCTGCGCCGCCTTGAGGCCCGCCTCGTAAGGGCTGCCGCTGGTGCCGACGCGGATGTTGTTGCCGAAGGCGGTGGTCAGGTTCGGGGTCTGCGGGGTGAGAATCCTCGGGCTCCCCTTGAGCTGGCCCTGGTCCTTGAAGATGTCGGTGGTGGTGACGGCGATGCGGAAGTCGATGTCGTTCCTGGTGAATTGGCCGATGAAGGACTGGAAGTTCTTGGCCAGATTCTCTTGACGCGGCGCCATCGAGCCCGAGTTGTCGACCACCCAGAGCACGTCGATGCGGCTGGCGGACTGCTGCTCGTACGAGTCGATGCGGACGCCAGGCGGGAGCGTGTCGCGCAGGCGGTCGTCGTCACAGGCGAGAAGGCCGATCAGGATCAGCCAGAGCGGGCGGTGCGACATGGGGTGGAAGAAGATAGCCGAAACCCTTCGCGGGCGACGGAGAAGGAGCGAATTTTCCGGCCCGAAAAGGGCTTCATTTTGACAGAGCGGGCGCGCGGCTGGGAAGGCGGGGCGTGTCAAAGTTGCCGGGGCGGCAAAGCCACCCCGTTGCTAGAGTGCGCCCGTGAAGATTCAGCTCGTCGTCACCGACTTGGACAACACGTTGTATTCGTGGATCGACTTCATCGTTCCCGCGGTGGAGGCGATGGTCGACTCGGTCTGCCGCTCGACGGGCTTTCCGCGCATCCAGGTGGTGCAGTCGCTCAAGGCCGTCTACGCGCGGCACGAGTCGAACGAGTACCCCTTCGCGCTGCAGGAATCGAGCATCTACCAGGCGTTCCCGGACTTCGGCAGCTTCGACAAGCTGGTGATTCAGCCCGCGCGCACGGCGTTCTCCGACGCGCGGCGCAAGTACTTGAAGCCCTACCGCGGCGTGCTCGAGACGCTCGAGGCGCTCAAAGCGCGCGGCACCCCCGTCGTCGGCCTCACCGACGCGCCGCGGAACCCCGCCGAGTACCGCACCAAGCGCATGGGGTTCGACCAGTACTTCACCGCGCTCTACACGCTGCCGAGCTTCAAGTTCCCGGTGAGCGCCGACGGCGAGACGCTCGTCGCCCCCGACATCGTGCACAAGGACGAGCGCGGCGACTACCGCGCGAGCTGCCCGGTGTTCGAGCTCACCCGCGAGCAGGAGAAGCCGAGCACCGACGGGCTCAAGCAGATCTGCCAGCAGCTCAAGGTCGAGCCGCGCAACGTGCTCATCGTCGGCGACAGCCTGAAGAAGGACATCGCGCTCGCCAAGCAGGTGGGCGCGCTCGACTGCTGGGCCGAGTACGGGACGTACGTCTCGCACGAGTACCGCGAGCGGCTCGACATCATCTCCGCGCCCAGCGTGACGCGCCGCCACGCCGCGTCGCTGTTCGAGAACAAGACCGAGCAGCGGCCCACGCACGCGCTGTCGAACTTCGCGCAACTGCTCGCGCTGATCTAGCTCAGCCGCGCGAGGACTCGCGCTATCTGGACCGGAGTCAGCTCCCGGCCATAGGTGCGGAGAAAAAGCTGCTGCTTGAGCTCGCGCGGACTCAGCGCGGGCGAGCGCGCCGTCAATCCAGCGATGGCGAGCTTTCGCGCAGAGTCGAACAGCGAGCACCCCATCAAAAGCCGCTTCTCACCGGGCTGGGCCAAGAGAAGTCGCCGGTACTCCTGTTCAGCGCGAAGCGTGGTGTCTCTCATCGCACACCCTCGAGCTGAGCGGCCACGCCCAACACGTTCGCCCCCGCTCGAGGTACGCCCAGTCGAGACCGCTGACGTCGGCGACGAGATGGCGGACGTCCGTCATCTGCAGCTCCGAGCCCGTGTCTTTCGACCAAAACAACTTCACCACAAGGTCGACCTTCATGACCTTCTCGACGTGAATGATGTTGAACATGCGCTCGCGCGCGATGGCCTCTTGGACCTCTTCGAGGCGCCGCGTCACGTCTAGCAGGACTTCCAGCTCATCACTCACGCGCTGGAAGGTAACCGGAAACGGCGGCCGTTACTTGCCCGATGCACTCTGGCCCGCGCCGCCTTGCTGCGCGGTGGCGTCCGCCGGCTTCTTCTCGACCGCCTCGACGATGGCGAGCGCGCCCTGCGCGGGCTCTTCCGACGGAGGCAGCGATGCCAGGTACGGCTCGTCCGCGCCGCAGCGGCCGCCGTGCACGGCGTCTCCCGCTTGCGGGTCGCCATGGCCCACCAGCGTCGCGGGCACCGACGGGTTGTTCCAGCCGGGGCCTTGCGTGCGCGCGACCTTGAAGTGCAGATGCGCCCCGCAGGCCCAGCCGGTCTTGCCGGAGTAGCCGATGAGCTGCCCGGCCTTCACCGCGTCGCCGGGCTTCACCACCACTTTCCAGAAGTGCAGGTACTGCGTCTCGACGCCCTGCCCGTGGTCGATGACGACGTAGTTCGCGTCCTTCGCGTACTCGATGCCGCAGCCGCCGGTCTTCGAGTCGCCGCGCGCGAGCCGCACCACGCCGTCCTTCGCGGCGACGACCGGCTCGCCTTCGGGCATGCGGAAGTCCCACGCGTGGGTGTCGTAGTGCAAGTGGCTGCCGGTGGCGTGCGCCTGCGAGACGAGGAAGCGTCGCCCGCAGGGAATCGGCACGCGGACCTCGACCGCTTCGGCCGACGCGGTGCCCGAGGGAGCTGCCGCCACGATGGAGGAGAGAAGAAGGAGCGTCGCGCTCACGGGAGCGAGGGCCAAGGGTTGCGCCTCGAAACAGCAAGGGAGTGGAGAAGAATTCCTGTGCTCGCATTCTTTCCGAGCCCGGTAGGTCGCGGGCTAGGCGACGGTGTCCCACCTGGCTGTGCCCGCTCGGAAATGAAGCGGGCGTGCGGCCTTGACCGAGTGGGGAGAGGCTTCTAAGAGCCGCACGCCGATGGTGGCTCACCGACCTTTCGCGCTGGGCGCGCTCCTGTTCACGGTGAGCGGCTGCGCGCTCTCGCCGGGCGGTGCCTTCGCCGAGCTGACGGCGAAGCTGTCGGCTGGCTGGGAAGGGCCGACCGACCGGGCGATGCCGGACGGCTGGCTGCGGCTCGCGAGCGACTTCCAGCTCAAGGTCGACCTGGCCGCGCTCGCGCTCGAGGAGATTTCGCTGCAAGACCTGGGGGCTGCGAGCGCCGCGGGCTTCGACCCGGCGAACCCACCGGAGGGCTACGGCGCGTGCCACGGAGGCCACTGCCACCGCGACGACGGCGCGGTCGTTCCCTACGAAGAGATTGTCGCCGAGGCCGACGGCCGCCAGGCGCGCACGGTGGTCTCCTTGCCCGTCGGCGCGCTCGACCTGCTCGCTGCGCCCGAGCTCGAGCTCGCCTGCGAGCCGTCCTGCGCGCTGCCGCGCTCGCACGTGAGGAAGGCCGCCGCGCACCTGCACGACGCGCGCTTCGAAGGGCGGGTCCGGGACGGCCGTTCGCCGCCGCGCTTCGCGGGCGAGGCGCGCTTTCGCTATTCGTTCGACGAAGCGGCGCAGCCCGAGACGGTGCTGGTCGGGACGCTCGACCTGCCCGCAGACCGAAGCGCGCCGACCGCGGCCCAGGTGCGCTTCCAGGTGATGCCTGGGCCCCAGCTCTTCGACGAGGTGGACTTCGCAGCGCTCACCGCCGTCGATGGAATCCTCGAGCTTTCGCCCGAGGTGAACCCCGCTGCCGCCGCGCTGGTGCGCGCGCAGCTCGTTGAAGTTCCACTCACCGCCGTGGTTCGCCGCGGCAACTGACAAGCAAGGTCACTCGCCATGTCTCTACGTTCCTTGACCCTCCTCGCCGTCGCCGCCGTCGCCGTGGGCTGCGGCGAAAGCGAAGCCACGCCGGAAGACCTGGAGGCCTGCCAGCACCTGAGCCAAGGGCCGGCGGTGAACCTGAACGCCGCTACGGGCTACATGGGCTCGCCGTTCGTGAAGAACGACCACAAGCGCTACGACATCGCGCTCACCGATGCGGGCGGCACGGCCGGCTGGGTCAGCTTCGCGGTCGCCAAGGACGGCGACTACCGCGTCTACTTGAACGAGCCGCTGGTGGTGAAGGCGCAGGACGTCAACCGCGCCGAGGTGGCGCCGAGCTCGACGGCGGCAGCGCTCGCCTCGTGCGAGGCGGTGAAGCGCTTGGCCGTCTTCCCGCTCAAGGTCGGCACCAACTACTTCTCGTTCGAGCCGCCGGGTCAGGTGGCGAAGGTCGGGCTGGTCATCGAAGGCGGCGAGTAACGCTTGAGGCCTGGCGGCTGGCTCCTGCTGTCCCTGCTGCTCGGCGCCTCTGCGCGCGGCCAAGCGCTCGACGGCGGTGCGCCGCTCTCCGAGGAAGAGCTGCGCGCGCTCGAGCAGGCGGTGCAGGCCGACGCGCAGGCGCGGCAGGGCGAGGCGGCGGCCGCGCCGGCGCCGCTCGAGCGCTTGGGCGCGGCGATTCAGTCGTTGAACCCGGACCTGTCGTTCATCGCCGACATCGCGTTGGCCGGCTTCTCCTCCGACGAGCCGCTCCAAACCGGCGGGCACGACCCGCGGAAGAACGGCTTCAACCTGCAGCAGCTCGAGCTGGCGGTCGGCGCGTCGGTCGACCCGTACTTCCGCTTCGACGCCAACATCGTCTTTCAGCAGTTCGGCGTCGAGATTGAAGAGGTCTACGCGACCACGCTCGCGCTGCCGCACCGGCTGCAGCTGCGCGTCGGGCAGTTCCTCACGCGCTTCGGCCGCATCAACAACACGCACCCGCACGCGTGGGACTTCGTGGATCAACCCTTCGCGCTGGGCCGCGTCTTCGGCGGCGAAGGCAACCGCGGCCTGGGGGTGGAGGGCTCGTACCTGCTCCCGTTGCCTTGGTACGTCGAGCTGGTGGGCTCGGTGACCGACGCGGCCGGCGAAGGCACCGCGCGGAGCTTCTACGGCGCGACCGACTTGGGCGTGTGGTCGCCGCTCGACTTCCAATCGCTCCTGGCCCTGAAGCAGTTCTTCGACGTGAGCGACAGCACGTCGCTCTTGTGGGGGCTGTCGGCGACCACCGGCCCCAACGCGACGGGCCACTCGAACCGCACCGACGTCTACGGCACCGACTTGTACTGGAAGTACCGGCCGCTGGTGGACGGCAGCAGCGCGGTGCTCTCGCTTCAGCTCGAGGTGCTCTACCGGCGCAGGCAGGTGCCCGGCGACCTGCTCACCGACTGGAGCGGCTACGCGTACGGCTTCTGGCGCTTCGCGCAGCGCTGGGGCACGGCGGTGCGGTACGAGTACGGCAGCCCGGCGCGCGGGCGATTCGGCGTCGGGGTGGATCCGCTCGACCCGGAGTGGACCCGAAGCCGGCATCGGGTGAGCGGGAACGTCACCTTCTGGCCGACCGAGTTCTCGCGCGTGCGGCTGCAAGGCTCGGCCGACGTCCCCTCTTGGCGACCCGAGCCCATCTACGCGGTGTTCCTCGCGTTCGAGGTGGCGGTCGGCGCGCATGGCGCGCATGCATTCTGAAAGGCTCGACATGAAAGCGCTCGCGTCTCTGGCTCTGTTGGTGCTCGCGTTCCCCGCCCACGCCAAGCTCAAGGTCGTCGCCACGACCGCGGACCTGGGCGCCATCGCGCGGGAGGTCGGCGGCGACGCGGTCGACGTCGAGGTGTTGTCCCAACCGACGCAAGACCCGCACTACGTCGACGCGAAGCCGAGCCTGGTGCTGACGCTCTCGCGCGCGGACTTGCTGCTGCTCAACGGGCTGGAGCTCGAGGTCGGCTGGTTGCCCACGCTCCTCACCTCCTCGCGAAACCCGAAGGTGCAGAAAGGGCAGCCCGGCTACCTCGACGGCTCGACGCTCGCCGTGTTGAAGGAAGTGCCGACCGGGAAGCTCGACCGCGCGATGGGCGACGTGCACCCCGGAGGCAACCCGCACTACGCGCGAGATCCACGAAATGGCGTTCGGCTGGCCATGGGAATCGGCGCGCGGCTGGCGCAGCTGGAGCCCGCGAGCGCGGCGGCGTTCGAGGCGCGCGCGAAGGCGTTCGCCGCGGAGTTGGAGCAGAAGATGGCGCGGTGGCTGGAGAAGCTCGAGCCGCTGCAGGGCGCGAACGTCGTCACCTACCACAAGAGCTGGTCCTACTTCACCGAGTGGGCGGGATGGAACGAGGTCGCCTACCTCGAGCCGAAGCCGGGGCTGCCGCCGTCGACGGGCCACGTCGCGAAGGTGCTCGAGGTGATTCGCAGCCGGAAGGTCACCTTGCTGCTGCAGGAGGAGTGGTACTCGGCGGCGACGAGCGAGCTGCTCGCGAAGAAGGGCGGCGCGCGGCTCGTCCGCGTGCCCGGAATGCCGAAGCTGAATCAGCGCTATACCGACTACCTGGACCGCCTGGTCGCCGCCATCGTCCCGTGACGGGGGACAGTCCCCAATGGGGACTGTCCCCGCTTTTCTCGAGCCCTCATGACCGCGCCACCCTCCGCCCAAACCACCGAGCTCACGCGCAACGAGAAAATCTTCACGCTCGCCGGCACGATGCTCGGCCTGTTGCTCGCCGCGCTGGACCAAACCGTGGTCGCGACCGCCGGGCCGAAGATGCAAAAGGACTTAAGCATCGAGGCCGCGCTCTACGCGTGGATCACCACGGCCTACGTCTTGGCCTCGACGGTGCTCGTGCCCATCTGGGGAAAGCTCTCCGACCTGTTCGGGAGAAAGCGCATCCTGCTGGTCGGCATCGGCGTGTTCCTGGGTGGCTCGCTCTTGTGCGGCGTCGCCACGAGCAGCCTGCAGCTCATCCTCTTTCGGGCGGTTCAGGGCATCGGCGCGGCTTCGCTGTTCACCAGCGCGTTCGCGGTGATCGCCGACATCTTCCCGCCCGCGGTGCGCGGTCGATACACCGGGCTGTTCGGCGCGGTCTTCGGCTTGTCGAGCGTGGTCGGCCCGCTGCTCGGCGGGTTCATCACCGACTTCTTCAATTGGCACTGGGTGTTCTTCATCAACATGCCGATCGGCGCGCTCGCGGTGGCCTTCATCGCGCTCAAGATGCCGCCGCTGGCCGCGCGCGGGAAGGGGCCTGTCTCCATCGACTTGCCGGGGGCGGTGACGTTGATCATCGGCTCGGTCTCCCTGCTCCTGGCGTTGAGCTTCGGGCGCGCCCACGGCTCGATGGATCAGCTCGGCTGGCCGTGGATGTCGTGGCAAATTCTCTCGCTGCTCGGGCTCGCGGCGGTCTCGCTCACCGCCTTCTTGCGCATCGAGAAGCGCGGGAGGGATCCGATCATCGACCTCTCGTTGTTCAACGACCGCGTCTTCGCGATCGGCAACCTGGCGGCCTTCGTGCTCGGCGCGGGCTTCCTCGCGGCGATGGTGTTCATCCCGCTCTTCATGGTGAACGTCGTCGGTCTGTCGAACACCCGCTCCGGTCTGACCACCATGCCGCTCACCTTCGGCATCGTGTTCGGGAACATCATCTCCGGGCAGATCGTCTCGCGCACGGGCCGGTACAAGCCGCTGATGCTGGCCGCCATCGCGCTGCTCACGCTGGGCTACGCGGTGATGGGGTTCACCCTGTCGACCGAGTCGACCCAGGCAGAAGTGACCGTCAAGATGGTGCTGGTGGGGCTGGGGCTGGGGCCCAGCATCCCACTCTACACGTTGGCGATTCAGAACGCGGTGCCGATCACGCGCATGGGCGTCGCCACCTCCACGGCGACGTTCTTTCGCTCCATGGGTTCGACGCTGGGGATCGCCGTGGTGGGCACCGTGTTCGCGACGGTGTTGGCGGGGCAGATGACGGCGCGCCTGGAGTCGCTCACGCACGAGCTGCCGCCGGCGGTGCGCGCGCTGCTCGACTCGGGCGGCTCCGCCCGCGGATCGAACGAGGAAGGCGTCACCGCGATGCAGTTCAACCGCGAGGCGGTGCGGCAGCGGGTGTCAGAGACGTTCGCGCAAAGGCGCGCGGCGGCGGGGGGTGACGAAGGGACGCGCGCCGCGCTCGACGCCGCCGAGCGGGGCGCGCTCGAAGCCGTCGACCGGGTCGATGGCGCGGTCAAGTCGGCGTTCACCGTCGCGGTGCGGACGATTTACCAGCTGGCGATTCTCATCGGCGTGCTCGGCTTCACGCTCACCTTGTTCTTGCCAGAGCGCCCGCTCCGAAAGAGCAACCGAGAAGAACCGGCCCCAGCGCACTAGTTGGGGACTGTCCCTGAAAGGGACTGCCCTCGCTCTTCACGAGCCACCGCGCCGGCACCAAGCTCGAAACACACGGGGACAGCCCCCCAACCGCTTCACGTGGTAGACGCTCGTGCTTATTGGGGGCAAATGGCCAACCTCGCGCAGCTGATCCGAGCGCATCACGCGCAGATACTCCAACACTGGACCCGCGAAGCGGAGCAAGTGGCGGCAGCGAGAGGTCTCGACCAACCGGAGTTCCAGAACATCATCCCCACCTATCTCCTCGCGCTCGCGGATGCCGGCGAGCGCTTGGGGAGGTTCTCTGGCCCACTGCGCGCGCTGGTGGAGAGCCACCTGTCCTCCAGGCTACGCCAGGGCTACCAGGTGGCAGAGATTGTTGAGGAGTTCGCGATTCTCGGCCGGTGCATCTCCGCGGTGTGGAATGCGGGGAGTGGGATCGAACCTCCCCACCACACCGAGATAGAGCAGCTCTTCGCGGAACTACACCTCGCCTCCGTCGGTGTGAGCGAGATGTTCATTCGCCACATGATGGAAGACGAGCAGATCGAAAAGCGCTACCTCCGCCTTGTCCAATCGGTTGCGCGGGAGGCGCTGCAGCCAGATGCGACCGCACTCCGGGGACGGCCCAGCGACATACTCTCGCTGGTGATGGACGCGATGGGAGCCCAAAGCGCGGCCTTGCTCCTGTTCAACCCCGTGACGGACGAGCTGGAGATGGCTGCTTCGGTCGGCGCGGCCGACGAAGAGCTCGAGCGCTACGCCACTTCTCTGAGCTCTTCCTCATTCGCAGGCCAGATTGCAGCCCGCGAAGAGACCACCGCGGTGTGGGACGCGGCGACCACTGGGCTGAAGGTGAGCGACAGCCTACGACGCAGCGGGATCCATTCCCTGCTCGGTGTTCGGCTTCCGCCGCGCCACCGACTACTGGGCGTGATGTACGTTGGCCTGGCGGAGAAACGGCCGTTCACCGCTCGAGAGATTCGGCGCCTCGAGTCGCTCGGAGAACAGCTGACGCTCCACCTCGACAACGCCAGGCTGTACGCCGACCTCCAAGAACACATCGACCTGCTCCGCGCCGAACGCGAGCTCCGGGAACGCTTCGTCTCCGTGCTCGCCCATGACTTGCGCGGGCCGCTGTCTGCCGCGAAGACGAGCTCTCAGATCCTGATCCGACACCCCGAGCGCCTCGACGAACGCCGCGACCTGGCGATCCGAATCGACCGGAACATCGAACGAACGGATCGCATGATCTGCGACCTGCTGGACGCGAACCGCATTCGCGCTGGCCAGCGGTTGCCGCTGCGGCTCGACAAGTGCGAGCTCAACGCCATCGCGCAGGAGGTCTACGAGGAGCTGGTCGCCACATTCGGCGAGCGCTTCGTGCTCGATGCCGAGCCTCGCGTCGAGGGATTCTGGAGCGCGGAGGAGCTGCGGCGAGCCTTGTGGAATCTGGCGACGAACGCCCAGAAATACGGCTCTCCCGACAAGCCCATCACCATCGGCGTGAAGAGGACAGCCCGCGGTGCACAGGCCTCCGTTCACAACTGGGGAACGCCGATCTCCGCCGATGAGCAGAAGCAGCTGTTTCAGCCGTTCTCACGAACCCACGCCGCCCAACACGGCGGACAGCGGGGCTGGGGGCTGGGCCTCACGTTGGTGCACGGCTGCGCGGTAGCGCACGGCGGGAACGTCCATGTCGAGAGCTCCTTGGACGCCGGCACGACCTTCATGATCGACCTGCCATTCGACTCCCGTGCCTTTCAGGTCCAACCAACAGAGCCGAGGTCGACCTTCCACTGACCGAGAGCAGGGCGACCCGCCTCGTAGAACCCGGGGACAGTCCCCGTTGGGGACTGTCCCCCCCTTCGTCAGCGGGCGCGGTGACGCGCGGCTTCGGCTTCCTCGTGGCGCTCGAGCTTGGCGAGACAGCGCGCCTCGGTCAGGAACACCGTGCGCTGCAAGTCCTTCGCGTCGGCTTGCCCGCCGAACTCCAGGTGCCACGCCTGGGCGCGCTCGAGCATCTTCTCGCACTGCCCTAGGTCCGCGAGCCGCTCCATCTGCCGCACGCGGTGCTCGCGCATGCTCATCCCCAGCGGCGGAAACGGCGACTCGACCTGCAACGCCTTGAGCCGCGCGAGCGGATCTCTCCCGCCGTCCCGCGCCGCGCTCGAGTCCGCGACCGGGCCGGGCGGCGGCAAGGGAGGCGGAGGCAGCTCGCTCTCAACTGCGACGCTCCCAGCGTCCACCTCTGCGGGCACCGGCACAGGCTCAGGAACAGGCGGAGGAGAAGACGCCGCCGCTGGCTCCGCGCGCTTCGGCGCAGACTGATACGCCGCCACGCGCACCGCTCCACCGCCCGCCACCGCGCGCTCACCGGCCCTCACGTCGACCGACTGGTCCTGCGCGCGGACGCGCACGCGCCCTTCCGACACGTGCACCACCACCTGGCCATCCACCCGCTCGACGAGGAAGCGCGTGCCGGTGACGGTGACGACCACATCGTCGGCGGCGACCTCGAAGTGGCGCGACTCGTCCTTCTCGACTTGGAGCTCGACCGCGCCCGCGGCGAGCTCGAGCCGCACCGACTCGGCGCTCGCGGCGCTCACCACCAGCTCGGTCGCGCCGCGCAGCGACACCTGGCTGCCTTGGGGCAGACGGAAGGAGAGCTTTCCCTGGCGTTCGGTCGAGAGCCTCGCGCCGACCCGCACCGCCGCCTTCGGTTCGACGGGCTCCTCCGCCGCGCGCGCCTCGCTGGCCTCGACCACTTCCCCCGCGAGCGCCACCGCGGGCGCCGTCGTCGTCACCGGCGGCTCGACGGCCACCGGGGGCTGCACCGGCGTGGGCGCGGGCCGCCAGAGCACCAGCACCAACACCGTGGCCGCCGCGAGCGCGAACGCCACGGCCGCCGGGCCGCGCCAGCGCGCGCGCAAGGGCAGTACCTTCGCCTCGGCGGGCGCCTCCTCGAGCAGCGCCCGCGCCGCCGACAGGACCTTCGCGTCGATTCTCTCCCAGCGGGCCGCGTCCAGCGCGGGCGCGTCCGCCTGCGCCACCGCGCGCTGCGCCTGCTTCACCTGCTCGAGCGACGCGCGGCACTGCGCGCAGGCCTTCAGATGTGCCTCGCACGCCGCCGCCTGCTCCGGCGACAGCTCGCCGCGCGTGAGCGCCCACAAGGTGCCGACGTCATGCTGCATCGAAGGCCCCCTTCGGTCGCGAGGCGAGCAGCGCGGTGAACTCGACGCGGGCCCGGGCGAGCCGAGAGCGCACGGTGTTCACCGGCACCTTGAGCGCTTGCGACATCTCCTCGGGCTTCATGCCCAACAGCTCGTGGTACACGAACACCACGCGGCGGTTCGGCTCCATCTGCTCGAGCACCTGCTGCACCGAGTCGTGCGCCTGCTTGATGTGGAGCGCGCGCTCGGGGTCGCTCGCCTCTCCCGCCGTCTGCTCCGGCAGCGTGTCGGTCGCGTCCTCCGGCCGGCGCCGCTTCTTTCGCCCGTGCATGAGCGCCACGTTGGCGCAGACGCGGTAGAGGAAGGTGGAGAAGCGCGCCTGGCCGCGAAAGCCGCGCACCGCGCGGATCAGCTGCAGGTAAACCTCTTGAATCAAATCGTCCAAGTCGGAGCTGGGGCCGACCAGCCGAAAGAGGACCGCGGCCGCGTCGGACCGCGTGCGGCGGTAGAGGGTCTCGAACGCGCCGGCATCCCCCTGGCGCACCCGTTCCACCCACGGCGCGAGTGGGTCCTCGAGCGAAGGCGCTGGAGTCGAATCGAAGTCGCTCACGGAAAGTGTGGATGCAAAGGCAGTCATCCCATCTTTGGGTTGCCGGTCCGCGCAAGGGCGATCCAAGTTGTCGAAGCAGGATCGTTCCGCCAGGCCGGGGCACCTAAGCCAATGTCATGAAAAACCAGCTCTTCTGTGTCTTCGCCGCCTTGAGCCTACTGGCTTGCCAGGGGCCTCCCCCCACCGAAGAAGAGGTGCGCGAGAAGGTGGGCGCCGCCAACCAGGCGCTCACCGTCGTGAAGCACGCGCTCGAGCTGCTTGGCATTTGGCCCCGCTATGAGTGCGGCACGGAGAACCGGCTGTTCGGCACCCAGGCCGCGGACGGGCTTCGCGCGCAGCTGTCGTGCGCGCAGGTGACGAACGGCCGCTTCGACGACGTCTCCGACGCGGTGAGCGCCACCTTCCCCGAAGAGGGCTGCGCGGTGGGCGAGAAGCGCCTCGGCGGCAGCGCGGACCTCGTCTACTCGGGCGGCGAGGACCGCTTCGCGGCGCGGCTGATGCTCGACGCGCTCTTGATCGACGGCACGCCGGTGCCCGCGACGGTCGGCTACGCGAAGTGCTCGGATCAAGCGACCTACTGGGCGCAGGCGATTGGCAGCGTCGCGCCCGACGCGCCGTTCGCCATCGACGCGAGCGCCACCACGCGCGACGGGCTGCCGCTCATCGGCTCGACCGACATCATCCTCAACGGAACGGGGCAGGTGACGACCGCGCCGGGCGTCGACCGGGTGAGCTTCTTCGACTTGGCGTACACGTGGAAAGAGTACCTGCCGCACGACGGCGGCTTGCTGGTCGAGACGTCGTCGGGCCACACGGTGCGCGTGCACTTCGAGAACCAGTTCTGGCGGCTCGGGCGCGCGCGCGTGCAGATCGACGACGAAGCGCCGCAGGTGATTCCGATCATTCATTGATCAACGAAGCGACCATCCAGTTCTCTACCCCGCGGGAGACAGATCGTTTGCTACCCAATGGTAGCGCCGACGCAGCGCTGCCGGGACGCACGCGCTTGGCGTAGACGAATCCCCCACTCGAATCTCTTGGGGGATCGTTCCGTGCGAATCACCATTCTCGACGAGCAGGTGCTGTTTCGGGAGAGCCTGGCCCGGTGCTTGAGCGCTCAAGGTTTCACCGTGGTGTCGGAGCACCACGCGTCCCACACGTTCTTGCGCAGCCTCGCGCAGGAGCCGACCGACGTCGCCCTGCTCGACATCCAGCGCGCCGCGGGTGACGGCCTCACCGTGCTGGCCGAGTCGCGCCAGGCGGCGCCGCAGGTGCGCGTGCTCGTGCTCTCGCACCAGCTGTCCTCCGACGTGGTCGATCAATGCTTCCGCGCCGGCGCCGCCGGGTACCTCGACAAGGCGACCACGCGAATCGACGCGCTGCTCGACGGGCTGAACGCGCTCGCGCGCGGCGAGAACGTCGTCCCCGCCGACGCGCTCGAGTCGCTCCTGCGCGCGACCACCCGCCGCGACGAAGGCGCCGACATCCTCCGCTCGCTGTCCGAGCGCGAGCGCGAGGTGCTCTCGCACTTGTCGGTGGGCGCCGACAACCTGCAGATCGCCGCGCTGCTCAAAATCTCCGAGCGCACCGTGAAGGCGCACGTCTCGAACCTCTACCGGAAGCTCGGCCAAGAGAACCGGACGCAGCTCGCGCTCGTCGCCCGTCAGTCCGGCGTGCGGCCCCCGCCGGCCGAGCCGCCCACGCGCGCCGCGACGGAAGCGGGCTGAGCGTCACACGACCGAGGCCGGCAGCCGCCGCTTGCGCGACGCGCGCTTGGCGAAGGCATCGACCAAAACCACCGCCAGGCCGCGCGTGAGCTTGCGGGCACGCGGCGCCTCAGGCTCCTTCACGACCCGCCGAGGGCGGTTCCAGGCGCGCAGCGCGGCCCGCAGCCGCTCGCGGCGGAGAACGACGCGCTGGTTTCTGCGCCGCACGCGCCAAAGGTAGAGACCGGCGCCCAACGAGACGACCGCGAGCCCCACCACCGAGGCCACCAGCCCCAGGTGCGCGCGCAGCTGCGCGGTGAAGTCGAGCGCGGCCGAACGCCGCCGCTCCAGCTCCTCGATGGTCTGAATCAGCTCGCCGCGCACGCGGTCGGCCACTCGCTCCGTCTGAGTCAGGGTGCTCATGCGAACCGCCCCTTGGTGAGGGAGAAGCCCTCGCGCAGCCGCTCCTGGGTCCGCGGGAGCGGCTTGCGCGGCAGAATGCGGTAGCCAATGAGCCCGAGCACCGCGGCGATGAGCAGCACCGCGCCGAAGACCACCAGGAGCCCTGCCACCGCCGACATGGGCAGCGCGACGCCCAGCGCCACCAAGCCCACCGCGAGCGCGCAGATGGCGAGCACCGCCGCGCTGCCCAACAGGATGCCCGCCGCCTTCGCCTCTTTCAGCTCCCCCCGCATCTCCTGCTTGGCGTGCAGCCACTCGGCACGCGCCACCAGCTTCGCTTCGTCGAGCGCGCGCCGAATCAGCTCGGGGGTGGAGAGGGAACGCAGCTGTCGTCGGTCATCGAGCTCCAAGCGCGCCTCCTTTCGAGGGGAGCTCGACTAAGGTGCACCTCGCGCGCGCCAGGGACCAAAGCGCGCCTCGCCGGCCGCCCGCTGTCCGAAGGGGCAAGGTGGCCTTCGAAAACACGAACGCCGGCGAAGGGGCCGTCCTTAGGCCGCTTCCGCCGGCGCTCTCTCTCGCGAAGACGACGCAGCGAGAGGCTTCAGGCTAGTTGCACTTACCGCTCAAGCTCGTCTTGGTCGTGGTGCAGACCACGTCGATCGCCGTCTGCTCGGCGATCGGCAGATCAATCTTGCCAATCTCTGTGTTCGCGTTCGTGCAGATATTCTTCACCTGCGCGTCGGTCCCTTCCTTGTCGTCGCAGCACTTGCGGACCTCGTCGCAGACCGCGCTGTTACAGATTTCGGGGTAATTGCCCGCGCACTTCGTCGGGCCACACCCCACTGAGACCAACGTCGTCACCGCTGCTGCCGCCGCCAACACAATGCGCCTGAGAGTCAAAGCTTCCTCCGAATGGGAATGAGAACCGCTGGCTCGAACACCCCCTCACCAGCGCGCTTGAGCTTAGCGCGTCGTGCGTTTGACAAAAGCTTCGGGCCAATGTGTGCGCGGGTGAGCAGCGGCGATGTGGGGTGCGCGCGCTCACGCTTTTCGCGCGCGGAGACCCGCCGTCGCCAGGCGGACGCCCTCGACCGCTTGACGGGCGTCGAAGAGGCGATCTGCCGCCTTGATCAGATGATCTCCGTACATCACGTTCTTGCGCAGCCGCGGAGGAATCTCCGCGACGCCCCAGGCGGCGCCCCACAGCCCGCCGACCAGCCCCGCGAGCACGTCGACCTCGCCGCCCAACCGCAGCGCCAACCGAAGCGCGTCGCGCAGGTCGGTCGGCACCTTGAGGACAATGAACAAAGCCGTGAGCAGCACCGGCACCACGTGCGCCGGCACTCCCGGCGCGCCCAGCTGTGCAGGCGGCACGCCGACGCGCCGCAAGGTGTCGAGCGCGTGGTTGACGTCCCACGTCAGGGTGCGCGGCAAGTGGCTGAGCTCGTCGGCGAGCTGCGGCTCGATCCGCGCGGCCTCGGCAGCGAGGGCATCGCAGAACGCCTGGGCCGACCAGCGCTGCTTGTCGAGCATCAGCGCGACCGCCTTCGCGTAGGCCGCGGCGGCCGCGGAGCACTGCGCGTCCTTGTGCGTGACGACCGTGGCGAGCGCCGCGTCGTGCGCGAGCTTGTTGGGGAGCGCCGCGTCCCACAGGCCGACCGCCACCGCGCGGGAGAGCGCCGCGGCGCCGCGCTCGCCCAAGGGCGCGCCCGCGCTCATCCACGGAACGCCCTGGAGCAGCCGCTCGGCGACGACGTTCAGCGAAAGCGGCGGCTGCAGGATGATCTCCTCGCGCCACAGGTGCGCCACGTGCGCCGCGATGGAGCGGCCGTCGACGCGCTGCTCCGCGATGATGCTCTCGATGACCGCGAGCAACAGCTGCGTGTCGTCGGAGAACTGCCCCTTCACGTAGCGCCCGCGCGGCTGCGGCGCGAAGTCCTCGCCCAAAGACATCAAGCGCGCCCGCGCGACCGGCGGCGCGCCGCGCAACGGAAAGCCGAGCGCGTCACCCACCGCGAAGCCGACCACGGCACCGCGGAACTTCTCTCTCAGCTCGGCCGGGGTGAAAGACATCTCGAAGCGAAGGGCGCGGAGAGTGGACCCGATGCGCGTGATGCGCAAGCGAAAGTCGACTCGGGAAACCGCCTCACGCGCGCCCGACGTCTTGGTACGCCACGAGCCGCGCGATGATGGCCTCCGCGCCCTCGACGAGCTTCTCGCCGTCCCACAACGCCGGCGCGCGGGCGCCGCCGCGTGTAGCCAGGTCCGCCATCACCTCGGGGTAGACGACGTTGCGGAACGACACGAAGGGCTTGAGCTCGTGCTCGACGACGTAGCGTCGAACCTTTGCGCTCGAGGGATCGGCGATCTCGTGAAACAGCTCGAACGGCCGCGTCGGCATGAACGAGCGATAACGCGGTCAGCGCCGCGACGCAGAGAAAATGCGCGCGGTCTCGCGGCGAACGGTCGCGCTCTCGACCTCGAAGCGCGCGTCCTCCAGGCCCATGCCCTTCAAGCGCTCGCGCGCGGCGTCGAGGCTCTTCTGCGCTTGGCCGACGTCGATGCTCGACACCGGGTACGCGTCGTTGGCGAGCACGCGGACCTTGTCGTCACCCACCTCGACGAAGCCGCCTTCCACGTGCAGCGTCTGGTGGCTCGCGCCGTCCTTCAACGTGAGCAGCCCGTCGGTCATCAGCGAGAGGAACGGGGTGTGGCCCGGGCGGACGCCGAACAAGCCCTGGTGCCCCGGCACGATGGCCTCGTCGGCCTCGGCGTGGAGCACGCGCTTCTCGGGGGTGACGACTTCGACGCTGAGCTTGGCCATGTTGTCTCTCTCGACGGCTAGAACTCGAGCTTCACCGGCGCGGCGCCCACCGTCTCGAGCTCGACTTGATTGTGGTCATTGACCCGAGGGCTCCTGCCCGGCACGCCGGACACGCCTTCGAGCCACAGAAAATGACGCTTCAGGTGGCGCACCTGGCCTTGCCCGTAGACCGGCACCAGCTCGCGGACGCGCTTGGAGCCAACCAGCTCGCCGCGCCGGTCGTACAGCTCGGCGACCACCACGTTGAGCCACGGCGGCGACTTGCTCTTCGTCTTGCGAATCGCCGGCGGCCGCTCGGGCGTCGTCCTCAGCACCCAGAAGCGCTCGCCGTCGTTCGAGACGAAGTACAGGTCGTTCGGGGTCGCGACGCACTTGTCCAGCACCCACGCCCGCATCGACTCCTTGACCACCTCGGTCTGACAGCCCGCACTGCTCAGGAGCAGCCGGATGCCGAACATCCCGTTCGACGACACCTGGGTGCGCGTCATCTCCGGGGCCGGCGCGGGTCGCCCCGCGTCCGCTTGCGCGAAGGCCGAGCGCCCGGCGGTGAAGAGGACCAGGAGCGCTGCCAGGATGTGAGACCGCGCCAACACGATGTCAGGCCACCAGCTTGCGGGCGTTCTCCAGCACGTCCTCGATGCCGCCGGCCATGAAGAAGGCAGCCTCGGGGATGTCGTCGTGCTTGCCGTCGGCGATCTCCTTGAAGCCCTGAATCGTGTCGGCGAGCTTCACGTACTTGCCCGGGCGGCCGGTGAAGACCTCGGCCACGTGGAACGGCTGCGAGAGGAAGCGCTGAATCTTGCGGGCGCGCGCCACGGTGAGCTTGTCTTCTTCCGACAGCTCGTCCATGCCCAGAATCGCGATGATGTCCTGCAGCTCCTTGTAGCGCTGCAGAATGCCCTGCACCTTGCGGGCGACCGTGTAGTGCTCCACGCCCACCACCTGCGGATCCAAGATGCGCGAGGTCGAGTCGAGCGGATCGACCGCGGGGTAGATGCCGAGCTCGGAGATGGCGCGAGAGAGCACCGTCGTCGCGTCCAAGTGCGCGAAGGTGGTGGCCGGCGCCGGGTCGGTCAAGTCGTCGGCGGGCACGTAGATCGCCTGCACCGAGGTGATGGAGCCCTTGTTGGTCGAGGTGATGCGCTCCTGCAGCGCGCCCATCTCGGTCGCGAACGTAGGCTGGTAGCCGACGGCGCTCGGCATACGCCCGAGAAGCGCGGACACCTCAGAGCCTGCCTGGGTGAAGCGGAAGATGTTGTCGACGAACAGCAGCACGTCCTGACCCTGCTCGTCGCGGAAGTACTCCGCGCAAGTCAGTGCGCTCAGCGCCACACGCGCGCGCGCGCCCGGGGGCTCGTTCATCTGACCGAAGATCAGCGCCGTCTTGCTCAGCACGGGCTCACCACTCTCGAGCTTCGACTCGGCCATCTCCAAGAACAAGTCGTTGCCTTCGCGGGTGCGCTCACCGACGCCAGCGAAGCAGCTCACACCACCGTGGGCCTTCGCGACGTTGTTGATCAGCTCTTGGATGAGCACGGTCTTGCCGACGCCTGCACCGCCGAACAGTCCGATCTTTCCTCCCTTTCGGTAGGGGGCGAGCAGATCGATGACCTTGATGCCGGTCTCGAAAATCTCGACGTTCGTCGATTGGTCGACGAACTTCGGCGGGTCGCGGTGGATGGGGAGGGTGCTCTTCGCCTCGACCGGCCCCGCGTCGTCCACGGGCTTGCCGATCACGTTGAGGATGCGACCGAGCACCGCTTCTCCCACGGGCATCATGATCGGGCTGCCGGTGTCCGTCACCTCGGCGCCGCGGACCAGACCCTCGGTGGCGTCCATCGCGATCGCGCGCACCACCGACTCGCCGAGGTGCTGAGCCACCTCCAGCGTCAGGTTGCCCTTCTCCGCGGAGATATTCGGGTTGGAGGTGACGATCGCGTTGAGGATCTTGGGGAGCTTGCCCGGGGGGAACTCCACGTCCACGACGGGACCAATGACCTGGGTGATTTTTCCAACCGCGCCGGCTGCTGTCGTTTCCGCCATCTTTGCTCTATCGCTTCTGCTCCGCGCCCGTGATCAACAGGCGTCGTGAGTGTTGAGGTGGTGCTTGCCGCGCGGAGCGCGGAGCCGTCAATCGGGTCGCACCAGCTGTTCGGTGCGTTCTTACTCATTCGGGGCCGCCCTGTTCAGAGCGGGATTGGGTGAGGTCCAGCGTCAAAAATGCTGGCCCGATGTCGCGCCGCGTCTAGCACGGTCGGCTTGTTCTGCCAACGCGAACTGTAGGCCTGTGCAGGGCTCCAGCCACCCGGTGCCCTGCAGCGCGCGACACCTCGCCGCACCTCACCCTCTCCCCCAAACCCACGCCCAGAGCAACTGAAGGGAGTCAACCAAACAGACGCAGTTGGCCACCCCGATCCGTCGGGCGCCGAAAGGTCGAGCGGACCGGCGTGTCGTTCTCTTCGACGCCCTGGAGGTATCCCAGGCGAGCACAGGTGGAGCGAAACAGGCTCCAGATGGCCTCGGCGTACTGCCCTTCACCGCGCATCCGAGCGCCGAAACGAGAATCGTTGAGCTTTCCACCCCGCGCCTCTCGGATCCGCGCCAGGACCTTGCCCGCTCGATCTGGAAGCTCGCGCTCCAAGCGCTCGACGAAGACCTGCTTCACCTCTCCCGGGAGCCGCACCAGGATCATGCCCGCGCGCCGCGCACCGGCCTCACGACACGCTTCGAGGATGCGCACCAAATCACGGTCGGCGAGCCCCGGGATCAGCGGAGCCACGTTGACGCTGACGTCGAGCCCCGCATCCGCGAGGCGACGGATCGTACGAACTCGCCGCTGGGGCGTCGCCACGCCAGGCTCGATGGAGCGAGCGACCTCGGGATCCCAGAACGGCACGCTGATGGTGACGCCGACCGGCGTGTGCTCTGCGAGGCGCACCAACAGCTCGAGATCGCGCTCGATGAGCGGAGCCTTGGTGATGATGTGGAGAGGATTCCGATACTCGCCGCACACTTCCAGGCACTCGCGTGTCAGTCGCAGGCTCGCCTCGATCGGCTGATAGCAGTCGGTGTTTCCACTGAAGAGCACGGCCTCGCCCTGCCAGCTCTTCGCCTCGAAAGCCGCGCGTAGCAGCTCGGCGGCCCTGGGCTTGAACACCACGCGGCGCTCGAAATCGCTCCCCGCGCCGAAGCCGAGGTACTGATGGCTTGGACGCGC
>CAZEDU010000024.1:0-49898 GCA_964511185.1 uncultured Myxococcaceae bacterium | reverse complement strand
CTTTTTCTGAAACTGGCAGCCGGTGAGCAGGGCGACGCCCGCCACGACGATGCCAGCGAATAGACGGACCATGCGCCCCCCCGGGACGCCGAAACGCTACCCCGAAGTGGCTTGTCACGGCGCGGCGAAGCGACGCTTACGTCGCAACGAGAAAAGAAGGCGAATCGTGCAGAAGATTTTTGCGCAAACGCAGCAGTAGCGGGGTCACCCCCCAATGAAACGACTCCTTCCCGCCGTCGTGGTTCTGCTGGCGAGCTGCGTCCCGACTCTCGACCGTGCAGAGAGCAGTGAGCCCCCCTCGAATCTGAGCTCGGAAACCACCGCTGGAGCCGACGCCGGTGTCACGCCGGATGCTGGTCTGCAGAATGATCAAGGCGGCCCGGTTTTTCTCACCGTCGGGACCAATGTCTCGACCATTTTTGAAGGTGAATCGTTCGTCGTCTCGGCAGTTCTCACCCACCCGGAAGGCGTCAACAAGGTCATCGGCGGCGTCTTGCGAAACGATCAAAACGCGCTGCTGGGGGCCTTCGCGACCACCAACACCAATGGCGCGTTCTCGATGACGGTGAGCTGGTCAGCCCTCAACCAAGTCGAGCCGATCCATTTCACGCGGTCCCTCGAGCGCGCGCTGGTCGCGTCGTTCTATGACGAAGAAGGCCGCCGCGCTGAACGAACCGTTCGCATCGGGATGCAGTGCAAAGCACCTTCTACCGGCGCATGCGGCGGTGACTGCATGAATCTCGACAAAGAGGTGAAGCATTGTGGCAGCTGCGGCAACGCCTGCACCGGCCCGTCACCCAGCTGTGTGAGTGGCCAATGCCAACCCTGCTCGAACGGCGAAACGCTCTGCGGCGGCAAGTGCGTCAACCTGATGAAGGACAAGCAGAACTGCGGGCGATGCGGCAACGTCTTACCCGACGGCTTCTGCTTTCAGGGACAACACGCCTGCTTCTCTGGGGACCAGATCTGCGGCGGGCATTGCACGGACGTTCAACACAACAACGAGAACTGCGGCAGCTGCGGCACCCGATGCACCGGCACAACGACTTGCAAGAACGGCAGCTGCCAAGCGTGCGCGACCCCCTTTGACTGCCAGCGCTGCACCGAAAACCTGAACCTCAGTTGCGCTGACGTCTGCGCCCAATGGGGTATGACTTGCAAACCTGCCACCGGAAGTGTCGTGGGCGTCGCGGGCACGGGTACGTGCTCCATCCCCGGCAGTTGGTCTCAAGACATCACCAGTTGTCAGCAGAAAGCCTCGGCCGCGGGCACCAGCGCCGTCTGGTGCTACTGCTTTTAGACCTGCTCAGCCCCTGTCCGCGCTCGTAAAAGGGCGTGTTCTTCGCAGGGGCCTTTGGGTAAGAGCGCCCGGTGCGAAGGCCGGCAATGGCGATGGTGTGGATGGCGGCGGTGGCGCTCGCGCTCTTGGCGGGCGCGGCCTATTGGCTGACCCAGCCGGTCGGGCGCGCGCCGCTGGAGGGGCCGCGGGTGAAGGCAGATCCCCAGCGGCTGGAAGCGCACGTGCGCACGCTGAGCGAGTCGTTCGGTCCCCGCAGCCACCTGCACGCGGAGAACTTGTCCAAGGTCGCAGACCACCTCGCCGCCGGCTTTCGCGATGCCGGCGGTGTCGTCCACGAGCAACGCTGGGAGGTCGGCGGCCGGGCGTACCGAAACGTGCTCGCGCGGTTCGGGCCGGAGACGAACACCCCGGTCATTCTGGGCGCGCACTACGACGTCGACGGGCCGCACCCCGGCGCCGACGACAACGCCAGCGGCGTGGCCGGGCTGCTCGAGCTGGCGCGGCTCTTCGGTGAGCAGCCGCCGCCGTTCGAGGTGGTGCTGGCGGCGTACGCGCTGGAAGAGGAGCCGCACTTTCGCACCAACGCCCAAGGCAGCTGGGCGCACGCCGAGAGCCTCGCGCGGCGCGGCGCGAAGGTGCGCGGCATGCTGTCCGTGGAGATGATCGGCTTCTTCTCGGACGCGCCCGGCAGCCAGGCCCTGCCGTTCGCGCTGCTCGAGCCGCTCTACACCGACCGCGGCGACTTCATCGCCGTGGTGGGGAACCTCACCCAGGTGGGCATCGTCCGGCAGATCAAGCGCGCGATGCGCTCCGCGTCGCCGCTGCCGGTGCGCTCCATCAACGCGCCGGCCGCGCTCGAGGGCATCGACTTCTCGGACCACATGCCCTTCTGGCACTTCGGTTTCGACGCGGTGATGGTGACCGACACCGCGTTCAACCGAAACCCGCACTACCACCGCGCCACCGACACCTGGCAGACGCTCGACTACCGGCGCATGGCCCAGGTGGTCGAAGCGCTGCACGCCGCGGCCTACGCCCTCGGCCGGTAACGGCCGCGCGGTCTTTCCAGTGTCATCGCTGCTCGGCCCGCGTGAAGTGCGCGGCCACCACGCTCGCCACCGCGGCGGTCAGCTTCTTCCCGGTCGGAATGTGGAGAAACTCATTCGGGCCGTGCGCGTTGCTTCCCGGGCCCAGCAGACCCGTGATGAGGAACTGCGCCTTGGGGAACTTCTGGCCGAGCATCTCCATGAACGGAATCGTGCCGCCTTCGCCCATCGCCATGAAGGGCCGACCGAAGAAGGCCGTGCTCGCCTCGCCGGTCGCTGCCTCGAGCCACTTCTCGAGGGATGGCGCGTCCCACCCGGCACTCGCTTTCTCGCCTTCGAAAGTCACCTTCGCGCCATACGGCGGGTCCTTTTCGAGCGTCTCTTTCATTGCCTTGGTCGCGGCCTTGGCGTCACACCGCGGCGGAATGCGCACCGACAGCTTCGCCGCCGTGTACGGCCGCAACACGTTGCCTGCGCTCTCGAGCGGCGGAAGACCCTCCATGCCGGTGATGGACAGCGTCGGTCGCCAGGTGCGATTCAGAATCAGCTCGGCCGCATCGTCGGCCATCGGCTTGGCGCCCTTCACCCAGGGGAAGCGCGCAAACGCCTCTTGGCCGAGCGCCTTGCCCACCGCCTTGGCTTGCTCGACGCGCGCTTCGGGAATCTTCACGTGCAGCGCCTCGAGCTTCACCTTGCCGGTGCCCTCGTCGTCGATGCGCGAGAGCAGCTGGCGAAGAATTCGAAACGACGACGCCACCACGCCGCTCGCGTCGCCCGAGTGCACGCCCTCTTCGAGAACCTGCACCCGCAAGTTCCCGGCGATGAGGCCGCGGAGCGAAGTGGTGAGCCACAGCTGTTCGTAGTTCCCGCAGCCGGAGTCGAGACACACCACGAGCGACGGCTGGCCGATGCGCGGCGCCAGCGCTTCGACGTACGCCGGTAGGTCGTAGCTGCCGCTCTCTTCGCACGCCTCAATCAGCACCACGCAGCGCGCGTGCGGAATCTTCTGCTCCTTCAGCAGGCGAATCGCCGCGAGCGAAGCGAACGACGAGTAACCGTCGTCGGCGCCGCCGCGCCCGTACAATTTGTCGCCTTCGCGCACCGGCTCCCACGGTGACAAGCCCGCGCGCCAGCCGGTCATCTCGGGCTGCTTGTCCAGGTGGCCATAGAGCACCACCGTGTCGTTCCCGGTGCCGGGAATCTCCATGTAGATGAGCGGCGTGCGGTCTTCGCCCTTCTCGTTCTTCAGGCGAATGACCTCGACCTGGAGACCCGGGATGTGCGGCGCCTGCGCTTTGCACCAGTCGGCGATCAGCTGCGTCGCCTTCTCCATGTGACCGTGTTTGAACCAGTGAGCGTCGAACGCGGGCGACTTGTTGGGAATGCGAATGTACTTCTCGAGCGCCGGCAAAATCTCCGCGTCCCAAATGCGGCCAGAAGAGTGAAGCGCCGTTTGGTTGTCGAGCTTGGGCGTCGCCATGGGTGCTCCCAAAGAAGGGTTTGGATGAAGCCTTCGCCAACTACCGAAGCAAGTACCGCAGAACGCCACGCAGCGGTAGCAGTCGAGTGCGTCCGGGCTGTGGCGCGAATACCCGCGGTGTTGTGGCCGCCCATCTGGTGAAGGTGTGGACGGTCACCGCCGCTTGCGAAGGAGCGAGCCATCGAGCCCCACGGAGATGACGTCGTGTTGGCTCACCCAGGTGCCGAACTGGTGGACCGAAGTCATGGCCTCCGCGCTCCACTTCGATCCGTCGAAGTGAATCATCGCAGGCCCTTCTGCCGACCGGCCCCAAGCCCAAAGGTCATTGGGACCGGTGCCGACCATCGGTCCGAAGACCTTAAACCCGGGAGGCAGCGTGACGGTACTCCAGCGCGCCCCGTCCCAATGGAGCAGTTGGTTCAGCGTCACTGCCCAAACGCTGTTCGGGTCGCTGGCCCAAAGCGACTCGATGTCGGCGTCGCCAGCGGGGGAGCTCAACTGAATCCAGCGCGCGCCGTTCCACTGCAGCAGCGCTCCCCTCCTTCCCGCCACCCAAACATTCGTTTCACCGAGAACGAAAACATCGGTCAGCGCTAGGTTTTGACCGAGGTCGACTGAGCTCCAAACCTGACCGTTGAAGTGCAAAACGTTCCCATGGGTGGTGACCACCCAGAGGTTGTTGATGGTCGACCCGTGAATGCCTCGTAGTCCGCTCCAGACACCGAGCGGCTCACGGCGCCACGTGCCTTCGGAGTAACGAAAGAGCGAGGTCTCGCTGAGAGCGAACGCAGTTCCGTCACTCGCAACGAAAGTCCTGAAGTACTCGGATCGCTCGAGTCGGTGTTGGATCCACCGCTGGCCGTCGTACTGCAGCACGTGGCCCGCGGCGCCAATCCACAGGTCGTTGGCAACTCGCCCGTCAATCGAGAGCAGATCTTCATTCACCGGCCGCGGACGAACGGTCGTTAGGGCATTTCCGTCCCAATGCAGAAGGTCGAGACCGGGCCCCGCGAGCCAGAGATCCGTAGACGAAGTGCCTCCGATTGCCCACGGGTGACCGGAATACAGCAGCTCTTTGTAGCCGGGGTGTACGGCGACCTGAACCCATTGACCCATCACCCAACGAAAGAGTCGGCCGCGATAGTCGACAGTCCAGAGGCCATCGGTCGTCGCGAAAATTCTGTTCGGGATCGACGAGTCGTGGGACTCAAATGAAACGCCATTCCATTGGATCAGCTGGTTGCCTCCGCTGAACCAAACCTGGCCGGGACCCGATGCGGCGACAGACGTGAAAAAGACTTCCTGCATGTCGTCGGGAACTGGCAATGACGACCACGTTGCCCCATTCCATCGGGCGATCTCGTTTGTCCAACGCAGGCCACCATCGGCGCTCATGTGGTCATTCGCGATGAGCCAAAAATCGTTCGCGCTGACGCTCAAAGCGAGCGCGGTGCCATAGCTGCCGTGAACGGGCGGGTGGTGACGGGTCCAACTCACACCATCGAAATGCGAGGCCACGACTTCGTCCTGATCAAGGTCATGCCCGACGACCCAAACGTCGCTCGGTGAGGTACCGGTGACCCAAAACCAATGGGTCGAAGGACTCGTTTGGGCGACCGACCAGTCGATGCCATCGAAGTGCCAAACACGCCCGGTTCGCTCGGCGAGCCACACCTGTCCAGACGCAGTCCCCCAAAGGGCACTCGGTGTTTTCAATCCAGGAGGCGTGACCTCGCGCCATACGGTGCCAAACAGACGAAGAACAATCGCGTCGGTCTCGTCACCGCCAATCGCCCAGACCTCGGTGCTCGAAATCGCAAACACCTGACGTAGGGCTTGACCGGAGGGCTTGGGGTTCTCCCAGCACCAACCGCTGGAGAGGCAGCGGGGCTTGGCGCAATCGAAGGAGAACGCTCCATTTGAGCAAGTTGGCCCAGCGACTGGAGCGATGACGCAATAAGGGGACAGGCACGTTTCTGGAGGAGGGCTCGAAACCCCCGCGTCGATGGGCGTTTCCTCGGGAAGCAGTTTGCCCAAAACCACTGTCTCCGGGCACCCGGTGAGCGACACGGCTGCGAGTGCGACCAATAACTTTTGGTGGCTCATTCCAATCGTCTCCTGTGACCGTTGATTGGAAGGAGCTGGCAGAATGTTATTGATCCACCCGGCCGGCCGAATTTGCCCGCGGGCTTGTGCTCGCAGTAAGGCGCTCGCGTGGTGATCGGTTTGCTGCGACAGCATGGGCGACGGCTATCGCTCGTAGTCCTTCTGCTTGGAGCGATTCAAGCCCAAGCCGAAAAACCGGCCCCATCATGGTTCTTGAGTTGGGCCCGGTCACCGGGGGCCGAGAGCTGTATTGATCCGCGCGCGCTGAACGACCTCGTGACAGCGCGGCTCGGCGGCCATGCGCCGGAGTCACCCGGAGACACTGCGTCGTTGATCGAAGGTGTCATTTCGCGCGACGGAAACGAGTGGCTCGCCTCGTTCTCGGTCCGCGACCGCACGGGAGCCGAGGTGGGGTTTCGAGAGCTTCGTTCGGCTCGGCCTGGCTGCCGAGACCTCGACGAGGGGCTGGTGTTGATCATCTCGCTGTTGGTTGAGCCCACCGGCTTCTCGCGCACGCGAGCTCCCCTCGAGCCGACGCTGGCTTCGTCGCCGCCGTTGATCAGTCATTCGCCCTTGCCGTCGCCGTGGGGTTTCAGTGCCGGGCTGATCGGTTCGTCGGGAATCGTGTGGGCTCCCAGCGGTGGGGTTCGCCTGGCCGGAACCAAGAGGTTCTCTCGCGCTCTTCTCGAGGTCGCTGCCATCGGTTGGCTTTCACGCCGCGATCCGATTGGGGGGTTCGCTGCCGACACTCGCGGATACGCGTTGGAAGCCGTGGCGTGTCCGGTGCTCATCGCTCAGTCATGGTTTCGTGGCGACGTGTGCGCTCAAGCGCGAGGCGGTTTTCTGCAAGTCCATGGGGTCGGTTTCGACGAAAACTTCGCCCGCAACCTTGGATTCATCGACTACGGCTTTCGGACTCGGGTCGGGTTTGCTCGCGAGGGCTGGGGCGCTCATCTCTACGCCGGAGCATTCAATCGCGCATCGGCAACCGATCTCGCCTTCGCCGACCGCGATGGGACAACGAACGTCGTCCACCGCATGCCGGGTGGAGGAATCGACGTGGGGTTGAGCTTCACCTACGAGCTGGAGCCATGACTTCGATGGGCTCCGGCCAACCACATCACAAGCCCATGCTGGCGCTCGTTGAGGCGGAGCCAACCGTCCTCACCGTTGAAGCCATTTATGCCGCCGAAGCGAGCTTCGTCTGGCGATCGCTGCGCCGCCTTGGCATCGCGCAAGCCGACCTGCCTGATGCGACGCAGCAAGTCTTCATGGTGGTGATGCGACGGCTCGCCGACTTTCACTCCGACGGTTCGATTCGGGCATGGCTCTTTGGCATCTGCTTGCGTGTCGCGGCTGATCATCGAAAGCAGGCGCGCACGAAATACGAGGTGCTTACCGCCGCGCCGCCGGAGCGCTCTTCCGCCGCGGAGCAACAGCGCACGGTCGAGAATCGCCAGACCCGTGAGCAACTCGATCGGATCTTGGATCAGCTCGATGAGGACAAGCGCGCGGTGTTCGTCTTGTACGAGCTGGAAGAGTGGACCATGCCTGAGGTCGCTGCGGCGGTGGGGTGCCCACTACAAACGGCGTACACGCGCTACCGCGCGGCGCGAGCTCGAGTGGAGCAGATAGCCGTCGAGACCTGGGGAGGTGACCGATGAAACCCGTTTCGGTGCCGACTCGACTCATCGACGATGGGCCTCGTGCACTTCGCGACTTGCTCGAGCTTGCTGGTGGAGATGATCCGACCCCAGCGGAGCTGAGCGAAGTGGCGGCTCGCTTGGGTTTGGACGCACCGCTGCCCGCGCCCGATGCCTCCAGCGCTCCGGCGAACGTTGCCGGCCAAGGCGCGACATCGTGGCTCACTGCCAAGGTGATTTCGCTCACGGTGGGAGCGGTGGTGGCGACCGGCGCGATTTCGGTTCCGCTGGCGCGACAGACGGTTCGTGTGAAGGACGCTCGTTCAGCTCCCGCGGTGACCGTCGCGCCGCCCATCGAATCAAGCAGTCCCCAGCCCTCTTCGGCACCACCAGCGAAGGCGACGCAGCGTCGACCTGCTGGGGTACGACATCAGGTGAAGGAGTCGGTAGTGCCGGCCGCGTCGCTGGAGACCGAGGCGTCGCTGTTGCGCTCGGCGGCGGAGTCTCTCGCCAAGGCGGATTTTGCTGGCGCGCTTCAGCTCACGGCGAGACACGCGGCCGAGTTTCCATCTCCACTGTTTGCGGAGGAGCGCGAGGCAATTGGGCTGGAAGCGCTCGCACGCCTGGGTCGCGTCTCGGAGTTCGAAAAGCGTCTCGAGGCGTTCGACGTGTCCTTCCCTCGCTCCGCCCATCGCGCGCGGTTGCGTCGGCTCGCCCCAGAGTAGAAACGCGATGCTCACGACGCAGCGGCAGGGCCGCGCAAGTCGCGAGATTCCATGGGAGAAGCTCGAGCGGTGAGGACCGCGCTCACCTCGCCGCCCACCCCTGTGGCAAACTCGCCTGCAAAGGGCGAAGGAGCTTCGAGCACATGTTTCGGAAGTTCGTCGCGGCGGTGCTGGTCCTCTCGGGCGTCGCCTGGGCCGAAGACGCCAGCGAGCCCACCCCCCGCGTGGAGCCCGCACCGGCGCCGGTCATCACGCAGCGCGCGCCGGCCATTCGCAATTACCTGAACCTGCGCGTCGGCGCGTCGAGCAGCGCCACGCGCCCGGAGATCTGCATCGACGGCTCTCCGCTCGCGTTCCTCTCGTTCGAGGCGTGCGGCACCGGCAGCGGTTTTCTGCACAAGGACCCGGACCCCGAGACCGCGCACTTCCGCAGCAACCTGCGCCTCTACCACTTCGACTTCGGCTGGGTGCAGCTGCAGCCGCGCGTCGGCTTGGGCTTCGCGGAGATTCAGCAGGGCGAAGACGACTCCGGCTTTCTCTTCACTGGGGTCGGCCCGCGCGGCGTCGAGACCGCTGGGCCGGAGGCCACCACCTCGCTGCAAGCGCTCATCCCCATCAACAGCACCTTCGAGCTGGTCGGCAACCTCACCACCGGGCTCATCTACGCGCCGCACGCGCCGAAGTTGATCAAGCCGATGCCCACGCTGCAGCCGTTCGTGACCTTCACGGTCGGCGCTGGCTTCTAAAGCAAAGCCGTCGCGGCAGCGATGAGGCCGGCGACAACGCCGAGCAGCAGCCCGTCGCGTTGAATCGTCCGCGCGACGCGTCGGCTGATCTCGAGCTCGTCCTTCGGGGCGGGCGTGGTGGAGAAGTCGTCGTGCTCGATGGTTCCGCGCGCGGCGTGCGCGACACAGGTGTTGCGCCGCACCTGCAGGTACGAGATCGCGGCGAGCGCCGCCGGCACGAACACCAACAGCCGGGCGAACCAGGGCGCGTCCAGCACCACGAGCACCAGGAGGAGAGCCACCGCGACCGCCGCGCCGACTTGGGCGACGCGCAGCCTGCGCCTTCGCCCGGTGGCGCTGAAGTTGGGGGTGCACGAGGCGCCAAGCGTTGCGTCGGTCATGAGACAAGCAATAACCGCGCGCCCGCACCACTGCACGCTCAAGGATGTGCGGGCCCGCCGGGCGGCACCAGCACCCGCATCGCCCGCGGACGCACCTGGGCTCGAATCGGCGTGTGGCCCGCCGGCTCGCCGTCGCACCAGATGTCTTGAGCGGGGGTCGCCTCCACCTCTACGCGCCGGACGCGCCAGTGGTGCACTTCGGGGTCCTCGGTGTGCTTGCCGAGGTAGAGCTTCGCGGCGAAGCGCGCGAGCCGTCTCCACCGGGCGGCCGGCGGCTCGCGCCGCTGGGCGGTCAGCGCGTAGACGTCGAGCCGGGCGTCGTCGACCGTCGCGTCCGGGGCGATGAGCTGGCCGCCGCCTTGAAAGCGGCCGTTGCCGACCAGCACCTGCATCGCCTCGAAGCGGCGCTCTTCGCCGTCCAGCCGCAGGCGCACCTGGAACGGTCGAGGCGGCTCGCCCCGCGTGCGCGCCGCGGCGAAGAGGTACGCGAGCTTGCCCCAGCGCCGCTTCAGCGCGGGCTTCAAGTGACGCGACACGCGCCCCGAGAGCCCCATCGAGACCGAGTTCAAGAAGAACGTGCCGTCGTCGAGCTGGCCCAGGTCGACCGCCATCACCTGGCCGCGGGTCAGCAGCTCGGCCGCCGCCTTCAGCCGCGGTGGAATGCCCAGGCTGCGCGCGAAGTCGTTGCCGGTGCCCATGGGCAAGAGCCCGAGCACGGCCTCGGTTCCCGCCAAGACGTTCGCCGCGCCGCTCGCCGAACCGTCTCCGCCGCCGACGAGCACCAGCCGCGCGCCCGACTCGAGCGCCGCCCGGGTGAGCCGCGGCAGCGCGCCCGGGTGCCGCACCGCCACCACGTCCGAAGGGGAGAGCCCCTGTCGGGCCAGCGCGCGCATCGCGTCCGCCAGGTGCTTTTCGCCCGTGCGGGCGTGGACGTTGATCAGCGCCACGGCGGGTCGCGCCGATTCGAGCGCGTCGATGTGCGGTCGCTCTTGCACGCACCGACCAAGGTGCGCACGCGCCGTCCACGCGCCAACCGTGGCATTTAGGGCTTGCCGCTCGACGACTGCCGAAGCACCAGCAGCAGCACGTCCTCCAGCCGCGCGCGGCGCGTCTCGACCTCGGCGATGGGCAGGCTCTCCTGGTACAGCGCGCGGAGCACCTCGCCCGTCGGCCGCGCGCCCTCCCGCTCGGTGTAGACGAGGGAACGCTTGTCATCGGCCAGCGTCACGGGCAGCCCCTTCATCGACGCCGGCAGCGCCTCGAGCGCGCGCTCGAAGCGCACCTCGAGCTTCTTCTCGCCCAGCCGCCGCATCAGCGCCGCCTTCGACTCGACGAGCGACAGCTTGCCTTCGTTGATGATGCCGACCCGGTCGGCGAGCTCCTCGGCTTCTTCCAGGTAGTGCGTGGTCAGCACGATGGTGGTGCCTTCCGCGCGCAGCTTGCGCACGTAGCGCCACAGGTCGTGGCGCAGCTCCACGTCGACGCCCGCGGTGGGCTCGTCGAGGAAGACGAGCTTCGGCCGGTGCACCAGCGCCTTGGCGATGAGCAGCCGCCGCTTCATGCCGCCCGACAGCGTGCGGGTGCTCGCGTCCGCCTTCGACGACAGCTCGAGCGCCCCGAGCACCTCGTCGATGCGCGCGGTGTCCTTCGGCCGGCCGTAGTAGCCGAGCTGAATCTCGAGCGTTTCCCGCACCGTGAAGAACGGGTCGAAGTTGATCTCCTGCGGCACCAGCCCCACGTCGTAGCGCGGCGTGACGGAGTCCTCGTCGAGCGAGCGGCTGAAGAGCGCGATGTGCCCGGAGGTCTTCTTCACCAGGCCGCACACCGCGCCGATGAGCGTCGTCTTGCCGGCGCCGTTGGGGCCGAGCAGCGCGAAGATTTCACCCGGCGCGATGGACAGCGACACCGCGTCGAGCGCGGTCATCTGTCCGAATTTCTTGGTGAGCTCTTGAACTTCGAGCACCGGGGCGGTCGCCGTCACAGCTTGGGCCCTCCTATCACATGCGTTCGCGGTAAAATCCTGAACGGGGGGTTTTCCATGCGCGCATACGGCTGTCTGGCGGTGCTGCTGCTCGTCTCGGGCTGCGACCTGTTCGACCTGTTCGACGACTCCGACAAAGTGAAGCCCGACCTGCAGAGCGTCGCGGCCTCGCCCAAGCAATACGTCGCCGCGGGGCCCGACGGGCGAATCTTCGTAAGCGGCGATTTGTCGAAGGACTGGCTGGTCAGCGACTCGCTCACCACCGACACGCTTCGCTACATCACCCACGACGGCAAGTACTTCCTGCTCGCGGGCAACGGCGGAAAAATCTGGCGCTCGGCCGACAGCTGGACCTGGACCGGCTGGAACTTCGCTGGGCTGGGCGCCGGCGACATGCGCGCGGCCACGTCGTGCAACGGCGCGTACTACTTCGTCGGCGAGAAGGGGTATGTCGCCTTCTCCACGGACGCAACCAAGTGGGAGCGCGTTCCCAACCTGCCCACCCCCGCGCGCTTCGTCGGAGTCGCCTGCGACGGCGAGCGCGTGGTGCTGGCGGCCGGCGCGGGCTCGAACCCGCCGTTTCTTTACTTCGGAACGGACGGGGGAACGTTTCAAGCAGGTGAGCTGCACCAGACGCCCTGCGCGCTGGGGTACGGCAACGGGCAGTTCGTCGAGGTGACCGTCGACGGCAGCATCTTCACCTCGAGCGACGGGGTGAGCTGGAACGTGCGGGCGAGCGCGCTGTGGAGCGGCACCGAGTCATGCGCGTTCGCCTACGCCGACGGCAACTTCGCGGTCGTCACCTCGAACGGCGAGGTGGTGACGTCGGGGGATGGCACCACGTGGACGCCGTTCGACACCGAGGAGCGGCGTCCGCTGCGCGGCGTCACCTTCGGGCCCGGCGGAAAGCTCGTCGCCGTGGGCCCCCAGGGGAGCGTGCTGGAGGCGAGCTGCGCGGGTGGAACCTGCGCCAGCCCTCAGTGGCGCGACATGGAGGTCGAGATTCCCGAGGAGGTCCAGAAGGGCGGCGGCGACAACGGCGGGCAGAAGAGCAGCTGCACGTGTTACTGCGAGAACGGCAACGTCTGCACCCGCAACGAAGACTGCGGCAAGGACTCGAACGGCATCCAGAACGTCTGCGGCTGTCCAGACGGGTGCTGACGGCGCCTGAAGCGCTCTGGACGCGCTTGCAACGGCGGTCGCCCGAAGGTATCGCCCGCCCCCATGGCTCAGAACTTCATCTTCACCATGCAGGACCTGCGCAAGGTGAAGGGCGGCAAAGAGATTCTCAAGGGGATTTACCTCTCGTTCTTCCCGGGCGCGAAGATTGGCGTCATCGGCCCGAACGGCTCGGGCAAGTCGACGTTGCTTCGCATCATGGCGGGCGTGGACACCGAATTCTTCGGCCACGCCAAGCCGGACCCTTCGGTGCGCGTCGGCTACTTGCCGCAGGAGCCTCAGCTCGACCCGAAGCTGGACGTGAAGGGCAACGTGGAGCTGGGCGTGAAGCCGATGCGCGAGCTGCTCGACCGCTTCAACGCGGTGTCCGCCCAGTTCGCCGAGCCGATGGGCGACGACGAGATGGAGAAGCTGCTCGCCGAACAGGCGAAGCTGCAAGACGCCATCGACGCCGGCAACGGCTGGGAGCTGGACCGGACGCTCGACATCGCGATGGACGCGCTGCGCCTGCCGCCGGGCGATGCCGATGTGGCCAAGCTGTCAGGCGGGGAGAAGCGCCGCGTCGCGCTGTGCCGCATCTTGCTCGAGAAGCCGGACCTCCTGCTGCTCGATGAGCCGACGAACCACCTGGACGCCGAGTCGGTGGCGTGGCTCGAACAACACCTGAAGGAGTACCAGGGCACCGTCGTCTCCATCACCCACGACCGCTACTTCCTGGACAACGTGGCCGAGTGGATTCTGGAGCTCGACCGCGGCGAGGGCGTGCCGTGGAAGGGCAACTACTCCTCGTGGCTCGAGCAGAAGCAGAAGCGGCTGCAGCAGGAGGAGAAGACCGAGTCGGCGCGGCAGAAGCAGCTCGAGCGCGAGCTCGAGTGGGCCCGCATGAGCCCGCGCGCGCGGCAGGCCAAGGGCAAGGCGCGCCTGGCGAAGTACGAGGAGCTGCTCAACGCCGCGCCCGAGAAGCGCGAAGGGCCGGGCGAGATTTACATTCCGCCGGGGCCGAAGCTCGGCGGCGCGGTGGTCGAGGCCAAGCACGTGAAGAAGGCGTTCGGCGACCGGCTGCTGATCGACGACTTGAGCTTCAAGCTCCCGCCCGGCGGCATCGTCGGCGTCATCGGCCCGAACGGCGCGGGGAAGACGACGCTGTTCCGGATGATCACCGGTCAAGAGAAACCGGACGCGGGGGAGCTGGTCATCGGCCCCACCGTGAAGCTCGCGTACGTCGACCAGAGCCGGGACTCGCTCAACGGCGAGAAGTCGGTGTTCGAAGAAGTGTCGGGGGGCTTGGACCTGCTCGACCTGGGTTCGCGCAAGATGCAGTCGCGCGCTTACCTGGCGAACTTCAACTTCAAGGGAGCGGATCAGCAGAAGAAGGTGAAGGACCTGTCCGGCGGTGAGCGCAACCGCGTGCACTTGGCCAAGCTGCTCAAAGAGGGCGGCAACCTGATTCTGCTCGACGAGCCGACGAACGACTTGGACGTGGAGACGCTGCGCTCGATGGAGGAAGGTCTGCTCGGCTTCGCGGGCTGCGCCGTCGTCATCAGCCACGACCGCTGGTTTTTGGACCGCATCGCCACGCACATCCTGGCGTTCGAAGGCGACAGCAAGGTGTTCTTCTTCGAGGGCAACTTCCAGGATTACGAAGAAGACAAGAAGAAGCGGCTCGGCGCCGAAGCGCTCAAGCCGACGCGCATCCGCTACAAGCCGCTGGTGCGCGCCTAACGGGGGGACTGTCCCTGAAGGGGACTGTCCCCGGTCGACCCAAGGCCCTTAAAGCCCCTGCGCCTCGTTCTGCTCCACGTCGTCCGAAGCCGAAGGGCTCCCCGAGCCGCCCACGCCTCTCTCCGCGGAAGGCTCCGAGTAGACGATGCAGGTGCCGCGGTAGCCGCGGCTCCCCAAGACCACGAGCCCATCGCAGCCCCGTTCGGCGGCGGTGCGGCGCAAGGTCGCGAGCACCTCCTCGCGGGTCTGCCGGCCGTCGACCTCGTCGTTGGCTTCGATGACGGCCACCTCGACGTGCGGACGCTCGGGGCGGCTCTCGGTGAACAGCTCGACCTCGCTCTCGGGCCGCTCGGTCAGCACGTGCGGCGGCGAGTGGAGCGGAAGGTAAGAGACCTGGGTGACGCAGGCGGAGAGCAGGGTGAACAAAGCGAGGGGCAGGACGCGCATGGCGAGGAGGCTCTGTAAGGGATGGACAAGGGAGGAATCAACGGTCGGCGGAAGGGTGCGTCACCAGAGGGCTTCGACGGGCCTTGGGTGAACCGGGGACAGTCCCCTTCAGGGACAGTCCCCCGTGACGGCGCCCATCCCGTTCAGCAGCGACTGGTACCAGCTCGCCGCTTCACGCACGCGCTCGCTCAGCGCCTGCGCGCCCCACAACACCGAGAGCGTTCGCCGCGTCGCCGCGCTCGTCTTCGTGCGCTGCGCGTCCTTCACCGCGTTCGCGCAGGGGCCCTCGGCGTCGAACAGACAGAGCAGCCCTTCCAAATCAATCTCCTGCCCGGACGCGTTGAACACGTAGCGCGCGCCGGGGCCGGCGAGGTCAATCGAAAACGGCGCCTTCGCCTGGTCCAAATCGACGACCGAAATCGGCAACCCCGAGTGCAGGGACACCACGTTGCACGCGTCGACCGCCAGGTTGATGCTCGACAGCGTCCCTTCGCCCGCCGCGCGCAGCAGGTACTCCGACGCCGGCTTGCCGCGGCCGGTGGGCTTGTAGCCGCCGTGTCGGAGCAGGTCGCGAATCGCCGCGCGCACCTCGTCGTTCGACTGCATCGGCGCGCGCGCGTCGGCCCGCAGGAGCGAGAGCATCGACTCCGGCGTCTTCGTGGCGCCGAGCGGCGCTTCGAAGGTGGTCGTGAACGCGGCGACACAGAGCAGCGGGTGGGGCGCGACGGTCAGCATGGCGGCGAGGAGATACTTCAAAGTACGCTGCTTCGTCCTTCATGCGCGCGCTCCAAGCCGAATTTCTGACAGGCGTCGAGCTGTACCGCGAAGTGGTGCTCAACCGGCTCACCCACGCGCGCGAGTCGGTTTGGATCAGCACCGCCAACGTGAAGGAGATGTTCATCGAGCAAGGCGGCGCGCACCGGTCGATTCTCGAGCTGTTTTCGGAGCTCGCGGCCAAAGGCGTCGACCTGCGCATCCTGCACGCCGAGCTGCCGTCGCGGCCGTTCCGCGCGTCGTTCGACCGAAAGCGGCGGCTCGTGCGCGGCGGCCTCCAGCTCAAAATCTGCCCGCGCGTGCACTTCAAGTGCGTGCTCGTCGATGGCGCGTGGATTTACCTGGGCAGCGCGAACCTGACGGGCGCGGGCTTGGGCGCCAAGCACGCGCACAAGCGCAACTTCGAGGTGGGCTTCGTCACCGAAGACTTCGACACCATCGACCGCGTGACCGCGCTGTTCGAGTCGGTCTGGTCGTGCAACGAGTGCGGCGCCTGCCGCGTGCGCGACCTCTGCCCTGATCCGATTGGCCCCGCGCTGCGCGCGCCGAAGAAGAGGACCGCGCGCCGAAAGGACAAGGGCATCGTGCTCGGCCGCTCGCGCCGCTTGGGGGGACGATGAGCCAGGTCCCCATCCGCGCGGTCATCTTCGACTTGGGCAACGTGCTCGTCTTTCACGACAACGCGCTGCTCTTCCGCGCCATGGCGGCGATGAGCGACGCCAACGCCGACGCGCTCGCCCGGAGCTTCGATGGCGCGCTGTGGGAGGGCATCAACCGCGGCGAGCTGCAAGGCGACGCGATTCGCGACGCGGTCTGCGCGCGCTTGGGCCGGCCGCTCTCGTCGGAGGAGTTCTTCTCGCTCTGGAACTGCCACTTTCGCCTCAACAACGAGGTGTTCCCGCACGTCGAGTCGCTGGTCGGCCGCGTGAAGCTCTTGCTCTTGTCGAACACCAATGACTTGCACGCGCGGTATTTGCTGCCGCGCTTGCCGTTGCTGCGGAAGTTCGACCACGTGCTGCTCTCGCACGAGCTGGGGCTCATCAAGCCGCAGCCGCAGTTCTTCCACGAAGCGCTTCGCCGCGCGCAGACGCTCCCGCAGGAGACGGCCTTCTTCGACGACCTGCCCGAGTTCGTCGAGGCGGCGCGGGCGTTGGGCATCCGCGCGCAGCGTTTCGACCGAACCGAAGACTTCCCCGAGCAGCTCAGAAGCTTGGGTTTGTGAGCGAACAAAACGCGTCCGAGGCCGATTTATCGGGCCTCCGCGCGATTTTCGGACGCTCGAAACACAGCCTATTTCTTTAGCAAATATGGGGGTTTACCTGCGATCTCAGGTCGCGTAGAGTAGGCGTGTCCCGCACGTTGGCTTTGAAGGCATCCAAAAACGCGACAAACCGCTACAGGGCTGTACTCTTTGGAACCAGCGAGGCGATCCATCGTTGCCCACTCTGACCGATGAACGTCCAGAGGCGCTTCTCAAGAGCGCGCTCGAAAAGATTGTCTACTTCGAGGCGCGCTCCGAGGGGCTGAACAACGACCTGGCGGCGGCCCGGGCGGAAATCGAGCGTCTCAAGGTGGAGCTCGCCGGCGCGGCCCAGCGCGAAATCGAGCTGCGACGCCACACCGCCGAGCTCGAGGTGCGGGTGCAGCGCGCGCACAGCGAACGCGAAGAGCTCGCGCGCGTGAACGAGGTGATGCGCACCGAGCGCGCGTCGCTCATCGGGAAGCTGGTCGAGGCGTCTCGGGTGCATCAGACCGGGCGGCCCATCAGCGACGACGACCCCAAGCTCGACCTCGCCAGCTTCATCTCCGAGCTCCGCAACGAGGTGCTCGAGAAGCGCGCCGCCCAGGCCCAGGTCGGAATGCGCCCCGTGCCTCGGCCCGAGCCTGTCCGCGCATCGAGCCCGCCCCCGCCCCCAGCCGTTGTTCAGGAGCCCAAGGCGGCCGCGCCCGTCCCCGCGTCCCCCGAGGACGAACGCGCGCCCACGTCCGAGTCCCTCACGCAGTACGCCACGATGCTCGCCTCCCAAGGGCGGCTTCACGTCTCCCACGACCAGGTGCTCGAGCTCTCCACGCGCGGCAACCCGCTCGCCGGTCGGACCGAAGAGACCCTCTTCGGCTTCTCTGTCCGCGAGCTCTCCGCGCCCGACCCCGGCGCCCGCGTCCGCGCCGCCGAGCGCCTGAAGGCGTTGGGTCACTCCGCCGCCGCGCCGGCGCTGGCCGCCGCGCTCCACGCCGAGACCGACGCCAAAGTCCAAGTCGCCCTTCTCACCACCTTCGCGACCTTCGCCACGCACGAAGGCGTCTCCATCGTCGCCCCGCTGCTGGAGTCGAGGGTGCCCGAGGTGCGCATCGCCGCGCTCAAGGCCCTCATCGCGCTCGACCCGTCGCAAGCCGGCCCGCATCTGGCCGCGGCCCTGCGCGATCCCGACCGCGCCGTGCGCCGACGCGCGTCGCTCCTCGCGCTGGGGCTTCGAGGGGAGGACGGGCTCAAGCTCGGCGAGGACGCGGCGAAGGACTCCGACCACGAGGTGCGGGCGCTGGCCGCGTTGGTGCTCGGCGCGAGCGGTGGCGCGAAGGCCCGCGCGCTGCTCCTCCCCATGCTGCGGGACGAGAGCCGCCGGGTGCGCGAGGCCGCCGCGCAGAGCCTGACGCGGGTGCTCGGCACGGACGTCTCGTCCGTCGTCGCGATGGACGACGCCCAGCGCCGCCGCGAGGTCCGGCGGTTGTCGACGTTGCCGGCCAAGCCTCTGACCCAACCCATCGCCGCGCCGCCGAAGCCTCAACCGGCGCCCGTCGCCACGGCGGTCGCTCGGCCGCAAGCCCGCGTCGCCACCCTCGAGGCGCCGAAGGGCGCGGCGGCCCTCACCGAGCAGCAGTGCGCGGCGCTGCTCGTCGAGGTGCGCAGCACGATTCGAGGCCGCACGCCCGCCGAGCTCGCGCAGATGACCGGCCTGTCGCTCGAGCGGGTGAGCCAGGCCGTCGAGCACTTGACCGCGCGCGGTCAGCTGGTGCGCCGAGGAATGAAGGTATTCGCCGCGTGACGCGGCAGTGAGGTGACCGATGGATGCGCCGATCTACTCGATGAAGCTCGCGGGTGAGCTGCTGGGGCTGCCGCCGAAGGGCGTGGTCCCCGCCGTCGGCAACGGCAAGGAGACCATCAACGCCGAGGAGCTCTGGGCGCTGCGGACGAAGCTCGGGAAGCTGCCCGCGCCGCTCGGCCATCGAAAGCAGCTCTTCTTGAACTTCAAGGGCGGCACCGGCAAGACGTCGCTCTCCACCGCGTACGCCTACCGGCTGGCCGAGATGGGCCACCGCGTGCTGCTCATCGACCTGGACAGCCAGGGCCACGCCACCAAGTGCCTGGGCTACGAAGGCGAGGACTTCGAGAAGACGCTGCTCAACGTGCTCGTCCGCAAGGCGCCGGTGAGCGAGGTGATTCAGACCACGCCGCTGCCGAACCTGTCCTTCATCCCGTCGAACCTGTCGATGAGCACGGTGGACCTGGCGCTGATGCCGATGGCCGGCCGCGAGTTCAAGCTGAAGAACGCGCTGAAGGAAGTCGAGGCGCAGTACGACGCCATCATCTTCGACGCGCCGCCGTCGTTCGGGCTGCTCAACCTGAACGCGCTGATGGCGGCCGATGACTTGTTCGTGCCGGTGCTCGCGGACTTCTTGTCGTTCCACGGCCTCAAGCTGCTGTTCGAGACGGTGCAGAGCTTGGAGGAGGACCTGGGCCACGTGCTCGACCAGGTCTTCATCGTGGTGAACGGGTTCAACGCCAGCTTCAAGCTCGCGAAGGAGGCGCTCGGCGCGCTCCGCGAGCACTACCCGGAGTATCTGCTGCCGCAGCTCGTGCGGCAGTGCACCAAGTTCGCCCAGGCGTCGAGCGAAGGCGTGCCCGTGTTCTTGGCCGACCGCGACTGCAAGGGCGCGCACGACGTGCAGGCCCTCATCGACGAGGTGCTGATGCGTCTGGCGAGTCGACAACTCACCGAATCCAAGCGGGCGGGCTAGCCACCAGGAGAGCCAAGTCATGAAGAAGGCGTTTGATCAGAACGTGTCTCGCGCCAAGCCGCGCCTGCGCTTCGGGCCGGGGGTGATGGAGGCGGTCACCTCGGAGGCGAGCGAGGGGGGCGTCGAGGCGCCGGCCGCTGAGATGGTTGAGCCGGTGGCCGCGCAGATGGAGGCGGTCGCGGCGCCGGAGCTCGAGGAGACTATGGCGCCGCTGTCGGTCGTCGCCGAGCCGCCCGCCGCGCAGCTCTCGGCGCAGGTGAAGGCCCGCGCGGAGAAGGCTCGGGCGCCGAGGCCGACCGCCGCCGAGGCAGTGCAGCGCGCGCTGCAGACCGAGCCTGTCGTCGAGGCGCCCCGCGCGCACGCCGCGCCGCCGCGCGAGCTCACCGAAGTGCAGACGCCGCCGGCGCCGGTGGAAGAGGAGCTGTCGCACGAGCGGCGGCGCGAGCGGCTCAAGGAGCGACTGCAGGCGGTGCGAGAGAACCCACGCCCCGAGCCTTTGCCGCCCACCGTCGCGGAAGCCGGCGTGATGGCGGTGGAGCGCATCGGGACGTTGCAGGTCGAGCTGCAGAAGGTGAAGGCGCTCAACCTGGCGCTGACGCAGGACCTGGAGGCGGCGCGCCGTCAGGCCGAGCGCGCGACGGAAGAGGCGCGGCTGCGGATGGAGGAGGCGCAGCGGCTCGCGGGCGAGATGGAGGCGCGCGCGGTGCTGCTCGCGGAGCTGGAGCGCGAGCTCGAGGCGCTCGAAGGGGAGCGCGATGAGTCGTTGCTCGCGCTGCAGACGGCGCGGCAGGGCCTGGAGGCGGAGCAGAAGCAGGCGGAAGAGCTGCGCGCGGAGATCGTGAAGCGCGACCAGGCGCTGACGGACAGCTTGGGCGAAGAGGAGCGGCTGGCCGCGGAGCTGGAGAAGGCGCACGACGACGTGGATGGGTTGCGTCGCGGGCTGGAGGCGCTGAAGGCCGAGCGCGATACGTTGGCGCGCCAGGTCACCGACTTGACGACCGAACGCGCGGAGCTGCTCGAGGCGCGCAAGGCGCTGCAGTCGGTGCACAAGGCGTTGAGCCAGGCGGTGGCGGGCCGCGGCGTCGAGCGGGCCTAGCGGAAGCCGCGCGCGTTCAGCGCACCAGCGTCGCGACCACGTCGTTCTGAAAGGCGCAGTCGTCCGGACGGCTCGAGCGGAGCTGAGCGACGAGCTGCTCGAGCGCGGCCTCGGCGGCCCGCAGCGTGATGTCTTGCTCGACGACGTCGCGCGCGCGCATCGCGGACTCGAAGGCGCGCGACAGCTCCGCCAGCCGCGCGGCGCCGGCAGCGGTGGCTCCGGGCAGCTCGCTTTCGAAGTGGCTCACCAGCCGACCGAAGCGCTCGGTGGTCGCGTTCCACCGCGCCATCACCACGTCCTGCTCACGCTTTCTCTCCGAGGCTTCGAGCCGTTCGAGCGCGGCGAGCAGGGCGGGCAGCTCCGGCGACTGCTTCGCCGAGATTCCCCGAAGCGCGCGCCGGCCCTCGTCGGGCATGGCGGCCGAGGCGTAGACCGCCGCGGCCAAGCGGAGGAACAGCGGGTGGCTACGGTCGGCGGGGCGTACGCCCTTGAGCTTCGCGGCCGCGCTCGCCCAGTCGTCGCGCTGGAGCGCGGCGGCGGCGTCCTCGAACAGGACCATCGCCGTGGCCTTCGACCGCGCGAACGTCAGCTCGGGGGGAATGACGGGCGGCGTGCAGCTGGTGCAGACGGAGCCCAGGCGCACCAACGTCAGCACGTCGTCGCGCACCTCGGCGTGAAAGAGCGCGGGCGTGAACGGCGAGAGGCGAAAGCGCGTCTCCAGCGGCGGCCGCCCCGGCGCTTCTACTTTGAGCGTGTGCTCGCCGGCCGGGAAGAAGCGCGGCGACTCCGGCGGGCTGAACGCGGCCTGGCCATCGACGAACAGGCGGACCTCGCCGGTCGCCCAGAGGAGCAGCGGCGGACCTTCCGCCCCGGCGAGCGGGCGCGGGGGCTTGACCGCGATGGGCGGACAGGCGACGCCCGCGTCCAAAGCGGCCGTGGGGGTGGACGGCTTCGGGCAGCCGGCGAGGAGGAGCAGCAGGAGCGCGAGGCGTCTCACGGTGGGAGAAGAAAACCACCCATCGCGCCTGCTTTGCTAGCTTAGGGCGCTCGACCTTCACACGGGAGCGCTGCGCATGGCCGACAAGTGGCAGGCATGGGTGTGGATCAAGTGGAAGCCGGGCACGCCTTCGAACGCCTGGGAGAGCTGGAAGGGCAACAAGACGATTCAGGGCGCTTGGTCCACCATGGGAGAATGGGACTGCGCGTTCTGGCTCGACGTGCAGACGCCCGCCGAGCTCGAAGAGTTCGTGTGGAAGAACATCCGCAAGAACGAGTGGGTGCAGGCGACGCAGACCACCTGGGTCAAGCAGTGGTGGTAGCGGCACGCGCGCGTGATTGAGGTCTTCTACTTCTCCGACCGGGACGTGAAGCGAAAGCTCTTCGACCGCGTGAGCGAGGCGAAGACGCTGACCGTGGTGACCCAAGTGCGCCACTCACAGGCGATGGCTCCCGTGCACGAGCGGGAGCCGTTCGCCTCGCTCGAGCGCGCCGTGGGCGCGTTGGTGGACTTCATCGTCGTGGTCGACGAAGGCGCCGCGCAAGGCATGTGGCGAGACCCGATGGGCGACCTCGCCGAGCACCTGTTCCCCAACGACCGGGACGAGGCCTACGCCGCGGCGAGTGGGTATCTGCTCGTGGAGAACGGCCAGGCGAAGGCGGTGGTCCGCAAGCGCTCGAGCCGCGAAGACGCGTGGTTCATTCAAGAGGCGCTCTCGCGCATCGACCGCCGCTTGCCTCGCCCCGACGGGAGCCGTCGGCCGCGGGAAGAGGTGAAGCCGGGTCGCGAAGAGAAGACGCCGCCGCGCCCGTCGACGCCGCCGGCTCCCGCGGTCGCTGGGAGCTCGGACCCGTGGCAGCTCTTGGGCATCGCGCCGGGGATGTCGCTGTCCGAAGCGCGCAAGCTGTTCCACGCGCAGCTCGCGCAGTACCATCCGGACAAGGTCGCGCACCTGGCCGAGGAGTTCCGCGCGCTCGCCGAAGAGCGCACCCGCCGCCTGCTCGAGGCGTGGATGCAGGTGGAGTCGCAGCTCAAGCGCTGAAGCCAACAGCGCCGGCGACAAGCCTCAAGCAAGTTCTCGACGCGTCCGGTGAACCTGCGCTACGCCAAGCCCTCTCATCTGCCAGGAGGCCTCATGCGTCAGTGCGCTTCGTTGTTCGCAGCTCTGGTCCTCTCTTCGTCCGCTCTCGCGCAGCCGCCGGCGGCTCCGGCCGCGCCGCCCAGTCCCGCCAAGACGGAAGTCACCTGGTGGGGCCACGCCGCGTGGGTCGTGCGCACGCCCGGCGGCGCGGTCATCGCCATCGACCCGTGGCTGCAGAACCCGAAGGCCCCGAAGGACGCGAAGGCGCCGGACGCGCTCGACGCGATTTTGGTCACGCACGGCCACGCGGACCACGTGGGCAACGCGGTCGATTTGGCGAAGAAGACCCAGGCGCTCGTGGTCGGCGCGTTCGAGCTCACCAGCGCGCTGGGGGTGCCGAAGATTCAGCCCGCCAATACGGGCGGCTCGGTGCGCGTGAAGGACGCGACGGTGCACCTGGTGGAGGCGGTGCACTCGAGCGGCTACAGCCCCGACGGGAAGACGCAGCAGTACGGCGGCAACCCGCTGGGGTTCGTCATCGTCGTGGACAACGGCCCGGTGCTCTACCACGCGGGCGACACGGCGGTGTTCTCGTCGATGGCGCTCATCGGCGAGCGCTACAAGGTGACCCACGCGATGCTGCCCATCGGCGGGAACTTCACGATGGATCCGGTCGACGCGGCCACCGCGGCGAAGCTGCTCAAGGCGAAGACGATTCTGCCGATGCACTACGGCACCTTCGAGGTGCTGAAGGGCACCCCGGAGGAGCTGCGCGCCGCGCTGAAGAAGGAGCGGGTCAACGCGCAGGTCGTCGAGGCGAAGCCGGGCACGGCGATTTCGTTGTGAACGAAGGGCTTTGAGGCAGGTGTTGAACGGGCCATCGGGGCGTGGCGCTTCGATGGCCCGTGCGTCCGCCAAGACGCGACCGCTTCACGGCGCGCGGTGCTGGCGCCCCTGTTCCCCGCACCTCACCGCACCACCTTCTCGACCAGTCGATCGAGCGCGGCCTGCGGCGAGTCGCACACGCCGGAGTGCACGGGCGACACCTGCACGATGGTGCTGCGCGGCGCGACGAGCCAGTGGAAGCGCTCCTTCTTCGGCAGCTGGCCGATGGGGCCGCTGCCGGGCCCGCCTTGGCAAATGCGGGGGATGGCGGTCAGGTGCGCTTCGACCATCGCGAGGTCGACCTTCGGGTCGAGCGCGAGCAACCGCTCTCGATTCAGCGCGACGCGCGCCTCGAGGAAGTCGGCTTGCAGGCAGTAGAGGATGACGCCCGCGTTGATGAACTCCTCGCGCTCCACGCGCGGCACCACGCGGATGATGGCGTAGTCAAACGAGCTGGGCTCGGCCACGCAGCGCCTCCTCGAGAAAGCGGTCCGCCGCCGCGAGCCGCCGGGTGAGAAACCGCACGTAACCTGCGCGCGCCGCGTCGGGCGTCGGAAGCAAGGGCTCCGAGCGCAGCCAATCGTCGGGCAGCTGCGCCACGGCACGCTCGAACACGCTCGCCGAGAGCATCGGACGCAGGCGCTGGTCGGCCTCCTTCAGCTTCGTCGCGAACGGGAGCAGCACGTGCCGCGCGCTGGCGGCGAAGGGCGCTTCGGCCTGCTGATCCACGTTGGACCAGTCGTGGTGAAAGTAGAGCGCGGCGCCGTGGTCGATGAGGTAGAGCCGCCGATGCCAGGAGAGCAGGTTCGGGTTCTTCGCGGTGCGGTCGACGTTGGTGACGAACGCGTCGAACCAGACGATGGCCGAGGCCAGGTCGGGCTCTGGCGGAGGGCCGGCGATGGGGTCGAAAGTCACCGCTCCCGGCAGGTAGTCGAGGCCGAAGTTGCTGCCGACGCTGGCGAGCAACAGGTCGTGAATCTCCGGGTCAGGCTCGTTGCGCCCCAGCGCCTCGGGCAGCTCGACCAGCGCGGTCTCCGGCACCGGAAGGCCCAGCGCGCGGGCGAGCTCGGCGCAGATCAGCTCGGCGACGAGCACGCGAACGCCTTGGCCGGCCCCGCGGAACTTCACCACGTACAGGCCTGAGTCGTCGGCCTCGACGATGGCCGGCAAGGAGCCGCCCTCGCGCAGCGGCGTCACGTAGCGGGTGGCGGCGACCTGACGGAGGGGCAAGAGACCACCTACGGCGCGTTCGGATCCGGCTGCTGGACCGGGAGGACGGGCAGAGGCCGCACGGGCCCTTCACATAGAAAGGTGATGGCCTCGCCCTTCAGGGAAGCCAGCCGCGGGTCGCGTGATCGCTGGAAGCGGCCGTGGCACTCCTTGAGGAACGCTTGCTTCGGGTCGCCGTCGGGGATGCGACAGCAGGAGTTCACCATCGGGTGATACGACTGGCAGCCCTGCGCCGCGGTCTCGGGCGGAACGTCGGTGCGCTCGGCGGAGAGGCCCTCCCGCTGAAGCAGCTGCTTGAGCATGCAGCTCTGCACTGTCTCCGCGAGCGTCAAGCTGAACGCACCTCGGCACGCCTTGGCCGCCGTGGCGGGGGTCATCCAGGTGCGGCGGCTGCCCAGGCCATCGCGCTCGAAGAGCAGCCCGCGCACGCAGCGGGACAAGCCGGTCGCATCTTCGCGCACCACGACGTCACGGCACAGCTTCGCGGCGGTGACGTCGTCCACCAGCGGCTCCGACGGACCGGCCTTCGGATACATCAGCTCGAGCATGCACGACTCGAGCGTGCGCGCGACGCTGTCAGGCTCGAGGAAGCACGGCTCACGGCAGACATGCAGCGGACAGCAGGCCGGCGGATCCGCCAAGGCGACGCCCGGGACGACGCTGAGGAGGCACGATAGGAAGAGTCCACGCATCAGGCCTTCTTCGCGCAGGGCGTTCCCATGCGTCAACCCGTCACTCCCGCACGGCGATTTCGTGCGTCAACCCATCGAAGGCGACCTCGGCGGGTCCCGGGAACTCCTCGCGGGCCTGCTCGAGCAGCCGGCTGGGATCCACGTCGTGCCGGGACGACAGGTGCGTGAGGATGAGCCGCTTGACGTTCGCCTCGCGCGCGACCCGGCCGGCTTCGCGCGCGGTCGAGTGACGCGTCTCCAGCGCGCGCTCCTGTTCGTCGTCGCTGAAGGTGCTCTCGTGAATGAGCAGGTCGGCGTCGCGCGCGGCCTTCACCAGCGCGTCGCATGGCCGCGTGTCGCCCGACAGCACCAGCTTGCGCCCCGGCCGGGATGCGCCCAGCACCTGCTCGGGCAGGACCGTCGTGCCGCTCTTGGTGACGACCGCTTGGCCGCGCTGCAGCCGGCCGAAGTCCGGTCCTTCCATCACGCCGAGCGCGCGGGCGGCCTCCAGGTTGAAGCGGCCGGGCCGGCTGTCTTCCTGCAGCACGTAGCCGAGCGCGTTGACGCGGTGGTCCACCTGCACCGCCTTGACCGCGTACCCTTTGCGCCGCACCTCGTCGCCGCCCTTGAGCTCGACGATGTCGAGCGGAAAGGCGAGCTGTTCGACGCCCAAGTGCACCGCGGTGTGGAGCAGCCGCTTGGCGGGTGCGGGGCCGTAGAGGGTGAGCTTGTCCGCGCGCCCGCTCATGCCGAGCGTGCGCAGGAACCCGATGATGCCCAGGTAGTGGTCGGCGTGAAAGTGCGTGAAGAAGACCGCGTCGACCGAGAAGCCGGTGCCGAAGCGTATCATCTGCCGCTGCGAGCCCTCGCCGCAGTCGAACAGCAACAGGTCGGTGTCGGCCTTCACCGCGAGGCCCGAGAGGTTGCGGTGGATCGTCGGCTGGGCGGCGGAGGTGCCCAGGAACGTCAACCGCAGAATCGACATGCCGCTCGAGCTCACAGAACGCTTCCTACAAAAAGAGACAGGCTCACACGAGGGGTTCCATGACCCGCCCGCGTGAGCCTGTCGAGTGAATCAGCCGCGCGTTAGGCCGCCTTCGCCTTCACCGCCGACGGCGACATCTCCGACTTCACGCCGCTCTCGATGCGCATGCCGTAGAACGACCGGTAGACGAAGAAGGCGCAGACCACGAAGAACATCCCGGCCAGCGCATAGGTGAGCGTGGCGTTCTTCTTCGCCATGCTGACCGCAAGCTCGACCGCGAGTAGTCCGAACAGGGTGGTGAACTTGATCACCGGGTTCAACGCGACGGACGAGGTGTCCTTGAACGGGTCGCCGACGGTGTCTCCGACGACGGTCGCCGCGTGCAGCTCGGTGCCCTTCGCCTTCAGCTCGACCTCGACCAGCTTCTTCGCGTTGTCCCAAGCGCCACCGGCGTTCGCCATGAAGACGGCCTGGAAGAGGCCGAACAGCGCGATGGAGATGAGGTAGCCGATGAAGAAGAACGGCTCCAGGAACGCGAACGCCAGGGTGCCGAAGAAGATGGCGAGGAAGATGTTGAACATGCCCTTCTGCGCGTACTGGGTGCAGATGGCGACCACCTTCTTGCTGTCTTCCACCGAGGCCTTCTCGACCCCCTCGAGCTTGATGTTGGCCTTGATGAACTCGACCGCGCGGTACGCGCCGGTCGACACGGCCTGCATCGAGGCGCCCGAGAACCAGTAGATCATCGCGCCGCCCGCGATCAGTCCGAGCAGGAACGGGGCGTGGATCAGCGAGAGCTTGTCCAGGTCTTTGGTCAGGCCTTCGGTGAGCAGGAAGATGATCGAGAAGATCATCGTCGTGGCGCCCACCACCGCGGTGCCGATCAGCACCGGCTTCGCCGTCGCCTTGAAGGTGTTGCCGGCGCCGTCGTTCTCCTCGAGGTAGTGCTTGCCCTTCTCGAAGTCCAAGTCGAAGCCGAAGTCCTTCTTCACGTCGGCCTTCACGTTGGGAATGTTCTCGATGAGCGACAGCTCGTAGACCGACTGCGCGTTGTCCGTCACCGGGCCGTACGAGTCGACCGCGATGGTCACCGGGCCCATGCCCAAGAAGCCGAAGGCGACCAGGCCGAAGGCGAACACCGCCGACGGGTCAATGGCCGAGCCGGGAATTGGGAAGAGCTGCCCCAGCCCCTGGAGCGAAACCAGGTAGGCGATGCCCATCAGCCCCATGATGACCATGCCCATCCAGAAGCCGGAGAAGTTGCCGGCCACCAAGCCCGAGATGACGTTCAGCGAGGCGCCGCCTTCCTTCGAGCTGTTGACCACTTCCTTCACGTGACGCGACTCGGTCGAGGTGAAGACCTTGATCATTTCGGGGATGAGGGCGCCCGCGAGCGTGCCGCAGCTGATGATGGTCGACAGCTTCCACCAGATGGTGGAGTCGCCGTTGAGCTCGGGGATCATCAGGTACGAGACCAAGTAGGTCATCACGATCGAGACGATCGACGTGAGCCACACCAGCACGGTGAGCGGCTGCTCGAAGTTCATCTTGTCGGCGTTGCCGTACCTGGCCCTCTGGAAGACGCCGTTGAGCAGGTACGAAAGGAAGCTGGCGACCACCATCATCACCCGCATGGTGAAGAGCCACACGAGCAGCTGAACTTGGGTGTTCTCGCGCAGGCCGGGGGCGAGTCCATCGGTGGCGATCATGATGAAGAGGATCAGCGCCACGCCGGTGACGCCGTAGGTCTCGAAGCCGTCGGCCGACGGACCGACCGAGTCGCCCGCGTTGTCGCCGGTGCAGTCGGCGATCACGCCCGGGTTGCGCGCGTCGTCTTCCTTGATCTTGAAGACGATCTTCATCAGGTCGGAACCGATGTCGGCGATCTTGGTGAAGATGCCGCCCGCGATGCGCAGCGCCGAGGCGCCGAGCGATTCACCGATGGCGAAACCGACGAAGCACACGCCCGCCAGGTCGGTGGGGACGAAGAGCAAAATGCCGAGCATCAGGAGCAGCTCGACCGAGATCAGCATCATGCCGATGCTCATGCCCGCCTGGAGCGGAATCGCGTAGGTCGGGTAGGGCTTGCCCTTCAAGCTCGCGAAGGCGGTGCGGCTGTTCGCGAAGGTATTGACGCGAATGCCGTACCAGGCGACGCCAAAGCTGCCGGCGATGCCGATCAGCGAGAAGAGGAGAATGACGAGAATCTTGGCCGCGGAGAGCGGGTGATCCGACAACAGGCCGTAGTACGCGACCACGATCGCGCCGATGAACACCTCGAGGATCAAGATGAACTTGCCCTGGGTGATCATGTACGTGCGGCACGTCTGGTAGATGAGCTCGGAGATCTCGAGCATCGCCTTGTGCACCGGCAGCGCGCGCAGCTGCATGTACTGCACGAGGCCGAAGGCGAGGCCGGCGACGCAGACGACGATGCCGGCGAGCATCAAGTTGTGGCCGTTGACCGCGCCGCCCAGGAACGAAACGGTGGTGAAGTCCGGCAGCACCATCGTCGATTCGTTGATGTGTTTGCGGCCTTCTTCCGCGAGCGCCGTGGCGCCGTAGAGCGCCGCGCAAAGACCGGTCGCCTTGGCGAGCCAGCCGGTGAACATGCGTTTCATGTTTTCGAACTCCTGAAGTTGTGCAAATGAGTTCGAGGGGTTGGCCGCCGACACTTGGGGCGTCGACGCTTCAGCGCGGCCTCGGCTCCTTCAAGGGACCCTTGAGGAGCGAGGCGGCTCCTAGCATTGGAAGCGGCCCGAAAACAATAGGTTGGAGCGAGCAGCCGAGGCCGATTAGCCCCAGAGCAGAAACGCCAGGCTCACGACCGGCAGATAGAAGAAAAACGCGAGCAGCAAAAAACCCAAGATGTCCTTGAACTCGAGCTTGGCGACGCCGAGCAGGGGCAGCGCCCAGAACGGCTGAATCAAGTCGGTCGCCATGTCGCCCCAGGCGTAGGCGAGCACGACCTTGTCCGGCGCGACCTCGAGCGTCCTGGCGGCCTGCAGCAGGTAAGGCGCTTCGATGGCCCACTTCGAGCCGCCCGACGGCACGAAGTAGTTCACCACCCCGCTGTACAGGTACACGACGACGGGGAAGGTCTTCTGCGTGCAGAGCGAGACGAACCAGTCCCCGATGCGCTCGGTCAGCCCGGTGTTCTTGAACACGCCGTAGATGCCCGCGTAGAGCGGAAACTGCAGCACCACGCCGGCGAGCCCCGAGGCCGCCTCCTCCGCCGCCTTGAGCAGCGCCGCGGGGGAGCGGTGGAGCAGCACCGCGAGCGTCAAGAAGGCGAAGTTGACCACGTTGATGTTGAGGCCCTTCCACCCGGTGAGCCAGAACAGCCGCGCCAGCCAGAAGAGCCCGGCGGCCGCGAAGAGCAGGTTCAGCCAGCGGGTGTTGTCGAGGCGCGCGGCGAACGAGCGCTCCGACGGACGTGCCGGCGGAACGAACGCCTGGCCTTGGAGCAGCTTCGGGTCCACCGTCACCGTCCGCTCCGGCGGCGGGTGAATCACCCACGCGAACGCGGTGAGCAGCGCCACGACCACCGCGAGCAGCGCCAGGTTGAACGGCGAGAAGAGGGTCTGATCAATCGGGATGAGGCCGAGCTCCGCCTCGAGGAAGTGCTTGGGCGTCGCGACGAGCAGCGGCGCCGAGGCGGAGAGGCCGGAGTGCCACGTCGCGCCCAGGCCGAAGTAGGCGCACGCGACGAGCAGCCGGTAATCGACCTGGGGCACGCGCCGCACCACCGCCTTCACCAGCATCGCGGAGGCGACGATGGACAAGCCCCAGTTCACGTAGGCGAGCAGCATCGAGACCAGGGCCACGAGCGTGACCGCGCCCCGGGGCGTGCGCGCCCAAGACGCGACCCCATCGAGCAGCCGCTGCACAGGTGTCGAGAGCGCGAGCAGGTACCCGGTGAAGACGATGAGCGCCATCTGCATCGAGAACGAGAGCAGCTCCCAGAAGCCGTCGCCCCAGCTCTGCACCACGCGCGGCAGCGTCGCGCCGCCGACCGTCAGCCCCAGCGAGAAGGTGAGAAGGGTGAGCAGGACGGCGATGGAGAAGGCGGACGGCACCCAGCGCGCGGTCCACTTCCCTAAGGCATCGGCCACCTTCGTCATGTCTCTTCCGAAAGAGGGGACCGTCCCCCAAGGGGACTGTCCCCGGTTTTCACGAGGCCCGTCCTAGCACGCGCTTCTCGCGTCGGTCGCCAAGCGTCCGGAAGAGCCAAGCCCTGGTCCAAGCCGAGCCGCGGCGCCACCTTGCTCCCAAAGGAGACCTCCCATGAAGGCACTCTCGATGGCGCTGTTGCTGCTCGCGACGTCCGCCTGGGCCGCCGCCCCGGCGAAGGCGCGCGCCGCGCTCAAGGATCAGCAAGGCCGTTCAATCGGTGAGGTAACGCTCGAGCAGACGCCCAACGGCGTGCTGATCAAAGGAGCGCTCGAGAACCTGCCCGAGGGGACGCGCGCGATTCACCTGCACGAGAAGGGCGCGTGTCAGCCGCCGTTCGAGTCGGCCGGCGGCCACTTCGCGCCCAGGGGCGAGAGGCACGGCTTCCTGGTCACCGCGGGCCCGCACGCCGGCGACCTGCCGAACATCCACGTCGGCGCCGACGGCAAGGCCAGCTTCGAGCTGCTCACCGAGCAGATTCGGCTGAGCGGCAAAGGCAACGCGGTGCTCGACAAGGACGGCACCGCCGTCATCGTGCACGCCGGTCCCGACGACTACAAAACCGACCCCGCGGGAAACGCGGGCGACCGAGTGGCGTGTGGCGTCATCAAAGGCTCCAGCGAGTGAGGCCTACTGGCCCGAGGCCTGAGGCTCGTCCTTCCCATTCCCCAGCCGCTTGAGCAGCGCGACCAGGTCCACGCCCAGCGTCTGCTTGAGCTGCTCCGACGCCACCGTCGCCTTCACCGCAAAGTCGCCGCCTTCGCGCGCCAGGCGCGCGTCGAGGAAGGTCACCTTCTCGACCGGGGCCGTGTTGACGGTGCCCATGATCAGCTCGACGAGCCGGTTGAGCTTCTGCGCCACGAAGATCTGCCGCGCGTGCTCGCCCGCGGTCTCCCAGGTCCTCGCCAGCGCGGTGATGGACTCCGCCGTCGCCTTGCCTTCCTCCAGGATGCGCGACGCCGCGCCGCGCGCGTCGGCGGCGAGCTTCTCTTTATGCGCCTCCGCCGGCCGCACGCTGTCGGCGAGCAGCTTGAGCCGCACCTGGTCGATGCGCGCCTTCTGCACCGCGACCTCGGCTTCGGTGCCGGCGAGCTGAGCGGTCACCGCCGCGCGCTCCTCCGCCACCGCGGCGCCTTTCTGCGTCTGCGCTTCGATGATGCGCCGCTCACAGTTCGCCTTGGCCGTGGCGAACTCCGCCTCCAGGCGCGCCAGCTCGCGGGCCTCCAGGTTCTTCGCCGCCCGCTCGGCGGACACCGCCCGGTTCTCCGCCTCGGCGATGCGCGAGCGCATCTGCAGATCCGCCGACTGCTTGCGGCCCAGCGAGTCCAGGTAGCCCTTGTCGTCCGACACGTTCTGAATCTTCAGCGTGTCGAGCACCAGTCCCAGCCGCTTCAGGTCCTGATCCGCCTCGTGCAACAAGCTCTGCGCGAACTTCACGCGGTCGTGGTTCACCTCCTCGGGCGTCAGCGTCGCGAGCACGCCGCGCAGGTTGCCCTCGAGCGTGTCCTTCGCCACCCGCACCACCTCGGGCAGCTGCTTGCCCAAGAAGCGCTCGATGGCGTTGCCGATGACCGGCTCCTCGCTGGCGATCTTCACGTTCGCCACGCCCTCGACGTTCAGCGGGATGCCGCCCTTCGAGTACGCGCCCGTCACCCGGATGTCGATGATCAAGTTCGTCAAGTTGAGCGAATCGACCCGCTCGAGCAGCGGAATGCGAATGCCGCGACCGCCGTGCACCAGCCGGTACCCGACGCGGCGGCCGTTCACCAGCCGTTGGCTTCCCGAGAAGATGAGCACCTCGTTCGGCTGGCAGATGTAGATGAGGTTCTTGACCACGAGCGCGATGGCGCCGACGCCGACCACCGTCAGACCCAGCAACGCGAGAATCAAACCAAGCATGTGAAGCCTCTCGTCTTTCGAAGGGGGTGGAAGTCAGCGCGGCGTGGTCGCACCCGCCAACGACTTGCGGATGTCGACGCCCAGCGTGCGGTGCAGCTCGTCGAACAGCGCCGACACGGTGGCCGGGAACGCGCTCGCGTAGCGGGCCAGGGTCTGCCCATCGCCCGCGTCGAGCAGCGCCACCTTCCCGACCTCCAGCGAGGACGCGGCGTTGGTGACCTTCACCAGGAGCTCTTCGATGTGCTGCAGCACGAAGATGTCCATCGCCGCCGCGCCGCTCGCCTTCCACGCCGCCGCGACGCGCTCGAGCGCTTCCGCCATCGCGCGGCCGTTCTCGGCGATCGGCGTCGCGTGGCCCGCCGCCTCGAGCTCCTTGACCTGCCGCTCCATCTCCGCCGGCACGGTGACGTCGGCGGTCAAGCGAAGCTGCTCCACCTGCGCGCGCAGCGTCTGCAGCGCCTTCTCCGCCTCGGCGCGGGCCTCGAGCGCCGCCGCCTTGGTGCGCTCCTCTTCGCTGCGGGCCTGCGCCTCCAACTCGGCGAGCGTCTGGCGCAGCGCGTTCCGCCGCCGCTGAATGTTCGCGTCCGCCTGCGCCTGGGCCACGTGACCCCGCGCCTGCGCCTTCGCCTCGGACTCCTCCGCGGACCGCACCGCGTCCGACTCCGCCACCTCGGCGGCCCGCAGCGCCTCGGCGATGCGCGCGCGGCCGACGCTGTCCAGGTACTTCCGGTCGTCGGTGACGTTCTGAATCTTGAGCGTGTCCAACTGCAGGCCCAGCTTGCGCAGGTCGTCCTCGGCCTCCTCGCTCAGCCGGTCGGCGAACTTGAGCCGGTCCTCGTTGACCTCCTCCGGCGTCATGTTGGCGAGCACGCCGCGCAGGTGGCCTTCAAGCGTCTCCTTCGCCACGCGGGCGATCGCCATGCGGTCGTGGCCCAAGAAGCGCTCGATGGCGTTGCCGATGATCTGCGGATCCGACGAGACCTTCACGTTGGCGATCGCGTGCACCGAGAGCGGAATGCCGCCCTGCGAATAGGCGCCCTGAATGGCCATCGGCACCGAGAGCAGGCTGATGTCCATGCGGTCGACCCGCTCGAGGATCGGCAGGCGAAACGCGCGGCCGCCCGTCACCACGCGGAAGCCGATCGTGCGGCCGTCGGTGAGCTGGTGGTTGCGGCCCGAGAAGATGAGCACCTCGCTGGGGCGGCACAGGTAGATGAGCGTGCGAATGCCGGCGAGGCCCAGCGTCACCAACGTGAGCAGCCCCAGGCCCACCACCGCCGGGCCGATGAGCTGCGACAGATCCAACATCTCGTTCATTGCACTCGCTCCTTCTTGGGTTGCAGCTGCGGGGCGTCGGGGAGACCCAGTTCGAGCGGCTCAGGGCCGAGCGCCACGACTTTGAGCGTTCCGTCGCTCAAGACTTCTTGGACCACGACGCGCGCCTTCGCTTGCAGCGGCGCCGACTCGTCGGTGACCGCGATGAAGTCGGCGAGCCGGCCCTTGAGCTGCAAGCGCACCTTGCCGGGCTGCCCGCGGACCACCGGGAGCAGCACCGTGCCCAGCGCGCCGAACAGGTCCTTCGGGCTCACCGAGCTGTCGATCTGCTGGGTGCGGAGCTTGCGAATCACGCGGGTGGCGGTGAGCCCCAGGCCATAGCCGAGCGCCGCCGAGAGCGCGGTGGTGATGATCGCGCTGGGGACCAGGCCGAGCACGGTGAGCAGCGCGCCCGTCAGCCCGAAGAAGGCGAGGAAGAAGGTCCAGAACGACAGCGAGGTGATGGGGAGCGCCTGGCCCAATCCCAGGCCCTCGTGCCCGTGGTGGTCGTGCGAGTCGAAATCGCCGTCACCGTCGCCCGCACCATGGTCGTCGCCGCCGCCCGTGACGAGCGACAACACTAGGAGCCCTCCGCCCAGGATGAGCGAGGTGACGAAGACAGCGAGCATTGGCAAGAACCCCCGCGAGCGAGGAAGACGAGGCGGTACCATAAAGCCCGTCATGGCGCCCGCGCGACAGGAAGTGGTCGTGGACGAGCTGATTTTTCACCTCGCCGAGCCTGAGGCGTGGCGCCGGGCGCAGGCCGCTGGGACGTACGTGGCTCCCTCGCTCGCCGAGGAAGGTTTCATTCACCTGTCGCGGGCGGATCAGCTGATCGGCACCGCGAACCGCTACTACGCCGGGCGGACCGACCTGGTGCTGCTGGTGGTGCGCGCCGCCGCGTTGGGGGCCGCGCTCCAGCTCGAGCCGTCGACCGGCGGTGCGTTGTTTCCCCACTGCTACGGGCCGCTGCCGTTGGCCGCCGTGCACGCCGCGCTCGCATGGCAGCCCGACGCCGACGGCGTGTTTCGCCAGCTCCCGCGCGGGTCATCCCCGCTTGCGCCGCGGCGGCCCGGCGATATTGAGTAGAGCACCGTGTCCGACGACAGCTCATCGCTTCTGCGGGGCCGCTTCGCGCGGTTCAAAAAGCTCGCGGGGCTCTCCGCGCAGTTGGGCACCGACGCCGTGGTGCGCGGCGTGCGTCGCTTGGCCGGCGAGGACTCCAGCGTGTTGAGCCAGGCCGCCGTCGAGAAGCTGACCTCGACGTTGGGGGAGCTCAAAGGGCTGGCGATGAAGCTCGGTCAGGTGGCGAGCCTCGACCCCGACGCGCTTCCGCCCGAGCTGCGCGCGGTGCTCGCGCGGCTTCAGCACCAAGCGCCGCCGATGGCGTTCTCGCAGGTCGACGGCGTCATTCGCGCCGCGTTCGGCAAGCCCGCCGCCGAGCTCTTCGCGCAGTTCGACGAGGCGCCGAGCGCCGCGGCGAGCCTGGGGCAGGTGCACGGCGCGGTGTTGAAGGATGGCCGCAAGGTGGCCGTGAAGGTGCAGTACCCCGGCGTGGCCGACGCGCTCACCTCTGACCTCGACAACCTGAGCCTGGTCGCGCGGGCCATCTCCAAGACACACCGGCTGCTCGATGGGCGCGCGTACCTCGAGGAGATGCAGCGGGAGCTGTTGGCCGAGCTCGACTACCAGCGGGAGGCGGAGCTGTCGCGCGTGTACGGCGCCGCCGCCGTGGCGTGCGCCGACTTGCGGGTGCCGCAGATCATCGATGATCACACCGCGAAGACCGTGCTGACGCTCGAGCGCTTCGAAGGACCCACGTTGAAAGAGGTGCTCGACGCCGGACCCTCGAACGAGGAGCGCTTCCGCTTGACGCGGCTCTTGATGCGCGCCGTGTACGGTCCGTTCCTCGCGCGTGGCGTGCTGCACGCGGATCCGCACCCCGGCAACTTCGTGGTGCTGTCGGACGGGACGCTCGGCGTGCTCGACTTCGGCTCGGTGAAGCGGTTCGACGGTCCGTTCCTCGAGGCGCTCCGGTCGGCATTCAAGGCCGCCGTGGCCGGCAAGCCCATCGACGAGGTCGGGATGGTGCGGCAGGCCGGCTTCACCATCGACTTGCCGGACGAGGAGGCGCGGACCGTGCTGCGGCAGATGCTGCAGCTCGGCGGCAAGCCGCTGCACACGAGCGACTACGACTTCGCCAAGGACAGCACCACCTGGGACATCAAGAAGTTCTTCGCGCTCCACGCGACGAAGGTCTTGCGCATTCGCCCGCCGGCGGAGGCGGTGATGTTCTTCCGCGCGGTGGGAGAGCTGACGCAGGTGCTGCGGCTCATCGGCGCGCGGGGGGATGTCGGGTCGGTGTACCGCGAGCTCGCGACGTTGGTGCCCTGACGGTCCGTGGTTTTGCCCAGCGGAGGCGCCGTCCATCCGCCTTAATGCCCGCCCTCGAAGCCCGACTGCGCCACGGCTTGCCACAGCGGCTCGCCCTCGAGCACGCGGCCGAGCGGCGCCCGCTTCTCCGCCACGAGCAGCATCGCGCTCGACAGCGCCTGGACCGAAATCGGCCGCCAGCGCTCGAGCCCCAGCGCGCGCGTCAGCCACTCCGCGCCCGGCGGCGCGCTCCGTCCCTCGGTGCCCGTCAGCATCGACGGCCTAAAAATCGTGTACGGAATCCCGCTCTCCACCACCAGCGCCTCGGCGCGCGCCTTCGTCCGCAAGTAAGCGCCCCAAGGCCGTCCCGTGCCGGCCGAGCTCAGCAACACGAAATGCCCGACGCCCGCGCGCTTCGCGCCCGCCACCAGCTGCGCCGTCGTCCCAATGTCACTCGTCTCGTACGTATCGCCCGAGGCGAACCGCCTTCGCGTCGTGCCAATGAGCTGCAGCACCGTCGTGCAACCCTGCAGCGCCCGCGTCAGCGCGTCGGCGTCCGCCAGCTCGAACACCGCGGCGTTCGCATGCACCGGCGCGCGGGATGGCTTCGGTCGCTCATGTGGAACGACGTCCACGCCGCGCCTCATACCACTCGAGTCGCCTACGCAAACATCTCCGCCAACGGCTCCGTTATCTCTCCGAGCGGCCCGTTCACGCCCACCGCGCGCATCGCCGACAAGAGCACGCGCGCCGGGTGGGCCTGGTTCGACCGAATGTGCTGCCCTGGCTTCAAGCCACCCGCGCGCCCCGCATACAGCGCGCCCATGTTCTCCGACGAGTGCGGCGAGCCGTTGGCGCCGCCTTCCGGGTCACGCCCGACGCCCCCTTCGAACACCAACACCACCGCGCAGCGGTCGAGCAGCGGCGCGCCGGCCTCCTGCGTGTTGAGCAGCCCGCGCACCAAGTACGCGAAGTGATCCACGTGCCAGCCCACGGCGTGCGACATCTGGGTGAGCGAGGTCGGCCCGTGCCCCGTCTCGTGCAGGTCGCCGTTGTAGCTCGCGAGCGTGCTGTGAATCTTCGTCACCGCCATGAAGCACTGCGCATACGTCTGCAGGATGCTGACCGAGCGCGTCAGGTCGCAGGTGAACGCCAGCCGCGTCAGGTCCGCCAGCCACTTCCCGCGCAGGGTCTCGTCGGCGTAGCCGATGGACCGGGCGTCGGCGCCGTAGGTGCTGCGGACCACGGGTGGATCCGTCGGCGTGCCCTTCGCCTGCAGCTCCGCGTACACCGGCGAGCACTGGTTCGCCGCACCGCCAGGCGTCGGCTCGGGCACCGACCCGATGCTCGTCTCCAGCTCTCTCAGCTCGGTGAAGTACCGGTCGAGCTGCGCCCGGTCGGCCGTCGAGACGCGCGACTGCAGCCGCTTGCTGCGCGCGAGCACCAGGTCGAGCACGCTCTTCCGTTGCTTCAGCTGCGCCTGGACCACGGCCTGCGCCTGCGGATCCACACCGCCCCCGGTCGACGGCGCGCCGCCGGTCACCAGGTTGGTATACGCGAGCCGAATGCTCGAGATGGGCGTGATGCTTACGATGTTGCCGTTCGCCTCGCGCGCGTACGACATGACGCCCTTCGGGCCTTCGCCGCCGCGGTACGCCTCGCTCTGCACGCGGTACTGCAGCGAGCGCACGCGCGTCTGGCCCGCGTTGGCCGCGGCGACGAGCTGATCCGACGTGGGCCCCCGCGCCGCCGCCGAGCGGTTGCCCGCCGTCCCGCGCACGCCCGACAAGAGCGGCCCCGGCGAGCTGGAGTGCCACGGCACCGCGCGCGCGCCCGGCTCGCTCCCCCAGGGGAGCAGCAGGTTCGACACCACGCCGACGTGGGGGCGCAGGTCGCCGTAGGGGCCGTTCAACGGCGCGAGCGGCACCGTGGTGGCGTAGCCGGTGCCGACGGTGCTGGGCGGGAACAAGGTGGATCCGCCGCGACCCAGGGACGTGCCGGCGAACAGGACGACGTACCGCGAAGGGAGCGCCTGGGCGCGCGCGGTGGAAGGCAGCATCACCTCGAGGAGCGGCAACCCGAGCGCGACGCCGCCCGCGCCGCGAAGCAAGGTACGCCGGTTCAGTCGGAAGCGGGTCATTGCGGTCCTAGTTCCCCTGAAGAACGCGGTGTCGGAAGGCAGCGCTGGCCGCCAGGTCGACGAACAACGCATGGAGCCGGTGGCCCGAGGCGCGGAACTGCGTGGGCAAGTGCGAGAGCAGCGGCTGATCCGCCGCCGTGTCGGGACGGCCCACCGCGAAGCGGAACACCTGGGTGGTGACGCAGGCTTCGACTTGAGGCGACCCCGCGAGCAGCGTGCCCAGCTCACCCGGTCCGTTGAACGCGCCGAGGCCCGCGACCTCGCCTTGTCCGTCCAGCGCGCACTCCGGGCGGCCGTCGTCGTGCGCGCGGTACTTGCCGGAGGTGTCGTAGCGCTCGAGCCCGAAGCCGATGGGGTCGAGCAGCTTGTGGCAGGCCGCGCAGCCGCCGTGCGCGTGCATCGCGTAGCGCTCGGTCTTGCAGCCATCGCCCGGGGGCGGATTGTCCACGTCGACGCCCTGGGTCGGGTCGGGCGGCGGGAGCGGGACCTCCTGACACAAGAGCCGGTTGCGCACGTGCAGCCCGCGCTGCACGGGGCTGGTGTCGTCGAACTTCGCCGCGGCCGACAGGAAGCTGCCCTGCGAGAGGATGCCGCGGCGCCCCGAGCTGCCCCAGCGCACCCAACCGAAGCCGGCGCCGCCCGGCGCGGTGAGGCCGTAGTGCGTGGCGAGCTGCGCGTTGACGAACGTCTCTTCGGAGGTGAGCAGGTCGAACCAGGGCCGGCGCTCCTGGAGCACCACGCGCTCGACCAGCGCGTCGGCCTCGGTCTTCAGCGCGGCGCTCAACGTCTCGGCGAGCGGAATCGACTTGTAGCCGAGCCACATCGCGTGGAAGCGGGTGATCTGCCCGGCCGCGCGCGGGTCGGCCATCATCGCCTCGGCGACGGCGCGCACGCCCTCGTCGGTGGCGAGCGCGCCCGACTGCGCCTGGTCGAGCAGCGCGTCGTCTGGCCCGCGGCCCCAGAGCAGGAACGACAGGCGCGAGGCGAGCTCGTAGTCGTCGAGCTGACGGATCAGCGCGTGGTCCGTCTCGCCGCCCACCTCGATCCGGTAGATGAACTCGCCGTCGAGGAGCAGCGCGCGCAGCACCAGCTTCGCGCCTTGGGTGAAGTCCCACGGCGCGCCGAGCGCGACGACCTCGGCCTTCAAGGCGGACACCGCGGTGGCGAGCTCGTCCACCTCGGCGGGCGACACGGGCCGGCGCAGGACGCGGCGCCCCACCCGGTGGATGAACGTGCGCAGGCACGCGGCGTCATCGGCGTTCTGCGGCGTGCAGCCGAACAGCTGCGCCCGCTTGCTGGCATCGGCCATCGCCGCGTCGGCCACGTTGGAGGCGATCGACTCCAGCCCTTGCACCAACGCGGTGGGCCGCGCCGACCCTTCGTCCGCGCTGTTCACGTCGAACGGCGTCTCCGGGTCGTTCGGGAGCAACGACATTTGACTGCTCAGGTCGACGCCGGTGGCGACCCGCATCGTCGCCCGCAGCTCGTCGCGCGACAGCCGGCGAAGCCCCACCGCGCCCAGCCCTTGGCGCAGCGTGAGCGGATCCACGCCGGGCGGAATCTCGGGGACCGAGGTGGGACTCTGCGCGCTCGGGCCAGCGGCGCGTCCGGACATCAGCGCTCTGCCATCACACGCGGTCGCGAGCACCACGACCACCAACGACCAGCTGCCCCAACGCAAGGTGTGCCTCGAAGTCGCTCGAAGAGTGAAAAGCGCAACAGTGCGACAAGACGAAAGAGCACTGCGCATGCCACGCGAGCGGATCGTGATCTCAGCCGGTTAGCGGATCCGCGCTGCACGCGTTGGACACTGGAGGGACCAACCCCTCGTCGAATCGAGAACACCCGGTTGCACGCTTTCCAACCTGCCAAACCAAGCGCCAGGGACTAAGTAGGCGCCCAGCATGAGCAAGCTCGTCATCGGCACCAAAGTGAAATACCTGCCCCAGCCCGAGTGGGGTGTGGGTCACCTGGTCGCGTTGGAGGAGGGCGGCGCCAAGGCGCAGGTGCTGTTCCCCGCGCGTGAGGAAGGCCCGGTGTGGGTCTCGACCAAGCAAGGCGCGCTGGTCGCGCACCAACTGCAGCCCGGAGACCGGATCAAAACAGCGAAGGGACGGCCCGGCGTCATCACCGGCGAAGAACAAGGCGCGCGCGGGCTGCGGCGGTACGTGGTGCGCTTCGACGACGGCGAGGTCGACGAGTCGCCCGAGTCCGAGCTGCGCGCGCTCGCGCCCAAGCCCGACGCGCTCTCGATGCTCAAAGAAGGCCGCGTGGCGGACGCGAAGGGCTTCCTGCTCCGCCGGCAGGCGCTCCAGCTGGACGAAGAGCGCCGCTGTGACGCGGTGGGCGCGCTGCTCGCGTCCCGCGTGATGGTCAAGCCCCACCAGGTCGGCGTCGTGCAGCGCGTGCTCTCGGCGCGGCGGCCGCGGTTCATCCTCGCCGACGAGGTGGGCTTGGGGAAGACCATCGAAGCCGGGATGATCTTCTCCGCGCTGCGCCTGTCGGGCCTGGCGAACCGCGTGCTCGTCGTCGCGCCCAGCCACCTGACGGTGCAGTGGCTCGCCGAGCTGTTTCACAAGTTCAACCAGCTCTTCACCCTGCTCGACGGCGAGCGCTACGCGCAGTCGCTCAAGGAGCAGCCCGAGGTGTCGCCCTGGGCGCGCTTCCCCAAGGTGGTGACCAGCCTCGAGCTGCTCGCGCGCGGCGACGAGCACCGCGAGGAAGCGGGCGCGGCCGACGCCTACTGGGACCTGGTCATCGTCGACGAGGCCCACCACCTGAAGGGCGAGAAGGCGTTCGCCGCGGTGGAGCGCATCGCCCGGAACAGCTGGGGGCTGCTGCTGCTCACCGCGACGCCGATGCAGCTCGACCCGGCCGAGTACCACTCTCTGTTGAAGCTCATCGACCCGGAGACCGCGCCGTCGCTGCGGGAGTTCGAGGCGCGGCTGGCGCGACAGGAAGAGCTGTCCTCGGCGGTGCGCGGCCTGGTGGAGAAGAAGGACGCGGGCGGCATCGACGCGCTCGCCCGGCGCTTCCCCGACGACGGGAAGCTCCAGTCGCTCGAGGCGCCCGAGGCGCTGCTCAACCACCTGGCCGAGACGTACAGCTTGTCGGATCGGCTGATCCGCAACCGCCGCGCGGTGGTCGGCGGCTTCGCCGAGCGCAGGCTCCACCGCCACCGCGTCGAGCTGCCCGCCGCGGAGAGGACGGCCCGCGAGGCCGCGCTCGAGGCGCTGCGGCAGAGCGGAAAGTTGAAAGGCGCCGCGCTCGCGAACCTGCTCCGGCGGCTCGAGTCGTCGACCGCGGCGTTCCTCTCGGCGGTGCAGGGCACGCAGGCGCTGCGGTCGACGCCGCTCTCGCTGCCCGAGAGCGACGCCAAGCTCAAGGCCTTCCTCTCCGTGCTCGAGGGCATCTGGAAGGGCGAGCCCCAGGCGAAGGTGCTGGTCTTCACCGAAGCCCGCGACACCCTGGAGATGCTGCAGCGCAAGCTGCGAGAACAGCGCATCGAAGCGCTCGGCTACCACGGCGATCTGCCGCTGGTGGAGCGGGACCGCCAGGTGGCGCGCTTTCGAGACCCCGACGGCCCGCGCGTGCTCATCTGCACCGAGGTGGGCGGCGAGGGGCGCAACTTCCAGTTCTCCCACCACCTGGTGAACTACGACCTGCCGTGGAGCCCGGCGATGATGGAGCAGCGCATCGGCCGGCTCGACCGCATCGGCCAGACGCGGCCGGTGGACATCCACGTCTTCGACCCCATCGGCACGCTCTCGTCCGACCTGCTCGCGCTGCTCGCCGACGCGGTCGGCGTCTTCGGCGAGACCGTGGGCGGCCTCGACGCGGTGCTCGAAGAAGTCGAGCCGCGATTTCTGGAGCTGGCGCTCGCGCCGCCGAAGGAGCGCGCGGCGTACGCGGCGAAGCTCAAGGCGCGCGTGCAGGAGGCGCGGGCGCAGGTCCAGCGCGCGTATGATCCGCTGCTCGACCTCCGCAGCTTCGATCGCGAAGCGGTCGCCGCGCTGGTCTCCCGCGGGCTGGAGCGCTTCGGGCTCGACCCCACCTCGCCCGACGCGGTGCCTGAGGCGCTGCCCGAGGCTTTGGAAGAAGGGCTCTGGTCGCTCGCGCGCGACCTGGACGAGCGGCTCGAAGAGACGGTCACCGACCTGGCGCGCAAGGTCGGCATCGGCGTCGACACCGACGAGCAGGTGGAGGCGTTCCAGTGCGCCTTCCACTTCGGCCACGAGCTGAAGGTCGAGGCGCTCCCGGGGCTGCAGCTCGGGGAAGACAAGGTCGAGCTCGGCACCTTCTGGCGCGACACCGCGCTCGAGCAGGAAGAGATCGAATACTTCGCCACCGGGCACGCCCTCGTCGAAGCGCTGTTCGGCTTTCTGCGCGACGGCCCGTTCGGGCGAAACGGCTTTCGCTTCATCGAGCGGCGCGGCCCGGTGAAGGCGCGCGGCGTCGAGCTGCTCTTCCACGTCGTGCCGCCCGAGCCCGAGGACACCTCGCCCGGCGCGCGCGTCCCGTCGCGGCAGCTCTCGCGCTTCCTCTCCAGGCAGCTGCTGCAGGTCGCGGTCGGCCTGGGGCCCGATGGCAAGCCGCACGCCGCGCCCGAGCTGCTCCCGGCGCTCGAGGTCGAGGGGACCTCGCTCAAGGGAGATCAAGTGTTCGCCGCGTTCCCCGAGCTGCCGTCATTCGTCGACGCGGCGGTCGAGGTCGGCACCGCGGCCGCGCAGCGCGCGCTCCAGGCGCTTCAGCAGGAGGCGCGGGCCGCGGTCGTGGCCGAGCGCGACGCGGCGCTGGCGCGGGTGCGGCTGTCGCTTTCGCACCAGGGCGTTCAGGGCAAGGCGCTCGAGTCGCAGCTGTCGGAAGAGCGGGCGCACTACGACGGGATTCTGCAGGCGCTCGAAGGGCTCAAGCTGACGCTCGACTCCGCGTGCGGCTTCGTCATCAACCGGTGAGGCCGCGCGGATCAGGTCGACACGATGCGAAACGCGAAGTTGTGCGCGTGTCCCTGGTCGAACGAGGTGCTGCGGGAGACCGCGTTGCCGCCCTGCATCGCCCGCAGGTCCTGCTCGGTGAGCACGATGTGGTGCGTGTGGCCCTGCACCAACGTGGTGTCCGACTCGAGCCCGGACGAAGGCGGCTGTGACACCAGCGCGGTGTCGAAGGACACCTCGTGCGCATGGCCTTCCGCCACGCTCGAGGTGAACACCAGCCGGGTCGCGCTGCCGCCGTCGGGGGTCGGCGTCACCTCGGTGGCGACGTCCGGATCATCGATGCCGCAGCCGATGAGCCAGCCCGCGAAGGGAATCGAGACGACCACCGTTCCCAGCCGCAGCAGGACCTCTCGTCGTTCCATGGCCGGGCAGGTGCGCACGCGGCGGTGGAGCGCACATCGGGGCTTTGCCTGACCGGGCCCTGCGGCCGGCCCTCTCCGCTCACTGCGCGACGAGCCACTGCACCGCGGCGCGCGCTTGCTCCTCGAACTCCTTGAGCCGCTGGGTCGCCAGATGATCCGCCCCTGGCACCACGAACAGCTTCGACGGGGGCGGCAGCGCCTCGACCAGCGCGCGCACTTTCGGCAATGCGCCGAACTCGTCGTTGTCTGCTTGGATGAACGCCTTGGGCAGGGCGAGCGCGCGGAGGAACTCGAAGTCGTAGAGGTCGACCGTCAGGCCGACGCCGAGCACCTTGGCCACGCGCTGGTCGCGCACGGCGAGCTGCAGGGCGGTGCGCGCGCCGAAGGAGAACCCGGCCAAGTAGAGCGGCGCCCCCGGCTGCTCGCGCGCGACGAAGTCGAGCGCCGCCGCCGCGTCCTCCAGCTCGCCGAGCCCTTCGTCGTGGGTGCCGGTCGAGCGGCCGACGCCGCGGAAGTTGAACCGAAGCGCGCTGATGCCCTCGTCGCGGAAGGCCTGCGCGGTGCGGTACGTCAGGTGGTTGTGCATGGTGCCGCCATGCAGCGGGTGCGGGTGGCAGACCACCGCGGCGCCGCGCGGGGCGTCCACCTTCCACCAGAGCGCCTCGAGGCGGCCGTGAGGGACAGGCAGGTCGATGAAGGACATGAGATTTCAGTGGTGAGAAGGGGACTGTCCCCAACGGGGACTGTCCCCGGACCTCCCAAGCGCCAACCCTACCCCGTGACCTTCTCGCGCAGCGCCTTGGCGCGCGATTGCATCTCCGGGTCCATCGACGTCAGCTCGATCGACTTGAGCCGCTGCTCCAGGCTCTTGGGCAGCTTCGCTTGCAGCCGCCCGTCTTCGGACAGCAGCTCGAGCCGCGCGAGCGCTTTGTCGACGATGCGGTCCTTCGGGTGGTCGAGCAGAGAGTCGAGGAAGTACGGATCATCCGGCAGCTCTGGGTACTTCTCGATGAACGCGACGACCGCCTCCGCCCACGCCTTGCGGTCGGTCACCTCGCGCAGCTTCATCATCGCTTCCTTCTGCGCCTTGCGTTTGCCCTCCGGGTCGAACTGCTTCGCCAGCGCCTCGGGCAGCTCGCCGCCGGTGAACAGCGCGTCCGCGGCCTGCTTGTAGCGGGTGTAGGTCGGGCTTCGCTCGATGCGCTGTTGCTCTTTGTCGTCCTGGCGCGAGTGGTACTTGCTCTTGCCGCTGCGCGCGTCGATTTCGCGCCAGCTCTTGTTCCGCTTACCGGAGAATCCGCCGCCGTCGTCTTTGTCGCGGGCCATGGTGGCCCTCCTTCCCTACCGCTTGCGCGCGTTCCAGAGCGCGCGGGCGCATTGGAGCACCAGCTCTCGCAGCCGCCCCAGCTCGTCCGGAGGGACGGGAGCGACCTCGTCCTGCTCGGCTTCGAAGAGAGACTCCTCCACGTGTTGTAGCAGTGGAGCGGGAATCGCTTCAGGCCCCGCTTGCCCGGTCAGCTGCTCGCGGTGCACGGCCCGCGTGCCGCCGGGCCAGCCCAGCTCGATCATCGAGAACAGCTCGAAGAGGAGAAACCGGGCGCTCGCATAACCTTCATCGCTCAGCCCCTGCTCGTCAAGGTAGACCAAGAGAGCGTCCTGGCGGTTCTCGAACGCGTCCTGTAACCGCTGGAGCTCCTTGGAACCCTCGGCGTCCTCCAGGTAACGCCAGGCCGCCTCGACGAACGCCTCGTTCGGCACGCCGGGCGCGAACGGCGTCGGCGGCACGGGCTTCGCCTTGCGCGGACGAATGGGCTTCGCCTCGGGCTCCAAGGGAAAGGGCCGGCCGGAGGAGATCAGGTCCCACAGCCCGAGCAGGTTCTGAAAGAGCAGCCGGGCGGCCTCGGGGTTCTCGAACCGCGGCTCGCCCTCGAACAGCGTGGGAATCACCGTGTTCGCCGCGATGCCTTCGCCCTGCGCCTGCTGCATCTGCGCGATGACCTCGTCGACCGTGTACGGGCTGCCGGCGAGCGCGAGCAGCTCTTCCAGCACCGACGCGCCGTCGAACTGGTGCCGAAACTCCGTCTCCCGCTTGCTCACGCGGCGCCTCGCCGGAACCAGCCGTGCTTGAGGCCTTTGATCAGCACGAACGAGACGACCACCGCCAGCTCGAGCGCGCCCAGCCCGACGAGCCAGGCGTCCGACCACCCGCCGCGGGCCCAGCGCTCCCAAGCGATGAGCGCGATGGCGCCCGTCGCCCACGCGGCGAACGGGTTGTGCTCTTTGCGCAGCGCGCGCCACAGGTCGAAGCCCATGCGCAGCTTGCCCTCGTACGCGGGGCGCAGGCGGGGCACCCAGCGGCGCACCCGGGCGCAATACGCGTCGAACGCGTCGCCGAAGCGCGCGCGCAGGAAGTCTTCCTCCGCGCGGATGATGAAGAAGTACTCGCCGAAGAAGAAGAGCAGGCCGAGCACGTAGACCGCCACGTCGTGCGCGACGAGCATCAGCCCCAGGCAGATGCCCAGGTTCCCGACGTAGAGCGGGTTGCGGACGTGCGCGTAGGGGCCTTGCGTGTTGAGCGTCGCGGCTTCGAGCGCGTTGCCTTGGCCGCTGGTCCCTTCGGGCACCTGGCCGAGCGTGTAGAAGCGCAGCGCCTGCCCCGCCAGGGCGAGCGCCACGCCGGCCACGTCGAGCACGCCATCGACCAGCGCGCCGCCCGGGCCGTAGGCGCCGCGCGAGCGCCACAAGAGCCACAGCAAGGCGGCGATGACGGGAACGGGGGTGAAGCTGCGGAAGCGAAACAGCGCGCGCCCGAGCGAGAGCGTCGAGGTGGAGGAGGTCATCGTGAGCGACAAGAGGGGCCGGCTATAGCGCGGCAGCCCGGCCGATGGCCAGCCGCCGCGCCGCCCAGCGCTCACAGCCAGGCGCGCAGCTGAAACGCCAGCCACGTGAGCCACTTCTCCAGCAGCGGGCGCGCGCGCCACGCCTCCAGGGTGATCTCCCGGCAGTGCACCAGGTCCTGCGCGAACATCGCCTCCATCGCGCCGCCGAACGGCTCGCTCTCGATGACCGCGTTCGCCTCCAAGTTCATGCGCAGGGACAGCGAGTCCAGGTTGCTCGAGCCGATGGTGGCCCACCGCCCGTCGACGACCGCGGTCTTCGCGTGCAGCACCCGCCCGTTCCACTCGTACACCCGCACGCCGGCGAGCAAGAGCTTCTCGTACAGCCCGCCCGACGCCAGGTAGACCAGCCGCACGTCGGTGGTGGCGCCGAGCATCACGACGACCTCCACGCCGCGCCGCGCCGCCTTCAAGAGCGCCCGCAGCATGCGCGTGGGCGGCACGAAGTACGCGTGCGTGAGGAGGATGCGCTTCTTCGCCCGCGCGAACGCCGCCAGGTACTCGCGCCGCACTTCCTTGCGCTTCTCGTGAAAGTCGTTGCAGACGATTCGCACGTCGTCGCCTGGCCGCGCCGCGGGGCTCTGCACCGAGCCGTACCGCTCCCGCGCGATGGGCGCGCCGTTCGCCGCGCGCCAGGTGGAGAGGAACAGCGCCTCGAGCTCCTTGGCCGACGGCCCTTCGATGCGCACCGCCGTGTCGCGCCAGCCGTGGCCGCCGTCGCGCTCGGCGGCGTAGTGGTCGCTCACGTTGAGCCCGCCGGTGAACGCCACGGCGCTGTCGACGATGAGCGCCTTGCGGTGGTTGCGCCGCTTGAGCCGCCGGACGAGCCGTCCAATCCGACCGGTGAACCGCACCGGCCGAAACGCGAGCGTGCGCACGCCCGCGGCGTGGAGCGCCGACAGAAAGCCGTCCGACACCGAGGAGCCCCAGTCGTCGTACATCACGCTGACCTCCACCCCCGCCTGCGCCCGCTCGATGAGCGCCGCGGCGAAGCGCCGGCCGGTCAGGTCGTCGCGCAAGATGTACGTCTCGAGGCAGATGGTGCGCCGCGCCTGGCCAATGGCCTCGAGCATCGCCGAGTACACCTGGCCGCCGTCTCGGAGCAGCCACACGTCGTCGCGCCCCACCCGCACCTGCGCGAAGGGCGGCTCGGGGCTGAACGCGCGCGCCTGCGGGAGCGGCGCCTCGGCGGTCGACGGGCGCTGCATCAGGCCGCCATCTCTCCGGCGCGCAGGAGCGCCGCGTAGCGGCCGCCGCGCGCGACCAGCGCGTCGTGCGTGCCCTCTTCGACCAGCGCGCCTTCTTCCAGCACGCAGATGCGGTCGGCCCCGCGCACGGTCGAGAGCCGGTGCGCGATGACGAGCGTGGTGCGCCCTTCCATCAACGCCGACAGGCCCGCTTGCACCTCCCGCTCGCTCTCGGCGTCGAGCGCGCTGGTCGGCTCGTCGAGCAGCAGCAGGGAAGGGCGCCGCAGGAACGCGCGGGCGATGGCGACGCGCTGCCGCTGGCCGCCCGACAGCCGGCTGCCGCGCTCGCCGACGGGCTCGTCCAACCCGTGGGGGAGCGCGCGCACGAAGCCGCTCGCGTTCGCCTGCTCGAGCGCCTTCCACAGTTCCAGCTCGCTCGCCTCGGGCCGGCCCAGCAGCAGGTTTTGCCGCACCGTGCCCGAGAAGAGCACCGGCTCCTGCGCCACCCAGGCCAGCTGGGCTCGCACCGTCGCCGGGTGGAGCGCGGAGAGCGCCTCACCGTCCCAGCGGACGCTGCCGCTTTGATACGGGGTGTGGCCGAGCAGCACCGAGAACAGCGTCGACTTGCCCGCGCCCGACGGTCCGACCAGGGCCACCCGCTCGCCGCCGCGGACCTGCAGCGACAGGCCGCGCAGCGCCTGCACCTCGCCGTAGCGCACCTCGAGCGCTTCGACGGTGAGCGCGCGCTGCAGCGGTCCGGCGGCGCGGTGGGGCGGAGGCGGGACCGGCTCGTCGACGAGCGCGAAGAGCCGCTCGGCGGCCGCGAGCCCCTGCATCGAGAGCGAGAAGGTGCCCGAGAGCGACTTGAGCGGCTGGTACATCAGCAGCGCCGCGGCGAGAAACGCCACCAGCTTCTCGGTCAGCCCGGGGTCCACCTGCACCGCGCGCGCGCCGAACCCAATCACCAGCGCCACGCCCAGCACCCCGAACAGCTCGAGCGTCGGGGTGAAGGCGCCGCGCGCGAAGAGGGAGCGGCGCATCGTCCGCAAGTAGCTCGCCTGTTCTTCGTCGAACCTTCGCAGGCCCTGCGCCGTTCCGCCGTACGCCTGCACCACGGCCAGGTTCTGCAGCTGCTCGGAGGCGAGCTGCGTGAGCGCGCCGAGGCTGCCGTGAGAACGCTTGGCCAGCCGCTTCACGCGCCGCGCGAAGAGCGAGACGGGAATCGCCGTGCCCGGAATCACCACGAACGCCAGCGCGAAGAGCCGGAGGTCCTGCCGCGCGCACAGCGTCACCAGGCCCACGAGCTGAAGCACGTCGCGCACGTACGCCGCCAGCGCCTGCGAGAGCGTGTACTCGACCTGGCTCGCCTCGGTGGAGAAAGAGGAGACCAGCTCGCCGGTGTGGCGGCGCGCGTAGAACGACGGCGGCAGCGCGAGGAGCCGCCCGTAGACGCGCCGCCGCAGGTCGGCCATCACCCGCTGGCTGACCGACTGCATGGTGCCGGAGTAGAGCAGCTGCCCGGTCGCTTTGATCAGAGCCACCCCGACCACGCCGAGCGCGAGCTGGCGAATCGACACCCCGCCGCCTTCCGTGAAGCCGGCCGATGAGGCGAGCACCGCTTTGAGCAGCGGCCCCACCAACGTCACGTAGTAGACGGTCGCCCCGGCGCAGGCCGCCGCCGCGAGGACGCCCAACGCCACCTGCAGCCGGTAGGGCCTCAGGTGCTCGGACAAACGTCGAATGGCAGATGCGCGCGCCAAGGCTGGCTTGGGCTTTTGGCAAATGCCCGTCACCCAAGGCAAATGAAACGCGCCGCCTGCTCGCTCGCCCTGCCAAGGCGGGGAATGAGCGCTCGTGCGCGGCGATTGCGGCGGTGCCTTCGCGATGGGCAACTTCGTCTCGTCATGGAGATCGACACTGAACTGGAAGGCACGTTCCCGCTCGGGTGCGAGCCGGTCGTCGAGGATGTCGAGCGGCGAAGGTTGCTCTGGTTGATGGCGGAGTACTTCCGGACCATGGGCTGCTCGGACATCAAGGCCCGCTTGCCCGGCTTCGTCCCGCCGCCGGTGCT
>CAZEDU010000023.1:36994-51302 GCA_964511185.1 uncultured Myxococcaceae bacterium | reverse complement strand
TGGCGGCGCCCACCGAGAGCTTGGGCGGCAGCTCCCGGCGCAGCTCGACCTGCGCCTTGCGCGCGATCGACCAGTCGAGCAGGGCGCAGCCGACGATCGTCGCATCCAGGATGAGCACCACCGGCCAGATACCGGGGAGGAAGCCCGCCGCCACCGTCGGCAGCGCGAGCAAGCAGGCGGTGAGCCACGCCCGCCCAGTGGGGATCACCGGGGGACCTCGACGGTCTCGACGGCTTGCCGCAGCACGTCGGCCGCGGTGGCGCCGTCGAGCTCGGCGTCCGGCGAGAGCAGCAGGCGGTGCCGCAGCACCGGGCCGCTCAGGTAGCGGACGTCGTCGGGGGTGACGAACGGGCGGCCGCGCAGCGCGGCGAGCGCCTTGGAGGCGACGAGCAGGTGCACGCCCGCGCGCGGACCGGCGCCCAGGCGAATGCGCGGCGACGCGCGCGTCGCGCCGATCAGCCGCCGCACGTACGCGAGCACCGGCGGCTCGACCACCACCTCGCGCATCGCGCCGCGCGCCGCGAGCAGCCGCTCCTTGGTCATCGGCGAGCCGACGCCGGCCTTCTCGAGGTCACCCGCATCGAAGCCGCGGTGCACCGAGGCGAGGATCGCGTCCTCCTCGTCGGGCGACGGATAGCCGACGTCGATCTTGAAGAGGAAGCGATCGAGCTGCGCCTCGGGCAAGGGGTAGGTGCCTTCGGACTCGACCGGGTTTTGGGTGGCGAACACGGTGAAGACCGGCGAGAGCGGCAGGAGCTTGCCTTCGATGGAGACCTGCCGCTCCTGCATCGCCTCGAGCAGCGCCGACTGCGTCTTCGCGGGGGACCGGTTGATCTCGTCGGCGAGCAACAGATCCGTGAAGATCGGCCCCTTCACCAGCGCGAACGACTGAGACTTCAGGTCGAACACGCTGGTGCCCAGGATGTCGGCGGGCATCAGGTCGGGCGTGAACTGGATGCGCCGGAAGTCGGCGTTCACCGTGCGGGCGAGCGCCTTGGCCATCAGCGTCTTGGCGACGCCCGGCACGCCTTCGAGCAGCATGTGGCCGCCGCACACCAGGCCGCACAGCATCAGCTCGAGCACCTGCTCCTGGCCGACGACCGCCTTCCTCACTTCTTGAAGCACGGTGCTGCGCAGCTCGCTCGCGGCGCGCACGGCGGGGTGCTCACCCGCCGCGCTGGTGACGGACGACATCGGTTCGGTCATGACGCTCTTTTTCCCCTCTCGCGCAGCGTGGCGGCAAGCTGCGCAACGTGCAACACCTCCGGCTCGGTCGTCGCGCGCAAGGCCAAGGCCTCGAGCTGCACGAGCTGCGCGCCCAGGTCGGCGCTCCCGCGCGCCTCGAGCGCGCTCGCCACCTCGGCGACGGGCGCGTGCCAGGCGAGCCCCACGCCCACGCCGAGCGACTGGGCGACGCCTTTGACGATGAGCTGCGCCGCGTGCGCGCGGTGCCTGCCCTCGCGGTACAGGCGGCTGGTGGCGAACAGCGCGTCGGCGCCGCTCGAGCGCTGCTCGTCGAGCGGCGGCTGCGGCCGGCCCATCCGCCGGAGCGCCATCGCCCATAGGCACAGGCCGAACAGCAGCTGCAGCGCGGCGAACTGCACGCCGTAGCGGCGGGCGAAGTCGACCATCGAGCGCTCGTTCTGAAAGCCGTGGTGGAACTCGTCGAACCCCAGCGGCTTGCCGGCGGACATGGTCGTGAGCGTGGACTGCCAGAACCGCGCGTTGTCGGCGAGCGTCAGCGCGCGGTTCATCGCCAGCTCGGGTGCGCCGAGCAGCAGGACGCGGCCGAGCCCCACCGGGAGGACGGCCGCCACCGTGGCGTCGTTGCCCGCGTCGAAGAGCAGCGGCACGGCGTCCTCCGGGAGGCTCCAGTAGAAAGTGACCTTCGCCTTCAGCTCCCGGACGCCCAAGGTGTAGGGGGTGGGCTGCGCGGGCACCAGGGTGCGCGGGCCCTGCTCCTTCGACCTCCACGCCTGCACGTCGAGCCGCGTGAGCATCACGTCGGGCCCTGACTCGAAGTCGTCGGGCGCGTAGAGGAGCGTCGCGCCGGCGCGGACGTGCGCGAGGAGCGCGTCGACCTCGGCTTCGGCGAGCGGCTCGCGCGTCAGGCGCCGAAGCGCGCGCGCGGTGACCTCTTTCGGATCCTCCGGCGCCTCGTCGTCGGCCGGCGCCTCGGCCGGCTCCGTCGAGTCGTCGAGCCACCCCATGCCCGCGTCGGGCGCCGGCCCGAAGGGATCCGCGGCGGAGATGCCGAGCAGGAGGAGCGGTTGCTGCGGGGCCGGCAGCTCTTCGATGACCTCGAAGCTCTGCTTGAGGCGGACGACAGGGAGGCCCGTCTGCTCGGCGAGCAGGTACAGCGCGCGGGCGCCGTCGGGCTCGGAGCGGTAGGTGGAGAGCGGCTCGGCGAAGCTGCCGCGCGCGCCCGAGCGGAAGAGGGAGACCCCCAGCGCCCCGAAGAGCAGCAGCGCGCCCAACAGCAAGAGCGGAAAGCGGTCACGCACCGGCGGCCTCCGGAGCGGAAGGGGCGAGCAGCGGCTGCGAGAGCGCGCGAAAGGCCTGGTACCCCGCCCCATCGGCGCCGAGCGCTCCGTAGTAGGCGAAGTCGAAGCGGGTGGTCAGCTCGCGAAAAGGCGGCAGGAGCGTCGAGGTGCCGCGGAAGCCATAGAGGTAATCCCAGTTGCTCTTGGCCGGGTCGTAGTCGATGGCCCCTTGCTGGTGGAGCCGGGCGAGCAGCGCGAGGTAGAGGCTGCGCATCGCCTCGCGGTAGCGGCCTTGCGCGGCGAGCGCGTCGGCGAGCTCGGCCCAGGACTCGGGTGGCCGCGACAGCGCGGTCTCGCCGCCCGGCTCGAGCGGCAGGGCGGCGTTGGCGTGGACGTCGGCGGGGCGGCGGGCGCGGCGCTTCTCGAGCGCGCCCCACACGAGCGCGATCAGCACCACCAGCACCGCGGCAGCGAGCAGGACCGCGATGCCGTAGGCCACGGCCGTCCCGCCGCCGGTCGGGCGCTCCACGCGGGTCGGCGCGTCGTTGCCGCTCAAGCGCTCTCTGAGCCAGTCGAAGATCGCCTCGATGGCTTTGTTGATGGCTTCGAGGAAGCGCCGCCACCACTCGGGCGACTCGAGCTCGGTCTTCTCTTTCTCCGCGCGCTGCGGCTCCTGAAATTCGAGGCGCTGAAGGATCTGCTCCGCGCGCGCCTTCGGGTCTGTCAGGGCGCGCGCGCCGGCCTGGACAGCGGTCTCGTCGAGGAGCGGCAGGCCCTGGGCGATCCACCGGTCGACCGGGCTGCAGTCGCGGTCGTCGTAGACGTAGGCCTCCAGGTCTTGCAGCAGACCCGAGAGGTGAACCCGCTCCGGCTCGGCGAGCGCGAGCGCCGCGGCGTTGAAGCGATCGGTCGCGTCTTCCGAGATGCCACAGGCCCGGCACAGGTCGGCGAAGCGGTCCGACAGATCGCTGGCGGGAGGCGCCTGGCTCACTTCGACCTGCTCGGGCGCGGCGATCGCGCGCGCGGGGAGCGTCAGCCCGGCGAGCGCGGCGAAGAGCGCCCACGCGCCGACGTTCACGATCGCCCGGCGGCGGGTGGGCAGCTGCGCCACCTGCGCGAGCAGGTCGAGCCCCTCTTGCCGCACCCGGCCGTCGACGATGAGGAGCGTCGCCTCGACCGCGCGCAAGGGCTCGAAGAGCGCCCAGGTCAGAAGCAGCAGCGCGAAGAGGTAGGTGCCGTTGGTGAGGCCCGCGAAGCGGCGCGCCATCGCCAGGTCGAGCCCGAGCGCGTTCTCGCCCAGCCACAGGAGCACCAGCGTGGCGGCGTGCAGGTTGAGGAACACCACCGCCTGCGCGACGACCAGACCGCGCATGCCAAGGTGGTGTCTGCGGGCGGCGCCGAGCAGCCCGGAGGTGGTGCGGTACAGCGACCACAGCCGACCCTGACCCGCCATCGCCGCCGCGTAGCCCGCCATCGGCGCGCTGAAGAAGAAGATGTACAGGCCGCCGGTGAACGACGCGAACAGCGCGTGAAACCAGGCCCAGTAGCCCGCGGCGAAGACCAGCCGCGGCAGCCGCGAGAGGGCGGCCGCGACCGAGGCGCGCAGCGGCGGGGCGGTCGGCGCGAGCAGCAGCTGCTCGACGTGATGGCAGGCGGCGCCCTGCGCGGCGCAGCGCAGGACCCACGCCAGCGCGAGCAGGAGGCTGGGGAAGGCGAGCGGGTCGCCGCGGCGCACCGCCTGCTGCAGCTGCAGCGCCGCGACGACGACGAGCCCGGCGGTGGGGAGCGTGAGCGCCCAGGGGCCGCTCTGCCGCGTCACGAAGCGAATCGTGGCGTCGAGGAGCGCGAGGCTGGTTCTGGGGCGCAGCTCGAGAGCGGAGACGGCCATGCGGTCAGGCGCGCGAGCGTAGCCGCTCCCTCAAGGCGCCGCGAGCACCGATGCCACGCCCCAGACGCCCAAGAAGAGCGCCCCGAAGGCGAGCAGCGCGAGCAGCGTGTTGCCGACGCTCCAGTCCTTGGCGACGACCCGCGCCTTCGCCGACGCCAGCCGCCGGTTGAGACAGCTTGCGCACCGGTTGATGCCTTCGAACTGGGTCGTGCACTCCTGGCAGATGACCTTGCGGCACTCGACGCAGACGCCGATGCCGGCGCGATCGGGGTGGTACGAGCAGTGGCCGGACGAAGGAAGCACCGGAAGGGCACAGTACCAGCCGCTCAGTGCATGTCGATGCCCGCGTGGCCGAAGGGCCCCTCGAGCGAGTACAGCACCGCCTCGGTCAGCCCCGGCCCGAAGAGGGCGCCCTGCTCGGTGCAGCTCAAGACGTCGCTCATCCCCATCACCTGCTTCACGCGCTCCTTCGCCTCGCGCAGGTGGACGCCGGGCAGCACCACGCCGAGCCGGCCCGCGGCGAGCCGCCCGAGGTGCGCCTGCGGGTAGAGCGCTTGGACGGCGTTCACCCGGGCAGGGAGCTGCTCCGGCCGCACCATCGTGACCAAGAGGGAGAGCGGCTTGTGCTGCTCCACGCAGCGAGACGACTCCACGCTCATCACGTGAATGAAGAGCGCGCGGCCCAGGATGCCGAGCTGCTCGTCGACGTCGCCCAGGTGCGGGAAGCAGCTGAGCGGCTCATGGGGATGGGACCGGTGCTCGCGCCGATCCAGATCGGCCAGCACCCGGCGGGACATCACGCTGAGCAGCTCGAGATCGAAGTGCGAGAAGGTGCGGGGCTTGAAGTCGAGCAGGCACAACGTGCCGACCGCGTGGCCCATGCGGGCGAACAGCGGGACGCCCGCGTAGAAGCGCAGGCTGCGCCGGCGCACCAGCGGGTTGTGCCGGAAGAGCGGGTTGCGGAACGTGTCTTGAACGACCAGGGCGGCGCGGCTCACCACCGCGTGCAGGCAGAACGACTCGTCGCGCGGCGTCCCGCGCACCTTGGCCAGGTCGGCAGGCCGCAGGAGGCGTACCAGTACTGCCGCGTGCCGGTGACGATGCTGATGAGGCAGATCGGCACCTCGAAGGTGCGGGCCACGTGCTCGACGAATTGGCGGAGCGCGTCGCTCGGCTCTTCGACCTCGAAGCGCAGCTCGAAGATGGACTGGAGGCGCTGCGCTTCGTCGGGCGCCCGCTGGGCCACCGCGGGCGGCATGCTGCGCTGCCGCGCCAGCGCCTGGTCGATCGCGCCGTGCAGCGCGCCGAGGGTGTACGGCTTGTGGAGCACCACGTCCGCGCCTTCCTCCATCGCGCGGGCCAAGTAGCTCGAGAAGGAGGACACGGCGATCACCGGCGCGTGACGTCGCCGCGCGCAGTAGTGGCGCAGGAGCTCGAAGCCGTCGAGGACCGGCATCATCATGTCGGTGATCACGACGTGCGGGCGGAGGCGCTCCAGCAGATGGAGCGCCTCGCGTCCATCGGCGGCGGTGGTCACCTCGAAGCTCTGCTCGACGAGCGCTTCGGCGGTCACCATGCGCAGCTCGGGCTCGTCTTCCACCAGCAAGACCGAGAGTCGTTGGCCCAAGGCAGAATCCTCCAGCGACAGGGTGGGATCTGCGGGCGCGGGAGGAAAGCGCCGCGCGCGGCGAACGAGTGCTGGCGACCGAACGCGACAGCTGCTCGGCAGGTCGAGGTGCGGCCCGCCGAGCGCGGAGCCTTAGAGCTCCTCGAGGAACTCGTCGTTGTACGTGTAGCGCGACAGCCGCTTGACGAGCGCCTCCATCGCCTCGACCGGCTTCACCGCGAAGAGCATTTGGCGGAGCTTCTTCACCTTCTCGTATTCCTTCAGGGTGAAGAGCTTCTCTTCCTTGCGGGTGCCGGACTGAGGGATGTTGATGGCGGGCCACACGCGCTTCTCGGCGAGCAGGCGATCCAACGTCACCTCGCTGTTCCCGGTGCCCTTGAACTCCTCGAAGATGACCTCGTCCATGCGGCTGCCGGTGTCGATGAGCGCGGTGCCGATGATGGTGAGCGAGCCGGCCTCTTCCGTCGCGCGCGCGGCGCCGAAGATGCGCTTGGGCCGCTCGAGCGCGCGCGAGTCGACGCCGCCGGTCATGGTGCGGCCGGAGGAGTCGACCTCTTTGTTGTAGGCGCGGGCGAGGCGGGTGATGGAGTCGAGGAGGATCATCACGTCCTTGCCCGACTCGACCATGCGGCGCGCGCGCTCGAGCGCGAGCTCGGCGACCTTGAGGTGATCGCCGGTCGGCCGGTCGGAGCTCGACGCGAGCACCTCGGCCTTGATGCTGCGGCGCATGTCGGTGACCTCTTCGGGGCGCTCGTCGATGAGCAGCACCATCAGGTGAATCTCGGGGTGGTTCGAGAGCACCGCCTGCGCGATGCGCTGGAGCATGATGGTCTTGCCGGTCTTGGGCGGCGCGACGATGAGGCCGCGCTGCCCCTTGCCGATCGGCGCGATGACGTCCAGCACGCGGGTCACCATCTCGCGGTGGCTGTGCTCGAGCTTGATGCGCTCGACCGGGTCGACCGAGGTCAGGTCCTGGAAGTGGGGGAGCCGCGGGGCGCTCTCGACGGGGATGCCGTCGACCGTCTCGACCCGCTGCACCAGCCCCTTGCTTCCGCGCAGCGTCGCCTGGGCGGTGATGAACTGGCCTTGGCGCAGGCGGAGCTTCTGAACCAGGTTCTTCGGCAGCTCGGCGTCCTCGGGCGAGGCGAGCAGGTTGCGCTTGATCTGCCGCAGGAAGGCGTTGGGCCCTTTGACCTCGGTGTCGAGCACGCCCTCGACGGTCTGCGTCGGGCCCGCGGAGGCCTGCGGACCCTGGCCGGGTTGACCGCCTGGGCGCTGCCCTTGCTGCTGCGCCTGCTGCTGCCGGAGCTGGTACTGCTGAAGCTCTGCGGGGGTCAGGAACACCTGCTGGGGCTGGCCATCGGGGCCCTGGATGAGCCGGTAGGCCTGACCTTCGGGGGTGAAGAACACCTGCGCGCCGCGGCCGCGGCGGCGACGACGCCGGCGGCGGCGGCCTTGTCCAGGCTGGCCCGGCTGACCCGGACCGCCCGGCGCGAAGGCGCTCGCGTCGCCGCCCTCGTCGGGGCCGTCGTCGCCTTCGTCCCCGTCGTCCCCCGCGTCGACGTTCGGCTCGGTCGGCGGAGTCGGGTCCATGTCGGTGGGGTCGTCGGGCAAGCTCATCGTGTTCCCTATCTCGGAAGGAAAACGGAGGGCTGTCCCCAAAGGAGACTGTCCCCCCAAAGCTGTTGGGCAGGAAAACCTTCCGGGGAGAGGCGCCTGTTCTGCCGGCCGCCGGGGGATTTCCTACGCCCCGGCGGTGGCTGTTCAGGCCAACGCCGCCAAGGCGGGGCCGGTCTATAGCAAAGAACTCAGGCGAAGAAAGCCCGCCGACGCGCTTCCTCGGGGAGGGACGACAGGTCGAACCGGTCGAAGTCGGCCAGCGTCGGCTTCGACCAGCCGAGCACCTGGAACTCGGGGTGGATGCCGGCGCCGTAGTGGGCCACCGCCGGGGCCAGCTGTCGCGCGGCGGACAGGCCCGCGGGGCCGACCGCGAGCCGGTTGAAGGCCACGTGGCCGATCTCGTCGATGAGGATCTCCATCATCCGCGCTTCGAGCGACTCGCGCAGCTCGGGCTCGTCGCGGAAGAGCGTTCCGATCCGGTTCAGCATCCAATTGAAGACGAAGACGCCGCCCACCTCCGCGCCCAGCAGGATGGGGTGAAAGAGGCCCTTGGGCGCGTGGGCGAGGCCCGCGATGAGCGCCTGCACGGCGAACGGCGGCGTCCAGCGTCCGGCCGGCTCCGGCACCTCGAACTGGTGGGTCGCGCCCAAGAGAATGCGGGTGTGGTACGTCTCTTCCTTCCCGAGCACGCGCTCGACGCGATCGAACACGGCGTTGGCTTCCGGCTTCTTGTGCCGCGTGCGCGACACGACCTCGACGCCGTACGCCTCGCCGGCGTTCATCTTCACGAAGGCGAGCAGCGCGACCAACGCCGGGTGTTCGGCCGCGCGGCGATCGAATCGGCTCCAGCTGGCCTCAAAGAGCTGTTGATCGACCTTGCCCTGGTGACGGACCACCGCGGTGTTCGCCTGGGCCAGCCACCTTTCGCGGTGGGGAAAGTCCTCGGCGATGGACAGCGTGCCGTTTCGGGTTTCGAGGAACTGGAGGTAGTCGGCCAGGAGATCTTCTCGAGGCGCTTCGGGGACGTGGCTGAAGAACGAAGACATCCGCCTGAGCTAACTCCGCCGCCGCGTTTGTCCACCGGATGTGGCGCCGCGTCTCGACGCAGGGCCGAGCAGCAGGCGAGCTTTCGGATCAGCGCACCTGCAGCGCGTACTCCATCATCGCGAGCGGCCGCGGGCTCATCACCAGCGACTGGTTCACCCCCAGCTCCTTCGCCAGGGTGCGCAGCTCCGCGGGCAAGAGCGGCGGCTCGACGCGCGGGAGCACCTTCTCCACCACGCTGCTCTCGCTCGCCGCCGACGCGAGCAGCCCCTTCGGGTCGCCGACGAGGACGATCTCCACCTCGTCGCGGGGTGAGACGCCCGCGCGCTGCCGCGCGATCTCGATCGCGTCGAGCAGCCCACCGAACCGGTCGACCAGCCCGCGCTCCTTCGCGTCCGCCCCCGACCACACCCGGCCCTGGGCCACCTGGTGCACCTGCTCCTTCGGCAGGCCCCTCGCCTGGCCGACCTCGGTGATGAAGTCGTCGTAGAACGCGTCGACCCACTTCTGCGCGGCCTGCCGCTCGGCGTCGGTCCACGGCAGCCAGTAGCCGGTCAGCCCCGCCAGCGCGCCGCGGGAGATCTGCTCCTGGCGCGCGCCCAGCTTCTCGCCCAGCGCCTTCACCGCGGGCTTGAGCATGAAGACGCCGATGCTGCCGGTCACCGTGGTGGGCTGGGCGATGATCTCGTGCGCGCCCATCGCGGCGTAGTAGCCGCCCGACGCCGCGACGTCGCCCATCGACGCGACCACCGGCTTCTTCTTCTTCGCCTCGAGCACCGCCCGGTACATCAGGTCCGACGCGAGCCCGTCGCCGCCGCCCGAGTCGACGCGCACGACGATCGCCGCGACCTCCGGATCCTCCGCCGCGCTCCGGATCGCGCTGACCACCGTCTCGGCCCCGGCGATCTCCGCGAGCCCCACCGGGTCGGTGCGGCTCTTTCCGCCCGCGATGTTCCCGATGACGGGGACGACCGCCACCTTGGGCTTGATGCCCCAGCGGCCCAAGCGCGCGGTCGGCACCGAGTAGCCCTGCACGAAGCGGGCGCCTGGCAGCTCCTCGCGGATCTTCTCTTCGATCTGCTGCGGCGTGAGCACCTCGTCGACCAGCTTGAGCTCGACCGCGCGCTTGGGCGTCTTCAGCCCTTCGTCGATGGCCGCCCGGAGCGCCTCGGCCGAGAGGCCGCGCGCCTGCGTCACCGCGGCCTCGAACGCGCGCACGTCGGTGTCGAGCAGCGCCTCGATCGTCTCGCGCTGCTCGGGCGCGAGCTCCATGCGCGTGAGCTGATCCGGCGCGCCCTTGTACGCGCCCACGCGCGCCACGTCCCAGTGCACGCCGAGCTTGTTCATGCTGCCGCCCAGGAACGTGGGCGTCGCCGAGAAGCCGTCGACGAGCAGCACCGACTCGGGCACCGCGTAGATGCGGTCGGCCGCCGAGGCGACCAGGTACTCCGCGTCCGCGGCGGTGAGCAGCACGGCGAAGACCTTCTTGCCCGCGCCGCGCAGCTTGAGGATCGCCTGGCGCAGCTCTTCGGCCTTGCCCAAGCCTCCGCCCACCAAGGACACCTTGATGACCAGCCCCCCGAGCTCGGGGTCGCGGATCGCCGCGTCGAGCGCGCGCGTGAGCGTGAGGTACGGATCGTCTTCGCTCATCCCCAGCAGCGACAGGGCGGGGCTGCTTCGGCCGCTCAGCAGGTTGTCCAAATCCAGCACGGCGACGCGCGTGCCCGGGGTGGGCAGCGCGGGGTAGGGCGGCGAGACGCGCGCGAGCACCACGTGGTGGGTCCCCGCGCCGCCTTGCCCCGCGGCGTAGGTGAGGCCCAGGTTCGACGTGTCGACCGTGAGGCCGACCTGGAAGAGCAGCGGGTCCCTCGCGCGAAAGCCGTGTCCGACGCCGGCGAGCACCGACAGCCCGCGCAGCGCCTGCACGCGCGCCGAGTAGATGAGCTCGCCCGGCGTGAGCCCCCGGCCTTGCTGGTGTGTGAGGTAGTCGATGCCCAGCGTGACGCGTTCCTTGAAGGGGCGGAGCCCGACGCCGACCTGGTACTCGCGGGGCGCCAGCACGTTGTCGTTGCTCAGGTTCCGGGCCACCAGGCCGAACGAGAGGAAGCGCAGCGGCCGGCTGGAGATCGCCAAGTCGAAGTCGTCCAGCTCGAACGTGCGGAGCCGCTCGATGGAGTAGGCGTTGTGGTAGCTGCCGCCGATCGACAGGTACCTGCCGCCGAAGGCCAGCGCGTAGGTCACCTGTCCAAAGTCGGTGAGCGTCGGGTGGCGCACCCACTCCCACGAGATGGCGGCGCCGAGCAGGTCGAAGAAGGTCGCGCCCAAGAAGAGCCCGTCGCCGACGGTGCCGCGCCCGATGTCGCGGTCGTGCGCGTAGAGGAGCTGGGCGCGCCCCACGTGGGCCAGCCCGGCGGGGTTGATGAGCCCGGCCGTGGCCTCGTCCGCCCACGCGACCGAGTTGGGCGGCAGCGTGATGCCCAGGCGGGCCCTCGAGCGCGACAAGGCGGTGGTCTGCGCGAGGGACGGCGTGGCGAGGACGAGCAGCAGGGCGAGCGAGAGGCGGGCTTCTGACATGGCGGGCGACCTTACCGCCAAAGGCGCTACCAGTCCTCGGTGCCAGACACCCCGTCGAGCGGATCGTCGCCTTTCTTTTTGTTCTCGACCTTGCTGCGCACGCCGCCGCGGTCTTCTCGATTCCAGTCCTCGGTGCCGTGGCGCCCCCGCAGCGGGTCGCTGCCCGCCGTGGGCCGTTCGCCGTCGCCGACCAACAGGGCGTTCACCACGCGCCCGGTCTCGCTCTTGAGCTGCCCGTACTCGTCGCCCTGGAAGTTCGCCTTCTTCGCGCTGAGCTGCTGTCCGGACTTCAGGTCGAAGAGGTGGAGGTAGAGCTCGGTGCGCTCGCCTTCCCCGGCGCCGCCGCCCTTCACCAGCGCGACGATCGCCCGGTCGACCTGCAGGGTCTTGCCCAGCGCCTGGACGACCGGGCCGCCCTTGCCGCTTCGCGCCTCGCGCACCAGGCCCGCCGTGACCTTGTCGTAAGCCTGATAGGCCGGGGTGGGCGTGAGCGCGCCGGAGACCTCGCCGTCCTCCAGCGTCACCTCGACGAGCGCGCCGTACATCTTGAAGCCGGGCCGCTCGAGCTTGAGCAGGTGCTTGCCGACCGGAAGGTTGGGCACCGTGGCGGGGGTGAAGCCCTTCGGCTCGCCGTCGAGGTAGATGCGCGCGCCCGGCGGCTGCGACTTGATGGTGAGCGCCCCGCGCAGGCTGGCGCTCCGGCTCTGCTGCACGGTGGTGCGCAGGTCCACGAAGTCCTGCGGGAAGCGCCGCTTGTCGAGCTCGTAGTCGGGCGAGACCGCGAGCAGGTCGAGCAGGGCGATGCGCGCCTCGTCGCCTTCGCCGCGCGCGTGGGCGAGCCCGGCGGTGAGCGCGAGCGCCTCGCAGTAGCTGTCGCAGCCCTTCATCGCCGCGCTGGCCTTGCTGAACGCGTGGAGGGCGGCCTTGAGCTTCTTGTCGCAGGTGACGCCGTCCTTCGCGTCGAAGGCGGCCCGCGCCTCGGCGGTGAGCTTCTGCGCCTTGGCGAGCGCCGCCTGCGCGTCGGCGTCGGGCGGCATGCCGAACAGCTCTTCGCCCCGCTTGACGGTGAGCGACGAGAAGAAGGAGAGCGCCTCGCGGATGTAGGCCTCGAACTGGACCGACGCGGTCTCGGAGCTTTGGTCGAGCGGCAGCACCAGCACCGCGATGCGCTTGGGGGCGGCGACGGCGGCGGAGCAGGTGGCGACGAGGGCCAGCGCCAGAGCGCGTGAGAGCAAGCCGGTCATCCTTTGCGTTCGGACCGCGTGAGACAGTAGCAGAGGGTGCGGTCAGGCGCCGACCTTAACCCGTTGAATTCTTTACTCGCGATCTCGCATCGCTATAGTTCACTGAACAAGCGTGCAACAGGCCTGAAGCAAGGCGTGTCGCTTCACTTTCAAGGCCCCACCATGTCCGAACAGCTGAGCATTTTTGCCGAGACCGATGTGAGCCCCAAGCGCGCCAGCCGGCGCGGCGGCGGAGGGGGAGGAAGGGGCGGCGCCGCGCCGCCGGGGGATGGCGGCGGCGGCGATCGCCCGGCCTCGCTGCAAGAGGAGGCGCGGCGGCGGTACCTGAACTACGCGCTCTCGGTCATCACCTCGCGCGCGCTGCCCGACGTGCGCGACGGGCTCAAGCCGGTGCAGCGGCGAATCCTGTACGGCATGTACCAGGACCTGCACCTGACGCAGGACGCGAAGTACCAGAAGTGCGCGCAGGTCGTCGGCGCCATCATGGGCCGCTACCACCCGCACGGCGACTCGTCGATCTACGAGGCGCTGGTGCGCATGGCGCAGGACTTCTCGCTGCGCTACCCGCTCATCGACGGGCAAGGCAACTTCGGCTCGCTCGACGGCGACGCGGCGGCGGCCTACCGCTACACCGAGTGCAGGCTCCGCGGCATCGCGGCCGAGCTGCTCACCGAGCTGTCCGCGAAGACCATCGACTACCGGCCGAGCTACGACGGCACGCGCTTCGAGCCGATCGTCATTCCCGCCAAGCTGCCGCAGCTTCTGATGAACGGCACCACCGGCATCGCGGTGGGCATGGCGACCAACATCCCGCCGCACAACCTGAACGAGCTGGTCGACGCGCTGGTCGATCTCATCCACCACCCCAAGCTCGAGACCAAGGACCTGCTCAAGCACGTCAAGGGGCCGGACTTCCCGACCGGCGGGCAGGTCTTGAACTCGAAGAAGGAGCTCAAGGAGATCTACGAGACCGGCCAGGGCTCGATCCGGCTGCGCGGCGAGTGGAAGACCGAGGAGCTCAAGCGCGGCGGCCAGCAGATCGTCATCACCTCGATTCCGTACGCGGTGAACAAGGCGAGCCTGGTGGCGAAGTTCGGCGACCTGGTGCGCGAGCGGAAGCTGGCGCCGCTGGTCGACGTGCGCGACGAATCGACCACCGACGTGCGCATCGTGCTGGAGATCAAGCGCGAGGCGGATCCCGAGCTGGTGATGGCGTACCTGTACAAGCACACGCCGCTCTCCACCAACTTCAACGTCAACATGACCTGCCTGGTGCCGACCGACAACGTCGAGGTCGGCACGCCGCAGCGGCTCGACCTGAAGTCGATGCTGCGACACTTCCTCGACTTCCGCTTCCAGGTCATCACCCGCCGCTTCGAGCACGAGCTCGGCAAGCTGAAAGAGCGGCTGCACATCTTGGAGGGGTTCGAGAAGGTCTACGACGCCCTCGACGAGATGCTGAAGATCATCCGCCGGTCGGAGGGCAAGGAGGACGCGGCGAAGAAGCTCATCGCGCGGTTCAAGATCGACGCGCTGCAGGCCGACGCGATCCTCGAGATGAAGCTGTACAAGCTGGCCCGCCTCGAGATCTTGGTCATCGAGAAGGAGCTGAAGGAGAAGCGCGCCGAGGCCAAGCGCATTGGCGCGCTGCTCAAGGACAAGCGCGGGCTGTGGGGCGTGGTCCGCGAGGAGCTGCGCGAGGTCCAGAAGGCGTACGGCGACAAGCGCCGCACCAAGATCGGCGGCGCCGGGGCCGAAGAGGTCGAGTACAACGAGGAGGCCTTCATCTCCGACGAGGACGCGCACGTCGTCCTCACGCGCGACGGCT
>CAZEDU010000023.1:262-36984 GCA_964511185.1 uncultured Myxococcaceae bacterium | reverse complement strand
AAGCGCGTGCGCGAGATGAAGGACCCGTCGACCACCCGCCTGCGCGAGGGCGACGAGGTGATGGCGGTGCTCGCCGGCTCGCTCAAGTCGAACCTGGTGTTCTTCTCGAACTTCGGCACCGCGTACGTCACGCGCTTCAACGACGTGCCGGCGTCGACCGGCTACGGCGATCCGGTGCAGAAGCTGTTCAAGTTCGACGACGGCGAGCGGGTGGTGGGCGCGCTGTCGCTCGATTCTCGGCTGCCGCGGCCCGAGAAGCTGATCGCGGTCTCGCGGCGCGGCTTCGGGCTGCGCTTCCCGCTCGCGGGCCACACCGAGCAGTCGACGCGCGCGGGCCGCCGGTACGCCCGGCCGGGGAAAGAGGACGAGCTCATCGCGGTCACGCCGGTGGGCGATCGCGACCTGCTCGCGGTGGTGACCGAGAAGACCCACGCGCTGGTCTGCAAGGTGAACGAGGTGAACGAGCTGGCCGGCCCGGGCCGCGGCGTGACGGTGATCAAGGTCGCGCCCGACGACAAGGTGGTCGCCTTCCTCGCCAGCGCGAAGAGGGACGCGCAGCTCCTGCTGGAGACGCAGAAGGGCAAGAAGCTCACCCTTTCGCCGGGCAAGTACGGGGTCGCCGGCCGCGGCGGCAAGGGGCGCGAGATGTCGAAGAAGGACAAGGTGAAGTCGATCGAGCGGCCGATCGACTGGGTCAAGTTGCCGGAGAAGAAGGAGTAGGACATGGCGGCCAAGAAGACCAGCTACACCGGCGCGGACATCCAGGTCCTCGAGGGGCTCGAGCCCGTTCGCAAGCGGCCCGCGATGTACATCGGCGGCACCGACTCGACGGGCTACCACCACCTGTTGTGGGAGATCGTCGACAACTCGGTCGACGAGGTCATCAACGGCTACGCCCACTCGGTGGAGGTGACGCTCCACAAAGACGGGCACACGGTGACGGTGACCGACGACGGGCGCGGCATCCCCGTCGACGTCATGCCCAAGCACAAGAAGCCCGCGCTCGAGGTGATTCTCACCACCTTGCACTCGGGCGGGAAGTTCGAGCAGGGCAACTACATTCACTCCGGCGGCTTGCACGGCGTCGGCTCGTCGGTGGTGAACGCGCTGTCCAAGCGCATGACGGCCGAGGTCAAGCGCGGCGGCAAGCGGTACGAGCAGACCTTCGCGCGGGGCAAGGTCACCTCGAAGCTCAAGTCCTTGGGCGGCGCGCGGGGCACCGGCACGTCCATCACCTTCGAGCCGGACGCGGAGATCTTCGGCCAGAAGGCCAAGTTCGACGCCGAGCTGATTCGGGAGCGGCTCGAGGCGAAGAGCTACCTGCACAAGGGCATGCGGGTGGTGTTTCGGGACCAGACCGCCTCGCCCGCGCGGGAGCACGTCTTTCAGCACGACGGCGGCATCGCCGAGTACATCCAGAAGGTGGTGGCCGAGCGCGGCAAGCCCCTGGTGCCGCCGCAGGGCGGGCTCTTCTACCGCTCGAGCGAGAGCGGGGTGCGGCTGGAGATCGCGCTGGTGTGGACCGAGGCCACCGACGAGCACGTGCGCTCGTACGTCAACGGCATTCCCACCCCGAACGGCGGCACGCACGAGGCGGGCCTGCGCTCGGGCCTGGTGAAGGCGGTGCGCAACTACATCGAGACGCACGGGCTGACGCCCAAGGGGGTGTCGCTCACCGCCGAGGACATCCGCGAGGGCATGGTGGCGATCCTCTCGACCTACGTCGTCGACCCGCAGTTCCAGGGACAGACCAAGGGCCGCCTCAACAACCCCGAAGTGGCGGGCCAGGTCGACAACTTCATTCGTCCGACGCTGGAGAAGTGGCTCAACGACAACAAGAGCATCGCGGAGGCGGTGGTCGCGCGCATCATCCTCGCGGCGCGGGCGCGTGAGGCTTCGCGCGCGGCGTCGCAGGCGGTGTCGCGCAAGTCGGCGGTGTCGCACCGGCTCAATCTGCCCGGCAAGCTCGCCGACTGCGCGTCGACCAACCCGGCAGAGAGCGAGCTGTTCATCGTCGAGGGCGACTCCGCCGGCGGCTCCGCCAAGCAAGGGCGCGACCGCCGCACGCAGGCGATCTTGCCGCTGCGGGGCAAGGTGCTGAACGCCGAGCAGGCGTCGACCGACAAGGTGGCGAGCAACCGCGAGCTGCAGGACATTGTCAGCGCGCTCGGGTGCGGCATCGGCACCGACGTCGACCTGTCGAAGCTGCGCTACGGCCGCATCTTCCTGTTGATGGACGCCGACTCCGACGGCCACCACATCGCCACGCTCTTGTTGACGTTCTTCTACCGCCACCTGCGGCAGCTGATTCAGGGCGGGTGCGTGTACCTGGCGCAGCCGCCGCTGTTCCGCATCGACGTCGGCAAGGAGACGCACTGGGCGCTCGACGAGGTCGACCGAGATCGGATCCTCAAGGAGAAGGTGAAGGGGAACGCCAAGCCCGTCATCACCCGCTTCAAGGGCTTGGGCGAGATGAACCCCGACACGCTGAAGGCGACCACGCTCGACCCGAAGAACCGGCTCGCGCTCAAGGTGCAGATCGACAACGAGCTCGAGACCGACCGGGTGATCAACGACCTGCTCGGCAAGGACGTGAGCGCGCGCTTCAAGTTCATCATGGAGCGGGCGAGCGACGTGAAAGAGCTCGACGTTTAGTGCCGCTCTACCTCCGCCAGCTCCCGCTGGGCCCGATGAAGAACTTCGTCTACCTGGTCGGCGCGTCGACCAGCGACGAGGTGGCGGTCGTGGACCCCGCCTGGAGCCTGCCGGACATCGAGGCGGCGGCGGAGGCGGACGGCAAGACCATCGCCGCGGTGGTGCTCTCGCACTGCCACCCCGACCACATCAACGCGGTCGAGGCGCTCTTGAAGGCGCACGACGTGCCCGTCTACGCGCAGCGCCCGGAGATCGACTTCTCTCCCGCGGTCCGCGCGTTCGGCGACGCCCTGCGGCCGTCGGACCCTGGGGACGTCGTGCCGGTCGGCGACTGCTCGCTCAAGCTGCTCCACACGCCAGGCCACACCCCCGGCTCGCAGTGCGCGCTGGTCGACGAGGCGCTGATCTCGGGCGACACCGTGTTCGTCAACGCGTGCGGCCGCTGCGACTTGAAGGGCGGCGATCCCGAGGCGCTGTACCGCACGATTTCGCAGGTGCTCATGAAGCTGCCTGGCCAGACGCGGCTGTTCCCCGGCCACGACTACGGCGACGTCCCGGTCTCGACGCTCGCGCGCGAGCGGCAGCACAACCCCTACTTCCAATTCCACGCCCTCGACGCGTTCGTCCGGTACCGAATGCGGCCGCGTCGGTGACTGTTCTCCACCCGACAGCTTCTCGCCGCGCGCGGTGAGAGCAGGACGTTCTTCCATCATGACTCGGGAAACCCCATGACCGAGCCAACGAGCGATCGTCTTCGGCTGAGGCGATTCGTCAGCCGCATCCTGCTCCTCGCCTGCCTGTTCGCTCCCATCTATGGCTGGGTGGGCTGGGCCACGGGGCACCCCCGCGTGCTGCTCACCGGCGGGATGATCGTTCTGTTCATCGGCGCGCTGTTGGTCGTCCGGCGCCGGGTCGAGCAGGAGCGGCTCTCGTCGGCGGCGCTCCTGGTGGCCTGGAGCCTGCTCGCGGTCACGCTGGTGGGCGGGCTGCTCTTGCCCTTCGCCTACCCGGTGCTCGTCCTCACGTCGTTGATGGCGGTCGTCGCCGCGCTCCCGTACGTCGAAGGCCGGCCGCTCGCGCTGCTCTCGGGCGCCGCCTTCGTCTGCACCACCGCGGTGAGCCTGTCCGGCCACTTCCTCGTCGAGGTGGCGGGGCTGCCCACGTGGGCGGAGGACGTGACGGTGCTGGTCACGCTCCTGGCCTGCGCCTACCTCATCTACCTGTCGCTCTGGCTGTTCAGCACGCGGCTTCGGCAGATGGTCCGCAGCGAGCAGGCGCTGCGCGCCGAGGCGATCTTGCAGGCGCGGCGGTCCGACTTCCTCGCCTCCGCCGGCGAGGTGCTGTCGGCGTCGCTCGACTACCGGACCACGCTCAGCCAGGTGTGCGCGCTCTCCGTGCCGGCGCTGGCCGACTGGTGCACCATCGTGGTGGCCAACGGCGACGGCCAGCTGGAGCGCGTGGCGGTCAAGCACGTCGATCCCGAGCGCGCGAAGTGGGTCGAGCGGTACGAGCGCGCCTTCCCACCCGAGCGTCACAACGACGCGGTGCTCGACCGCGTGATGCAGGCGGGCCAATCGGTGCTGGTCGCGCACGTCACCGACGAGATGGTCCGCGCCATCGCGCAGGACCCGGAGCACTTCGAGCTGATGACGCGGCTGGGGGTGCGCTCCTGCATGCTGGTGCCCATGGTGATCAACGGGCGCGGGGCGGGGGTGTTGAGCTTCATGTCGAGCCGCGAGGAGCGGCGCTTCACCGAGGCCGACCTGGCCACCGCCGAGGAGCTGGCGCGGCGAGCGGCCTTCGCGGTCGAGAACGCGCGGCTGTACGCCGAGCTGCAGCGCGCGGTCGCGGTGCGAGACGACTTCCTGTCGATCGTCAGCCACGAGACCCGAACGCCGATCGCCGCGTTGGTGCTCAACCTCCAGCTGCTGCAGAAGACCTTGTCGATCGAGAAGGCCGCGGCGAGCAGCGAGAAGCTCCAGGCCCGGGTGGACAAGATCCGCGACAACATCGGCCGGCTCGAGCACCTGGTGCAGGAGCTGCTCGACGTCGCGCGCATCACGCGCGACCGCATCCACTTCGAGCCCGAGGAGCTCGATCTGAGCAAGCTGGTCGCCGAGTGGTGCGACCGGTTCTCCGAGGAGGCGGCCCGGCGCGGCAGCAGGCTCGAGCTGCGCCTCGACCGGCCGCTGGTCGGCCGGTGGGACCGCATGGGCCTCGAGCAGGTGCTCTCGAACCTCATCTCCAACGCGCTCAAGTACGGCGAGGGCCGGCCGGTCCGGGTCGAGACCTTCCAGCAGAGCGAACAGGTGGTGCTCCGCGTCAGCGATCAGGGCATCGGCATCGCGCCGCAAGATCGGGAGCGCATCTTCCAGCAGTTCGAGCGCGCGGTGTCGCACCGGCAGTACGGCGGCCTGGGGTTGGGGTTGTGGATCACCCGTCAGTTCATCCACGCCAACGGCGGCACCATCGAGGTCTCCAGCGAGCCGGGGAAGGGCACCACCTTCACCGTCCGCCTCCCGCGCGAGAGCCCGCCGCCGAAAGAGACCGGGAAGCCCCGAGCGCAAACTTCGGCGAGGTGGCTCGGGACCGCCGCAACTCTTGCGGGAGATCCCGATCACTCGCCTGGGCGGGGGTAGGGCACGCGCCTTGCTCTTCCGACACGGCAGACAACCCGCTGACGAAAGAGAGCCGCCCATGTCCGCCACCGCCTCGCTGCACCACCACCCGAAGGTTCAGGCGCAACACCACGACCCGCAGGCCGCCGCGTGGGCCTTGAAGGAAGAGGAGCGCGCCTTGCGCGTGCAGCAGGAGCAGCTGCAGCGGCGAAGCCAGTGGGTCTACTTCGTCGGGCGGCTGCTCATCGCCGCGTTGTTCGTGGGGACCGCCGCCATCAAGCTGGTCCGGTACGACGAGGTGGCCGAGGCGATGCGCGGCGTCGGGCTCACCGGCGTGAGCTTCATCCTGCCCATCGGCATCGCGATCGAGCTGATCGGCGGCGCGCTGGTGGCGGTGGGCTACCGCGTGCGGCTGGCGACCGCCGGGCTCGTCGCGTACTTAATCGCGGTCAGCGCGCTGCTCCACAGCGACTGGAGCGTGATGGCCAACCGCACCGCGCTGCTCGCCAACGTGGCCTTCGTCGGCGCGTTGCTCTTGCTCAGCGCGCATGGCGCCGGTCGCTGGAGCCTGGACCGGCTGTTCGCCCACCGCGCGCGGAGCGGGTCGCGCTGAGCGGCTCCGGGGCGCGCTTGGACGAGCGGGAGAGCGTGAGCTTGAGCGCCGCCGAGAGCGTGGTGAGCGAGATGAGCGTCCACGCGCCCGCCCAGAGCACCGAGGGCACGTAGGTCAGCTGGGCGAGCAGGGCCGCGTCGCTCACCGCGCGCACGCGGCCGTCCCACAGGTCGCTCCACAAGTCGTGCACCACGTAGAGGCAGGAGAAGGTCGCCAGGAACAGCGTCATCCACTCGATCACGTCGTCCGGCAGGTAGCGGGCCGCGAGGAAGAAGCCGGCGGCGCCGGCCAGGCAAAAGACGAGCGTGAACGCGCTGCCGGCGTACACCACGCCCATCAGCGCGAGCCACCCGGCGAGCCCGATGAAGAGCCAGCGCGGGCGCCGCACGCGGAAGGCGAACCAAAGCATCGAGGCGCTGGCGATGGCGCTGCCGACGTACCCCGCCGAGTAGACGACCACCTTCGGCAAGAACCCCGAGGGCAGCGCCGACAGGCACATGCCCGACTGGTTCGAGGCGATGGTGATGCGCCGCACCTCGCCGCCGACGAGCCAGGTGGACACCGCGTGGCCGGTCTCGTGGATCATCACCACCAGGAGCTTGATGGGGTAGAGGACCGGCGAGCTCCAGAACACGACCCCCAACCCGGCGAGGGCGACCAGGAGCAGCGCGCGTCGAAGGTTCATCGCCCGTTGGAACGCCCGCCGGCCGGCCCGCGTTCCCTGCGAGCGGTCACAGGCCGGGCACCCCGGTGTGGCCGCAGTACACGTCGCGGTCCAGCGTGCGCGCGACGGTGGGCAGGCGCCGGGCCATGGTTCGCAGCGAGGGGTGGTCCTTGAGCACCTCGGCGAGCTCGCGCTGGCCGACCATCACCACCGTGGCGTCGCGCGAGCCGAAGATGCGCATGCGCGACGGCGCGCCGTTCATCGCGCTCACCACCGCGATGTATTGGCCCGGGAGCACCTCGAACAGCTGCGGCTGCTGCCCGGGGCGCGGGCGGTGCTCGAGCACCAGCCGGCCGCTGACCACGACCGCGAGCAGGTTGGTCACCTCGCCCGGCTGCAGGAGCGTCTCGCCGTCGCTCAGGTGCTTCTCGGTGCAGCGCAAGAGCACCTGCTGGCGAACGGCGGGCTCGACTTCGGAGAAGAGCAGCGAGCTCCCGAAGAAACCTTCCAGGAGCCGCTCGCGGTAGAAGCGCACCAGCCGGCCGTGGAGCTCGGCGTCGTGCGACAAGAGCGCGTTGAGGCCGTCGACGGTGAGCTCGAGCAGCTTCACCGGGCCGACCGCTCGGGCGCTGGCGGCGCGCAGCTTCCCGGAGAACAGCCCGAGCAGGCCGATCAGCTCGCCCGCCTTCATCTGCCGGAGCGGCACCTCGCGCTCCTCGCGGATGCGGAAGATCTCGACCGTGCCTTCGAGCACCACGAAGAACGAGGTGGCGACGTCGCCTTCGACGAAGAGCTGCTCGCCCGGGTTGAGCTCGCCCTGCCGCGCGGACCCGAGCAGCGCGTCGAGCGAAGCCTCGGAGAGCGCCTCGAACAGGCTCACGCGGCGCAGCGCCTTGCGGGCCTCGTCGGGCTCGATGGGGATCACGCTCGACAGGCCGATCTCGCTCTCGACCGAGACGAACTCGAGCGCCTCCTCGGGGCTCAAGTTGCGCAGCGCGACCAGCTCGGACGAGGCGACCTCGACGCGGTAGCGCTCGGACTCCTCGCGCTCCTGCTCGGCGACCTCTTGCTGGTAGAGCTCCCACACGTCGTCCGGGATCAGCGACGAGCGCGAGCCTTCCTGTTCGACAGGGAGCGTCACGCGGCCGTCGACGGTGCGATTTTCCGGAAGGGTGTCGGGCATTTGGAGCGCGGCCATTCTAGGTCCGCCCCACCGCAGGTCAATTGACGGGGGCCACATTTGTCACCCCGCCATGACGAGGGCGCTCAAGGGGCCTGGCCGTCCTTTTCTGCCAGGAGCTTCAACAGCTTGGCGCGCCCCCGGTTGAGGGCGCTCTTCACCGTGCCTTCCGGAATTCGAAGGAGCGCGGCGATCTCGGGGTAGCTGTAGCCGCGCCGATCTCGCAAGAACACCACCTGGCGGTGCTGCGCCGACAGCCGCTCGAGCACCGCGTCGAGCTTGGCCTCCAGCTCGCGCGACATGGCGTGCGCTTCGGGGTCGGGCGACGTGCGGGGCGCTTCGACCAGCTGTCCCCGCCGCCGCTTGGCGCGGAGCGAGTTGATGCTCGAGTTCACCATCACCCGGTGCAGCCAGGTGCTGTAGGCGGCGCGCCCTTCGAAGTGGCCCGGTTGGGAGCACAGGCGCGAGAAGACCTCCTGCACGACGTCTTCGGCTTCGTCGCTGTCGCCCAGGATTCTGCGGGCGATGGCGAGCGCCTTCTGGCGATGCTCCCGGTACAGCTCCGACAGCGGCGCGCGGGCCGCGGCGCCTGGTCTCATGGCGCTCCTCACTTCTCGCGAACGGACGAGAGGTGAAACGACCCAGCGGCGGGAAAGATCTAGCGCCGCTAAGACCTGACAACCGGGCGCTTTAGGGGCGGGGCCGGGAGGTGCGCGTGGGGCTGCTTGGGGAGCACCACCGAGAAGGCCGCGCCCTCACCCGGGCGGCTCTTCACCGAGATGCTGCCGCCGTGCGCCTCGACGATGCGGGCGCTGATCCACAGGCCCAGGCCCAAACCGCCGTAGTGGCGGGGAGAAGTGGCGCGCTCGAACGGCAGAAAGATGCGCGACTGATCTTCCGGCGAGATGCCGATGCCGTGGTCGGTCACCACCACCGCGGCCTCGTCGCCCATCTCGCGCACCCGAACTTCGATGGGCCGGCCGGCGCCGAACTTGATGGCGTTGGAGAGCAGGTTGGTGAACACCTGCTCGAGGCGCGGCCCGTCCCAATCGCCGCGGACGGCCTCCGCCGCCTCGACCTGAATGGGCGAGTCGACCTGCGCGCCCTGCGGCGCGAGCTGCGCCACCACCTCGCGCACCACTTCGGTCAGGTCCGTCTCCGCCCGGTCGAGCTGGAGCCGATGGGAGGTGATGCGCGAGAGATCGAGCAGCTGATTCACCAGCACCTCGAGCCGCGTGACCTGGCGATCCATGGTGCGAAGCCGCTCGTCGAGCCGAACGCCCGACTGGCGCGCGAGCTTGACCTGCAGCTTGAGCGAGGTGAGCGGGGTGCGCAGCTCGTGCGAGGCGGTGCTGAGCAGCTCGTCGCGGGCGCGGACGGCCGCCAGCGTCTCGTGAATGCGCAGCTCGAGCTGCTCGTTGAGCCGCTGCACCTCGGCGCGCATCTGGCGGTGCTCGAGCGTGGCGGCCTCGAGGATCACCGCGGGCGCGGTGGTGGAGAGCGCGAACACGCTCAAGATGGCGATGATGAACCCCAAGGTCGCGGAGCGCGGGTCGTCGCGGAGGATGGGGTAGTCCAGCAGGTGGAGCCCGAGCAGCGCGGTGCTGATGAGGACGGCCCGCCCGGTGATGGAGAGCGAGCGCCTGGGGAGCCGCAAGCCTTGCAGGAGCTGGTCGAGCAACGGCCAGGCGACGGCGATGGCCGTCGGCAGGGCGCGCACCCAGAACGGCGCCCCCGCTCGGACCGCGACGAGGGTCGCCGCCGTGCCGACGCTGTAGCCCACCAGGTAGGCCCTCCAGCGCGCGCGGAGCTTCAGCGCGCGCTGCACCAGCTCCACCAGCGCGAGCGTGACCGGGAACGAGCCCGCTCCGAACGCGAAGATCATGCCCGGGTCGGTCTGCACCAAGCCTTGGAGCGTGAGGCTGAAGATCGAGCAGGCCCACAAGAGCAGCAGCGCCCGGTGGAGCGGCGTCCGCTGATGCACCCACAGGCTCGCCGCCATGATGGCGTTGAGGACGAGCAGGCCCGCGAGCACGAGCAAAAGCGATGTCAGCTCCGGGGTCTGCATCGGGCGGCCGAAAAAGACGTCGAGCTTAGACGCTCTCGTCTTTTTGGGTGAGGCCCCAGTCCTTGAGCTTCTTGAAGAATGTCGATCGCGCGACGCCCAGCTCGCGCGCCACGCGTTCCTTGTTGTTGTCGAACTGCTTGAGCGCGTTCTCGACGATCTGCCGCTCGAGCTTGTCCATCATCTGCTCGAGCGTCAGCCCCGGCGTGAAGGAGGGGACGCTGACGCCGACGTCGGCGTTCACCTCGGTGTCGAAGGAGAGGTCGGCCGCGTCGATCATCGGCCCCTTGCGCAAGAGCAGCGCGCGGTGGACCACGTTGCGCAGCTCGCGGATGTTGCCGGGCCACGCGTGCATCTTGAGCCGCTCGACCGCCGCGGGGGTGAGGCGCACCGCCTGGCCTTCGGGGGCGAAGCGGGTGACGAACGCCTCGGCGATCGCGAGCACGTCGCCTCGCCGGTTGCGCAGCGGCGACAGGTGGATCGGCACCACGCAGAGCCGGTAGTACAGGTCCTCCCGGAAGCTCCCCTGCCGCGCGGCGGCGAGCAGGTCGCGGTTGGTCGCCGTCACCAACCGAACGTCGACCCGCACGGGCCGCGAGGCGCCGACGCGCTTGATCTCCCCGCTCTCCAGCGCGCGCAGGAGCTTGGCCTGCAGGTCGAGCGGCAGCTCGCCGATCTCGTCGAGGAACAGCGTGCCGCCGTCGGCCTCTTCGAAGGCGCCCTTGCGCAGGCCCATCGCGCCGGTGAACGCGCCCTTCTCGTGGCCGAACAGCTCGCTCTCGATCAGCTCCTTGGAGATGGCGGCGCAGTTGACCGGGATGAACGGCTTGTCGGCGCGGGTGGAGCGGTTGTGGAGCGCTTGGGCGACGAGCTCCTTGCCGGTGCCCGACTCTCCGAAGACCGCCACCGCGGCGTTGGAGGGCGCCACCCGTTCGATGAGCTCGGTGAGCTGACGGATCGAGGCGTCCTTCCCGATGATGCCTTCGTACGCCTCGCCGCGGCGCGAGGCCGTCACCGGCTCGAGCGTGAGCTCGGCGTCGCCGAGCCGGAAGGTGGTGAAGACGGGGAGCTCGGCGTCGGTGATGCGCAGCGGACCGACGAAGGTGCCGTTGGTGGAGCCTAGGTCGGTGAGCTGGAACCGCGCCCCGCGGCGGGTGAGCTTCAGGTGCCGCGAGGAGACGAACGGGTCGTCGACCACCAGGTCGTTCTCGGGCGCCTTGCCGAGGGTCCAAGACTCGCCCACCAGCTTCAGCGTCGACTCCTGCGCGCCGCGGCGAACGCGCAGCTGCACCGTCGGCGAGGCGGCTTCGCCCGCTTCGGCCGTCGGGTGCAGCACGGTGCGCTCGGCGCCGACCTGGGTGGCGTGGCCTTCGGCTTGGCCCGCGCGCTGCCGGAAGACCGCGCGCCACTGCCCGAAGGCCAGGTCGATGCCGTCGGTCAGCGCCGCGTGGGTCTGCGCGGTGCCGTCGACCACGGTGCCCTTGCCGGACAGGTCCTCGAGCACGTACCCGTCGCCTTCGCGGCGGAGCGCCACCTGCTGGCGCGACACAGTGGGATCGGGAATCACCACGTCGCAGTGCTCGCCGCGGCCCAGCACCACGCGCTGCGGATAGGACTCCAGCGCAATGCGGAGGACCTCGTCCCCGCGACGGAAGAAGACCAGCTCGGCCATGACGTACCCGCTTTCCTTGGAAAAAGCGGGTGCGTTCTTACACTTCCAGTGCGCCTGGCGCTACAGGGGGAGGTTCACCGCGCACAGCCGGCCGTCGAGGCCCCCGACGTACAGCCGCTTGGGCGTCGTGCTCGTGTCGAGCGAAGGCATGCCCAGGGCCAGCGACGAGAGCTGGATGCTCTTCTCGTTGGCGCCGGTGGCCAGGTCGAGCTGGTGGAGGCGGCCGAGCGCGTCGCCCACGTAGAGCTTGCCGATGGCGAAGTCGACGCGGGCGGCGGTGGCGCCGTTGATGGCGGTGGCTTTGCTCCAGACCGGGGTGACGACCTTGGTGACCGGGTCGACCGCGTAGCGCTGGACGCCGGTGGCGGTGCTGGCGAGGAACCCCTGTCCGACCGGCATCAGGTAGCCGGCGACCGCGCCGCCCATCGCGTGGCGCCACTTCCAGGTGGTGGGGTTGTTCGCCGAGAGGTCGATGCCGTAGGCCCAGCCGTTGTTGGCGGCGACGTAGGCCTCGTTGTTGAGCGAGTTGCGCACCACGGCGGCGTCGATGTCGCCCAGGTTGAGCTTCACCGCCTCGGCGCCGGTGAGCGTGTTGATGGCGCGCAGCGAGGCCTGGTTCCCGTTCGACCCGGCGCGGCTGGCGACCCAGAGCCGGTTCTTGGCGTAGTCGACCATCATCCCGCCGCTGACGATGTCGAGGTTGTTGGGCTGGTAGGTCCACTTCACCGAGCCGTCGACGCTGGAGACGGCGACCACGCGGTTGTTGGTGGTGCTGTTGTTGCGCGTGGCGAAGAAGACCAGGTCCATGTTGGGCCACTTCGCGCGGAAGGCGGCGTCGGCGTACTCCCGGAGCTGCACGGCCGCCTGCGCCTGGATGCGCTCGCCGATCGAGTTGCCGCTGTTGGCGGTCCACACCAGCGCGCCGGTCGCCGAGTTGATGCAGTAAGCGCGGCCGGTGTGGTCGCCCGTCAGGATGTACGTGCCGGTCCGGTTGTGCAGCCCGACGACCGTGGCCCGGCTCTGCACCACGCCCGACAGCTGCACCGGCCGCCAGCGCTCGTTGCCGTCGGTGCTGGTGGTGTTGGAGATGACGTTCCCGGTGAACGCGCGCGCGTTGCTCGAGGTGTAGACGGCCGCGCCGGCCTCGGTGAACGGCTGCTGCGTGGTGGGCAGGCCGACGTTGTAGCACCAGCGCGGCGAGCCCGACTGCTGGTTGGTCGGAATGGAGAGCAGGCCTTGCGACGAAGGCGCCAGCCCCGGCGAGTACGTGCGGTGCTGATGGTGCGTGTAGATCTTGTAGTGGTAGCGCGTGCCGTTGCTCTGGCCGCTCTGGGTGAGCGTGGAGACCGGGTTGCCCGCGTAGTTCGCGTAGACCACGGTCGCGTTCCCCAGCTGGTTGCCCACCGCGTACGGCGACGCGGTGCGCGAGGGCACTTGGCTCGGCGGGTTGTCCACCGACCGCAAGACGATGAGGCCGTCGATGCCGGCCGGGTTCGTCCAGTTGAGCTTCGACTGCCCGTTGGTCGACAGCACGGTGAACGAGATGACGTCGGGCGCGGGACCTTCGGTGACGAGCGTGCCGGCGACGCCGTCGTAGTAGGCGCCGACGGTGGTGTCGAAGTTCGGGTACGCGCCGAGCTGGAACCGGCGCTTGTCGGTGCCCGTGGTGAGGCCCAGGCACCCGTAGCCGATGGCCAGCTCGATGACGTTGCCGTTGCGGCGCGCGCTCCAGGCGCGGTTCGTGCCCGAAGAGCCGCAGTTGACGCCGCGGTTGTATTGGCGGCGCACGGTGTAGGTGATCGGGTCGTAGACCTGAAGCGCGTCACCGCTCGTGTTGCCGTTGCGCGCGAAGTAGACCGCCCACACCTCGTCGGCGTTGGTGATGACGCCGTCGTTGTTGAGGTCGATGGAGAAGCCGAACCAGCGGTCCTCGTTCGGCAAGCTCGCGGCCTGGTACAGCGTGAAGAGCGAGCCGTTGCTGCCGCTCGAGTTGTTGTTCTCGATGCAGGCGCGGGTCAGGTCGATGCCGCCTTGGCCGTCGCCGGTCGGCTCGCTGAAGCAGGTCGTGACGTTGTTCCAGTCGTTCGTCGAGCCGTCGATGGTGATGTTGGTGTCGGCGAGCACCGCCGCGGGGACCAACGTGAAGAGAAGCCACAGTGCTCGTTTCATCGCGCGCGCCTCGTCACGGAAGGAGCGTGAAGGTCAGGGTTTGGCTCAGCACGTCGTTGATCGACAGCCGGGCCTGCCAGTCGCCGCTCAGGAACGAGGTGTCGATGGTCGTGCCGGCCACTGGAACGACGAGCTCGATGAGCTCCGGGTCGCTCGAGACGATGCGCTCGTGCGCCTCGTACGCGACGCCCGAAGGGCCGATGAGCTCGACGGACGCCGGGGTGCCCGGCGCGACGTGGGTCGCCGTGAACGCCACCCGAACCGAGCGCACCTCGGAGAGCCGGCGCGTGTGCCCAGGCTCGAACGTCACCGGCTGACCTTCGAGGGCGGGCACGAGCTCCGGCAGCGGCCGCGGCATGCGCGCCAAGCGCGGCAGCGGCGCCTCCGGCGAAGTCTGCGGCGGCTCGGCTTCTTCCTGTTCGACCCAGTCGTTCGGGACGGACCGTCCGTCGGCGCACGCGAGCGCGAGCTGTGCGACCAACAAGGAAGAGACCACTTTCCCCATGAGCGGCTCCACTCCGATTGAAACATTGAAATCGTACGGCCACGCCCAGAGAGGATTGAAGGGGACCCTGTCTGGGCGTGTCGGTCGGAGTGGCGGGGTGTCGGCTACCGGCGCGACCGCCGGCGACGGAAGGCCCCGAGCGTCAGCGCGGCGAGCGCCCAGAGCATGCCCGCGCCGCCGTCGACGCCCGCGCAGCCGCAGCCGCCGGTGGAGGGCGGCGTCACAGTCGGGTCGCCTTCGCCGTCCGTCGGGTCGGTGACCGCGTCGCCGTGCACCACGCGGACCTCGAACGTGCAGGTCGCGGTGTTGCCCAGGTTATCGGTCGCGGTGGCGGTGACCTCCGTGGTCCCGAACGGGAAGGTGTCGCCGCTCTGGTGCGAGTAGGTGATCTCGACCGCGTCGTCGGCGTTGTCGGTGGCGGTGGCCGCGGGGAACTGCGCCGGGCGCGGGCCGTCGTCGGTGCTCGGCACCGTGACCGCGTCGGGGCAGGTGATGATCGGGTCGACGTTGTCGCCCACCGTCACGTCGAAGGTGCAGCTGGCCTGGTTGCCGGCGTCGTCGGTCGCGGTGACGGTCACGGTGGTGACCCCGACCGGGAAGTTGCCGGAGTCGTGGCTGAAGGCGAGCGTGGGCTGGTCGTCGACCGTGTCCGAGGCGGTCGCGTTGCCCAAGGTGACCGACGCGCCCGCGGCGGAGACGGCGTCGACCATGTGGTCGGCGGGGCAGGTGACCTGCGGCGCGGTGGTGTCCTGCACCACGACGTTGAACTGGCAGCTGCCCTCGTTGCCCTCCTGGTCTTGCGCGCTCGCCATCACCTGCGTGGTGCCCAAGGGGAAGGTCGCCCCGGACGCGTGGGAGACCTGCGGCGTGAGCGTGCCGTCGACCAGGTCGTCGGCGGTGGGGTTGGTGAAGGTGGCGGTGGCGCCGGCGCTGTCGACGGCCTCCACGGTCACCGCGGCGGGGCAGGTCATCGCCGGCGAGGTGGTGTCGACCACCGTGACGTCGAACTGGCACGACTGGGTGTTGCCCACCCCGTCCTCCGCGGTCGCCGTCACCGTGGTGGCGCCGAGCGCGAAGGTCGAGCCGGAGGCCGCGCTGTACTGGATGATCGGTGAGGCGGTCACCAGGTCCGACGCGCTTGCGGGCGGGTAGCTCACCGGCGCGCCCGAGGGACCGGTCGCCTCCTCCGTCTGGTTCGCCGCGCAGGTGATGCTGGGCGACGTCGTGTCGATGACGGTGATGTCGAGCGTGCACTGGTTCGCGTTGCCCGAGTCATCGGTGGCGGTGGCGGTGACGGTGGTGGTGCCCAGCGGGAACACCGTGCCCGACGCCTGGCTGTAGGTGATGCTCGGCGTCGGATCGACCGTGTCGACGGCGAGCGCCGAGCCGTAGTTGGCGACGGCCCCGGCCGACGAGGTCGCCTCGATCAGCACGCCCGAGGCGCAGGTGATGGACGGCGCGATCGTGTCTTCCACGGTGACGTCGAACTGGCAGCTGCCCTGATTGCCCGAGTCGTCGGTGGCGCTGGCCGTCACGGTGGTGACGCCCAAGCCGAAGGTGCTGCCCGTCGCGTGGGAGTAGATGACGGTCAAGGTCGGGTCGACCGCGTCACTGGCGCTCGCGGAGCCATAGTTGACCGAGGCCCCGCTGGCCGAGGTGGCCTGCGCCGTCACGGCGTTCGGGCAGTTCAGCACCGGCGCGGTGGTGTCCTCCACCACGACGTTGAACTGACAGCTGCCCTGGTTCCCGGCGTCGTCGGTGGCGGTGGCGGTGACCTGCGTGGTGCCGAGCGCGAACACGCCGCCGGTGGGGTGGCTGTAGCCGAGCGACGGGTTGGGGTCGATGCCGTCGGTCGCGGTCGCCGCCGAGTAGGAGACGGTCGCGCCCGAGGCCGACGTCGCCTCTCCGGTGACGGTGCCTGGGCAGGTGACGTTGGGCGCGGTGGCGTCTCGCGCGATCACCACGGAGACCTGGCTGGTGCCGCCCACCGACGTCGCGGTGCAGGTGAGGGTGAGGCTGGCGGTGTCGGTGGAGACCACCGTCGGGCCGCAGTTGGTGAGCAGCGGCGTGCTCTCGGCGTCGACCACCGTCCAGCTCACGTTCACGTTCGACACGTAGAAGCTGTTGAGGCCGAGCGTGCCCGCCACGCTGGGGGTGATCTGCGGCGGCGAGAGGTCGAACGCCGCCCGCGGGGCGGACCACAGCTCGAGCCCGGTGCTGTTCTGCCCGGCGAGGATGACCACGTGGTCCCCCACCACGGCCACGTTGCGCAGCACGGTGGACTCGGGGCCCGGCGTCAGCGACTGGAAGAAGCCGGTCCGCGCGGGGACGCCGTTGGTGGTGTACAGCTCGAAGCCCCCGGTCGCGGTCGCGGCGTTGAACAGCCGGACGCCGGGGAGGACCTCGGCGAAGAAGAGCGGGGACGCCGTGTCCAAGCCCGTCGCCAGGTCGGCCAGCCGCACCGTCCCGGCCGCCGTGCCGTCGCTCACCCACGGCTCCATGCCGGTGGCGCCGTCGTTGGCGGCGAAGAGCAGCTGGCTGCCCAGCGCCACCAGGTTGGCGGGGTTGGACGACGGCGCGCCCGGCCACACGTCCAAGACGCGCACGGTGCCCAGCGCGGTGCCGTCGGTCTTGTACAGCTCGGTCCCGGTCGAGCCTTCGAAGGCGGTGAAGTAGAGCGTGCTGCCCACCACGGTGAGCCAGTTGGGCGTCGAGCTGCCGCCGCCTGGGAGCACGTCGACGACCATCGCGGTGCCGCCCGCGGTGCCGTCGCTGCGCCACAGCTCGGTGCCGAGCACCGGCTCGGTGGCGCGGAAGTAGAGCTGGCCGCCGAAGGCGACGAGCGAGGCCGGGTTCGAGGAGTTGGCGCCGGGGTAGATGTCGAGCACGCGCGCGGTGCCGCCCGGGGTGCCGTCGGACGACCAGAGCTCGTTCCCGCTCGTGCCGTCATTGGCCGCGAAGAAGAGCTTGCTGCCCACCACGGTCAGCTGGCTGGGGCTGGAGCTCCCGCTCCCGGGGTTGATGTCGACCTGCACCGTGCCGCCCGCGGTGCCGTCGGAGATCCACAGCTCGGTGCCATTCGCGCCGTCGGTCGCGGTGAACGCGACTCGGGTGCCGAACGGGGTCAGGTTGGCGATGTTCGAGCTGTTGACGCCCGGGTTGATGTCGCGCACCAGCGTCGTGCCGGCCACCGTGCCGTCGGTCCTCCACAGCTCGGTGCCGTTGGCGCCGGTGCCGGCCGTGAAGTACAGGTGGCTCCCCGCGACGACGAAGTTGTTCGGGCTCGAGCTGGCGCCGCCGGGGTTCAAGTCGGCGAAGAGCGTGGTGCCGGCGCTCGTTCCGTCGGTCACCCACAGCTCGCTGCCGTTCACCGGGTCGAAGCCCTGCAGGAACGCCTGCCCGCCGAAGACGGCCAGCCCGACGTTGGTGCCGTTGGCGCCGCCCAGGTTGATGTCCTTGATGAGCGTCGTGCCCAGGCTGGTGCCATCCGACGACCAGAGCTCGAAGCCGTTCCCGCTCGAGTTGCCGCTGAAGTAGATGCCCGAGCCGATGGCGCGCAGGTTCTGGGGGTTGCCGCTCGAGCCGCCGCTCACCAGATCGCGCACCAGGTAGGTACCCGGCACGGTCCCGTTCGAGGCCCACAGCTCGACCCCCAGCGCGCCGTTGTTGGCGGAGAAGAAGAGCGTGCTGCCCGCCACGGTGAGCAGGGCGGGGCTGGAGCTCCCGGCCCCGGGGTTGATGTCGACCTGCGCGGTGCCGCCGGGGGTGCCGTCGGAGAACCACAGCTCGGTGCCGCTCACGCCGTCGTTGGCGGTGAACGCGACGAGCGTGCCGAACGGGATCAAGCTGGCGATGCCCGAGCCGTTGGCGCCCGGTTGAATGTCTTGGACGAGCGCGGTGCCTGGGGCGGTGCCGTCGGAGAGCCACAGCTCGGCGCCGCTCGCGCCGTCGTTGGCGACGAAGACCACGTTCGCGCCGAGCGCCGCGATGGCGCCCGGGCCCGACGAATCGCTGCCGGGGCGGATGTCCTGGACGAGCGCGGTGCCTGGGGCGGTGCCGTCGGAGGACCACAGCTCGACGCCTTCGGCCGCCGTGGTGGCGAAGAAGTAGAGCTTGCCGCCGGCGGCCGTGAGGTTGGTCGGCGCCGACGACGCGCCGCCCAGGTGGATGTCACGCACCAAGACGGTGCCGGCTTCGGTGCCGTCGGAGCGCCACAGCTCGCGGCCCAGGCCCGAGGCGTCGGCGGCGAAGTACAGGACGCCTCCCAGCACCGCGAAGCCGCCCGGGTTGGACGAGTTCCCGCCCAGCCAGATGTCCTTGACGCGGACGGTGCCGGCGGCGGTGCCGTCGGTCTTGTACAGCTCGGTCCCGGCGGCGCCCGCGGCGCTGAAGTACAGCTCGCCGTTCATCACCGTGAGGTTCTGGGGATTCCCTCCGCCCGGGCCAGCCTGCAGGTCGAGCACCATCTGCGTGCCGGCGGCGGTGCCGTCGGAGCGCCACAGCTCTTGGCCGTGGGTGCCGTCGTTGGCCGAAAAGAAGAGCTGGCCGTTGAAGGCGATGAACTGCTGCAGGTTGGGGCTGCCGGTGCCCGGGAGGATGTCCCGGACGAACGCGGTGCCGGCGGGAGTGCCGTCGGTCTTCCACAGCTCGCACCCTTCCCACGTGGTGCAGGCCGAGAAGAACGTCGTGCCGCCGACCTGAACGAAGTGGTTCGGGCTCGAGCTGCCGTTCGAGACACTGGTGTTGAAGTCCCGGAGCAAGGTCGCGGGCTGTGCCTCCGCGAGAGTGGAAAGGGTGAGCACCGCGACAACGCCAGCGAACGACAGGCAGCGAGTGTCCATCGGGTTCTCTTGTCTTGTGGGTGGTGACTCGAAGCGACGAGCCGGTTCGCATCCTAGGCGGAGCGATCCGGTAGCAGCCAATTCCTGACCTGGCGCGATGCGCGCAGGAAGTGGGTGGTCGCCTACAGGAGCGGCGTCGTCAGCGGAAGCTGGGGCGGCTCAAGTACCCGCTGAGGGTGGCGAGCTTCCAGGTCGGATCTTTGGGATCCGACCGCAGCGTGGAAAGGCCCACGCCGTAGACGCCGAGCTGCTTGACCCACTCGGGGTCGGTCTTGAGCCGAAGCTCGAGCGACGCCTCGCTGTACTCGACGCGCTTGGCGAGCTTCACCGTGCCGCTGCCCTTCACGTCGAGCCCCTGGCCCTTGCCGTCGAGCTTCTCGAGCGTGGCCACGCCTTTGTCGATCTTCACCGCGCCTTCGACGTCGCCGATGCCGATCTTCGGCAGGTCGATGGGCGTCGGCTCGGGGCCGTACATCGGAATCGCGACCTTCACCGTGCCGCCGTTGATCTGCAGCTGCTGCAGCTTGAGCGAGAGGGTGCCGGAGGCCTGGCCCAGGTCCGGCTCGGACACCTTGCTGCCCGCCAAGGTCACCTGAGGGATGTTGAGGGAGAGCTCCGCGTCGCCGCGGCCCGCCAGGTCGACGCCGGTGAACGCCTTCAGGTTGCCCTGCGAGAAGTTGAGATCATCCGCGGTCAGGCGCACGCGCACCGTGCCCAGCGGGCCGATGGCGCCTCGGATGGTGCCGCCGAGCGCCTTGGCCCGGACGGCGACGCCGGGGGGAAAGAGCGACGGGCGCAGCGCGACCGACTGCAGGACGAGCGCGTCGGGGGGCGCGTCGGCGCGCGCCGCCTTCTGGCTCAGCTGCACGTTCGTCGCGGTCACACCGAAGAGGCCCGGCCCCATCCGCGACATCTTCAAGAACAGGCCGCGCGCGTCCGCCTCGCGCTGCACGCGCTGGCGAAGCGCCTCGTACGGGAAGGTCAGGTACAGGCAGAAGACGAGCGCCGCGAGCGAGAAGCCGACGTAGCCCACCACCTTCTTCCACCGCGCGGTCTTGGTCTCGGGAGGCATGGGGGAGGTCCTTTACGGCTTCATCTTGTACGTGGCGACGATCAGGTTCGCGGTGAGCAACTCCTGCGCCGGCCGCGGCTCGAGCCGCAGGTAGCGCACCTTGACCAGGCCGGGGCCGCTCTCGACGGTGGACAGGAAGCTCACCAGCTTCGGCAGGGAGATCTCGGTCAGGGTGAGCTCGATCGCGCTCTCGACGATCTTGCCGTCGTCGTCGAGCGCGACCTCGGGCTTGGGGTTCATGATCGGAATGTCCAGCCCCACCGAGTTGCCCTTCTCGAGCACGTAGCTGCGCAAGCGGATGTCGCTCTGGGTCAGCTGCTGCTCGAGCGCCTGGCGCGCGCCCTCGGCTTCCCGGTAGCTGGCGGCGAGCTGCTGCACCTCGGCCAGCTTCTTCAGCTTCTCCTCGGTGCGGCGGCGGTACGTGGTCGCCGCGCTGTTGAACGAGACGAAGGTGAGCAGGAGCGCGAAGACGAGCACCGCGCCGCCGGCGACGGACACCAGCGTGCGCTCGCGCTGCGTCAGCCGCGACCAGTACGCCTGCGCGTCGGCCAGCTTCTCGCGGATGGGGTCGAACACTTGGTCGAAGGCTTTCATCGTCTATCCCTGAGGCGCGCTCTGCGTGTCGGGGCAATCGACCTGCACCTCGAGTCGGAACTGCACCCCGTCCTTCGTCTTCTCGGCCTTGGGCTCCTGCACGTCCTTGAAGCAAGGGTAGGTCTTGAGCGCGCTGGTGATCGCGTCCAGCCGCTCGAAGGTGTCGGTCTCGCAGCGCGCGGAGATGCGGTCGGAGTCGATGACGATCTGCTCGATCTGGATCGGCACGCCCTCCGGCAGCCGCTGGGTGAGCTCGGCCAGGAGCGTCACCGCCGACACCTTCGGCAGCGCGGCGGCGGGGCTCTCCTTGCCCTTCATGAGGTTCAGCGCGCGGTCGAAGTTGGTCTCGCACTGGCCGAGCACGCGCTGGGTGATCTGGCAGAGCGCCTTGTCGACCGCCTTCTCCCGGTTCCGCAGCATGGTGTTGCGCATGATGCTGGAGGCGATGAGCAGGGTGATGAGCACCGCGGCGAACGCGGCGAGCCGCCCGAGCTTGTCCTTGAGGTAGTCGAAGTCGCCCTTGAAGACGTTCTCCCCGCGCCGCAGGTTGAAGCGCGGCGCCTTCGCCCCGGTGAGCTGCGCGCGAAGCCCCAGCGCGATGGCCTGCGCCGCGCTCGTCTGCGCGCTCAAGGGGATGGTGTCGGCGGTCTCGGGCGGCAGCGCCAGCACCTGCGTCGGGAGCCCCAGGTCGTTCGACAGCTGCGCGTCGAGGCCCGGGAGCGCCGCGGTGCCGCCGCACAACAGCACCCGCGACAGCGGCGTGCGCATCCGCGCGGTGTAGGCCTTGAGCGTGGGGCGCAGCTCGCGCAAGGTGGGCTGCAGGCCGCGCACCAGCGCGGCGGCGGCGCGTTGCCCCTCTGGGCCGTGCGCCATGGGACCCAGACCGGCCTCTTCCTTCATGCGCTGCGCCTCGTCGAAGCCCACCTGGAGCTCCGCCGCGAGCGCGCGCGTCAGGTCCTTGCCTCCGCCCGCGAAGGTGCGCGCGAGCTCGATCTGGCCGTGCGCGCGGCCGATCGCGACGGTGACGCGCTCGTGCCCCAGGTCGACGATCGCCAGCGCGTCCTCGGGGTTTAAGTCGGCGCTCGCCGGCCCCTTGAGCAGCTGCTGATACGCGATGCCGGGGTGCGTGACGATGCGCGGGTCGAGCCGGAGCTCGCCGAGCAGCGCGAGCAGGTTCGACAGCTCTTCCTTGCGCGCGACGCCGACGAGCAGGTCGCTCTTGCCGTCCTTCTGGCCGGCGAGCTGGTAGTCGAAGACCGCCTCGCTCAAGTCGAACGGGAGCTGGCTTTCGATCTCGAACGGCAGCGTCGCCTCGATGCGCTTGCTGTCGACGAAGGGCAGGGTGATGAGGTGCGTCGCCGCGGCGAGGCCCGGCAGCGAGACGGCGACCTGATCGGCGCGCAGCGGCTGCGAGAGGAGCTGCGCGAGCGCCACCCGCCAGGCCCCCATGCGGTCCCCTTCCGCGCCCGGCACCGGCGTGACCGGGACCTCTTGGAACCCCGCGACGGTGTAGCCGCGCAGGTTGGTGTCGAGGACCACCGCCTTCACGCGGTGCGCGCCCAGGTCGAGTCCTAAGATGCGGGCCATTACTCCTCCCTCCAGTAGACCAGCCGGCCCAAGCCGTCATCGAGACGCACCACCGCGGTGATGGTCTTGGTGACCGAGCCGGCTTCGCCGATGGCTTTGATTCGATAGGTCGCGCTCTTGTCGCCGACGGCGCGGTTGAGCCGCACGTTGTTCTTGATGCTGGTGTTCACCGCCACCCCGGCGGACTCGACGATGTTCACGAAGTCGATCACCGACAGCCCGAACAGCGAGAACACGCGCGCGGCGCGGATCTTCTGAATCAGCGTGTCGATGAACACCGGATCGCGCAGCCGCGGATCGGGCCGCAACGGATCGGCGACCGACAGGATCGCCACGTACATCAGGACCGGGTCGTCGGTGTTCACGTTCAGCCGCGCGTTCACGTCGGGGTAGACGGTGAAGCGGTCCTTGAACGCGGCCATGAACTTGTCGTTCACGCCGTGCACCATGTACAGCTCGTCGAGGCTGTCGAAGCGCGCGTTCTTCGACTTGTAGCGCGGCGTGAACCGGTCGTAGCTGTAGTTCTCGTCGGAGAAGCCTCTGGCGAACGGCTCGCCTTGCACGGGGGTGTAGGCGGACTGCGACTCGTCTTCGTCGATCCAGTCGCGGATCGCGGTGACCACCTCCTGCGGCGTCGCCTTGACCTTGTTGTCGTCCTCGTCTTCGAAGAGGAACTCGAAGCGCTTGTCGCTCAAGAGCTCGAGCGTGCGGTCGACGATGATGCGGCTCACCGTCTGGGGCGCGTCGAACTTGGAGAGGTTGATGCGCTCCTCTTCGTCCGACAGCTCGGAGCGGAAGCAGCCCTCGAAGCCGCCGAAGGAGCGGCGCGCGACCTTCAGCGCCACCTCAGGGCTCTCGTCGGGATCCAAGTCGAGCTTCGACTCCGGCTCATCTTTGCGCTTGCCGTCGTCGGTCACCATCATCTGGAGCATGTGGCAGTCGATCTTCGCCATGCGCCAGAGCTGAATCGACAAGCCGCCGCCGCCCTGCGGCGCCTGTCCGCCGGCCGGCGCCTGGCCCCCGGTGAGCTGCGCCAGCAGGCCGCCCAAGTTCGGCAGCTGGACCTGGTCGAGCTGGCGCTGGAACTTGAGCATCAGGCGGGAGAGGCCGATGGAGCTGCGCGCCAGGTAGTAGGCGCGGATCTCGTCGCGCTGGTTCGCCGCCATCTGGAGATCCACCCGCGCGTTGTACGCGAACTCGGTCGCGACGACGGTGAGCACCGAGAAGGAGATGAGCACCAGCAAGAGCGCAATGCCCCGATTGGGGACCGCCCCGTTCGGCTTTCGAATTCTGTGGCTCACCCACCTCATTGGTATCGAGAGAACTCCGTGTTCAGCATGATTCGGGTCTGGGTCGTGTAACGGACTTCCTTGCCCGTCTCGTCCTTGGCCGTGATGGTGATGCGCACGCGGGTCGGGAGGATGGACTTGCGCTCGGTCCGTCGAGTGTCCCACTCGTCGTCCCAGTCCTTCTTCTCGGAGTCCCAGTAAGCGAGCTCGAGCCGCTCGATGCCCTCGAAGAGCACGTCTTCGGTGCCGCCGCGCTCGATGGGATCGACGCCGATGACGGGGTTCACGCGGCGGATCAGGTCCTCCCGGTCGCGCACGTCCTTCTCGCTCGAGCGCTTGATCGAGTACTCGACCACCATCTGGTCGGACTCCTTCGCGTCGCGGTAGAGCCGCTGGTGCGCCATCGACGTGAAGATCAGCTTGTCGCGCGTGCCGATGAAGTTGGTGGGGCGGTCGTACTGGTCGCGGTAGCGCTTGGGGTCGTAGCGGTCGCTGACGAACGCCGCGCCGATCTCGCGCGTCATGCGGCTCATCGCGGTGCGGAGCATGCGGTAGCGCTCGGCGTCGGCCTCGACGGTCTCCTTGGCCTTGATGCCCGTCTGAAAGGCCATGCTGATGAGCGCGCCCATCAGCGCGGTGATCGCCACCGCGATCATGACCTCCATCAAGGTGAAGCCGCCGCGTCTCATGGCGTGCGACCTCCGGGCGCGAAGCCGCCCCCCGGGCGGAACGGGTTGGGCGGGCGGAAGACGCCGCCGGGCCCCGGGAAGCTGTTGACGGGCGGGCGCGGGAGCTGGCCCGGTTGAACCCCGGCCGCGCCGGCCGGCGGCACGGCGCCCGTGCCCGCTTGCGCCGCGCGCTGCTCCAAGAACTCCGACATCGGGATGACCGGCGTCTGGCCGTCCGCCGGATCGACCATCTGGCCGTTCGGTCCTGGCTGCGGGTTGGGCACCGGCACGCCCGTGCGCGCGTTGACCATCTGCTCCGCGCCCGGCGCCGACTGGCCGCCCGAGCTCCCCGCCGAGCCGTTGCGGTCCGACCCAGGGCCCATCGAGACGACGTGGGTGACCAGGTCGATGCTCTCGGTGTGCTTGCCTTCCTTCCAGCTCACCGTGAGGTGCACCTCGCGCACCGACTTGGTCAGCACGTCGACCATCTGCGTGAACTGACCTTGAATGAGCCCTTGCGCGGGCCCGAGCGCGGCCATGCTCGCCGCGTTCATCGCGGCGGCGTTCGGGTCGTTCGTCGACGGCGTCTGTCCGCCGAAGAGCGCCGCCAGCGCGCCCAGGCCGCCCTCGTCGTCACCGCCTTCACCGCCCAAGGGCAGGTTGAACAAGGCGCCGATCAGCTGCTGCGGCGACAGGCCTTGCGTCTTGGGGGCGATGATCTTCGCGCGCCACTTGAACGACGGCCAACCCTCCTCCGAGAAGTCACCGCTCTCTTCGTCGTCGTCGTTGGAGAAGCCCTGGTCGTAGAGCTCCTGCTCCAGGTCGGTCATCTTCGAGCGGGCGAGCAGCGAGGCGACGGTGAGCTTCTTCACGTACACGTGCGAGGCGACCGCGCCCGAGTTGAGGTCGAAGATCGCCATCAGCGACAGCCCGAGGACCGCGAGCGCCACCACCACCTCGAGGAGCGAGAAGCCGCGCGCCTTCATGACCGGGGCACCTCGAGCGCCTCGGGCACCACCGAGGTCTTCCCGGTGAGCGGCGAGACCTTGAGCGTCCAGACGTTCTTGCCTTGGCGCACGTAGACCTGCGCGCGCTCGGTGAAGCCTTGAGGGAAGAAGTAGAGGTAGGCGACGCCCTCCTTCACCGGCTCGCGCTGGTGCCTCGTCCAGACCGAGAGCTGCACCGCGCCGGGAATCGTGCGCGGCTCGATTTCCGGCGAGGTGAAGGACGAGTACTTCGCCTGGCCGTCGACGCGGTCCTTCTCCACCTGCATCAGCTCGGCGAGGCTCGGGTCGCTCGAGCCGCCGTAGCGGTACGACGTGGCGCCGCGCGCTTCACGCCTCGTCTTGAGATCGAGCGTCGCTTCCTTCAGCTCGTCGGCGCGGTTCTTCTGCGCCGTGAGGTTTCCGCTCGCGCACTCGGCCCAGTACTTCGTCTGGCCTGCGTCGTCCTTCTCCGCGGGCAGCTCGAACACCAGGCGGCACGTCTTCCCCGACAGCGCCGCGGTGTCGTAGAGCGACCGAATCACGCCCGCCAGCTCGCTCGCGGTCGACTTCGCCTGCGAGCCCGTCAGCGCGCCGATGCCGAACACCAGCGCGCCGAAGAGGACCACCACGATCGCCAGCGCGACGGACAGCTCGATGAGGGTGAACCCTCGTCGGCGCGCGCCTCGGACTGTGAGTCGGGTGGGGGTCATGGCGACGGTCCACGGCGCTCGCCGTTACTTCCCTGCCTGCTGGTTCTGGAGGTCCTTGCTCGAGATGTCGGCGCCGTTGCCGTCGCCCCCGGGCGCGCCGTCCTCACCGTAGGAGATGATGACGGGCTTGCCGCCCTCGTTCAGGTACACGTACTCGTTGTCCCAGGGGTCGCGCGGCATCGACTCGAGGATCTGCTGCTCGACGAGCGCGCGCAGGCCGGTGCCGGTGTCGGGGTACTTGGCGTTCTTGGCGTAGTAGATCTTCAAGCCGTTCTGGATGTTGGCGATGTCGAGCTTGGCGCGGTCGACGCGGGCCTTGGCCAGCTGCGGGATGACCGCGACGCTCACGGCGGCGGTGATCAGCGCGAGGATCGTGATCACCACGATGATCTCGATGAGCGTCATGCCGCGGCGGCGGCGCAGCGCACGGCGGAGCGGAGAGACATTCGAACGACGGGACACAGGACGACTCCTTATTCAGACGGAAGTGCAAACATCAGCTCCGACGCGGTCGGAGCGGGGGTGCGAGACGAACGCGGCGCGTACAGCGCCACGCCAAAGCCGACGAGGAACAGCGCGAGCAGGATCAACGCCGCCAGCGTGACGCGCTGAACCCAGCGGTCGAACGTCCAAGCTTCGCGAGCGCTGTGGGGCGAGAGCGTTTTCATCGAATGGCCGTGTTGAGCTGGAGAATGGGCATCAGGATCGAGAAGGCGACGAAGGCGATCACGCCGCCCATGGTGACGATGAGGATCGGCTCGAGCAGCGACGTGAGCGCGCCGATGCGCACGTTCACCTGCGACTCGTAGCTGTCGGCGACGTTGACCAGCATGTCCTCGAGCTGACCGCTGCGCTCGCCGATCGACACCATGTGGTACACGAGCGGCGGAAACTCGCCCGAGCGCTTGAGCGGGTTGGCGATGCTCTCGCCCTCCCGAATCGCGTCGCGCGCGTTCTCCACCACCGCCGCGAGCACCGAGTTGGTGACGACGTTCTTCACGATGTCCATCGCGGTGAGCAGCGGCACGCCGCTCTTGAGCAACGTCGCGAGCGTGCGGGCGAAGCGCGCCACCGACAGCAGCCGGACCAGGTTCCCCAAGACCGGCAGCTTCAAGAGGACGCGGTCCCACTGCGGCTTTCCTTTGGGGCTGCGCGTCCAGTACACGAACCCGGCGATGGCGCCGATCAGCACGGGGAAGATGACGAACCACCAGTTCTGGAACAGGTTCGACGACCAGATGAGCAGCCGCGTGGTGATCGGCAGCGTCGCCTTCATGTCCTCGAACACCTTGGTGACCTTCGGCACCACCACGGTCATCAAGAGGATCAGCACGCCGCCGCCCATCACCCCCATGATCGCGGGGTAGGCGAGGGTGCCGAGCACCTTCTGCGTCAGCCGCGCCTGGCCTTCGGTGAACTCGGCCAGCCGCAGGAGCACCGCGTCGAGCGCGCCCGAGTGCTCGCCCGCGCGGATCATGTTCACGTACAGCGCGCCGAAGACCTTCTGGTGCACCTGCAGCGCGTCGGCGAGCGAGCTGCCCTCGTTCACCCGCTGCTTCACGTCCGACAGCACGCGCTTGAGCCGCTCTTTTTCGACCTGGTCCACCAGGGCGGCGAGCGAGTCGACCAGCGGCACGCCGGCGCTGAGGAGCGTGGCGAGCTGCCGGGTGGTGATGGCGATGTCGTCGCTGTTGACGCGCCCGCGGGCGAGCCGCCGCAGGTTGATGTCCTTGCTGCCGGCGGCCTGGAGGCTCGCGCCCTTGCCCTTGCCGCCCTTGCTCGAAGCCTCGGCGGTGCCGAGCACCTCGGTGAGGAAGACGCCGTCCTTGCGCAGCACCGCGCGCAGGGCCTTCGCCGAGTCGGCCTCTTTCAGGCCGTTCACGGACTTCCCGGCCTCGTTGAGGCCTCTGTACTCGAACACCGGCACTAGATGTCTTCCTGCGTGACGCTCAGCACTTCGGCGATGGTGGTTTCGCCGGCGAACACCTTGCGCGCGCCGTCGTCGAGCAGCGTGTACATGCCCTTCTCGACCGCCTTCTTCTTGATGGTGGAGGAGTCGACGTTCTTGAGCACGAGCTGGCGGATGTCGTCGTCGACCAGGAGGAACTCGTAGATGCCGGTTCGCCCGCGGTAGCCGTTCTTGCCGCAGGCCGCGCAGCCGGTGGCGCGGTACACCTGCTGGATGCCGGCCCTGGCCATCGCCGCCGAGTTGGTGCCGATCTCGCGCAGCTCCTCCTCGGTCGGCACGTACGCCTGGCGGCAGTCGGGGCACACCCGGCGCACCAGGCGCTGCGCCAAAATCGCGGTGAGCGACGAGGCGACCAAGAACGGCTCGACGCCCATGTCGACGAGTCGGGTCACCGCGCCGGCGGAGTCGTTGGTGTGGACGGTCGAGAACACCAAGTGGCCGGTGAGCGAGGCCTGAATCGCGATCTCCGCCGTCTCCTTGTCGCGGATCTCGCCGACCATGATGACGTCGGGGTCCTGGCGGAGGAACGAGCGGAGGCCCTGGGCGAACGTCAGCCCGATCTTCGGGTTGATCGCCATCTGGCCGATGCCCTTGAGCTGGTACTCGACCGGGTCTTCGACCGTGAGGATGTTCAGGTCGATGGTGTTGATGCGCGAGAGCGCGCCGTAGAGCGTGGTCGTCTTGCCGCTGCCGGTGGGGCCGGTGACCAGGATGATGCCGTGCGAGCGGTGGATGATCTGATCGATCTGCGCGAGCGTGTGCGTGCTCATGCCGATCTCGCCCAGGTCGAGCAGCGTCGCGCTCTTGTCGAGCAGACGCATCACGATCCGCTCGCCGAACACGGTCGGAATCGTCGAGAGGCGGATGTCGATGTCGCGGCCGGCGAGCTTGATGCGGATGCGGCCGTCCTGCGGCAGCCGCTTCTCGGCGATGTTCAGCTGCCCCATGATCTTCACGCGGCTGACGATCGAGTTCTGGTAGCGCTTGGGCGGCTTGATGATCTCGTGGAGCACGCCGTCGATGCGGAACCGGACGATCAGCTCGCGCTCCATCGGCTCGATGTGGATGTCGCTCGCGCGCTCCTTGGCGGCGCGGAAGAGCAGCGAGTTGACCAGCCGGATGATCGGCGCTTCGTCGCCGGTGTCGAGGAGGTCCTGCGGCTCTTCGAGCTCGTGCGCGAGCGAGTCGAGGTCCTGCGCCTCCATCTCGTCGACCAGCTGCTCGGCCTCGTTCACCGAGCGGTCGTAGACGGCGTTGATCGCGTCGACGATGGTCGAGGCGAGCGCGAGCCGGACGCTGACGTTGCGCTGGAGCAGCATGCGCGCGTGGTCGAGCACCGCCGTGTCGAGCGGGTCGGCCACGGCGACGGCCGCCGCGTCACCGTCCATGAAGAGCGGGAGGAGCCTCGCCTGCTTGGCGAAGTTGATCGGCACCTGCTTGACCAGCTCGGCGTCGACCTCGTCGGTGAAGATGCGCGTCAGGTAGGGCAAATCGAGCTGCGTGGCGAGCGCCTTGGCCACCTGCTCCTCGGTGACCGCCTTCATCGCGACGAGCAGCTCGCCGATGCGGCCCCCCTTCTCCGCCTGCGCGGCGAGCGCCTCCTCCAGCTGCGGCTGTTGCAGCCCGGCCGAGAGCTTGAGGATCTCGCCCAGCGGCCGCCCGAACAGGTTGACCGCGGCCTGGGTGATCTCGGTCGCCTCGTTGGAGAGCTCCAGCTCCGAGGTGACGTCGACGTCTTCGCCCAGCTTGCGCGAGGGGAGGGTGGGGGGAACGCTCATCGAAGCTCATCTCCCCCGGGTTGGACCTTCAGCTGGTCGTCGCTGGGCGGCGGCTCGACCACCGGCATGCCCTCCGGCCCGGCGGCGGCGTCGGAGCCCGGCGGCGACGCCACGGGCGGCGGGGGCGGCACCTCGCCTGGCGGGACGGACGGCGTGGGCCCCGACTGCTCGTAGCTCTCCACGCCCGGCCGCATGCTCCCCGGCGAGATGAGCTTCTCGCCCGAGCCAGGCCCGCCGTGCTCGATCTTGTTCAGCTCCTTGTCGAGCGCCCGCGTCATCTTCGCGAACGGCCCCTGCTTGCGGGAGAAGTCGATGGCCGCCTCGTAGCCGGGCACGGCCCCATAAAACTGTTCCACGAACTGCTGACGCTCCTTCACCTTGCGCTCGAAGATGCGACGGAAGTCGCTCTGGTCGCGAATGATGTACGGGGTGAGGAACAGCAGGAGGTTGGTCTTCACTTTCCGCTTCGACTCTTCGCGGAACAGGTGGCCGATGATCGGAATGTCCCCCAAGAGCGGAATCTTGGTGACCGACTCGACGGTGCGGTCCTGCATGATGCCGCCGATGACGACCGTCTCCTGATCGCGCGCCACCACGGTGGTCTTCGCGCTGCGCTTGTTCGTGGTGGGGCCGAGCACCGCGTTCTCCGAGGCGATCTCCTCGGTCTGCTCGTTGATCACCAGCCGGACGAAGTCGCTCTCGTTGATCTGCGGCTTCACCGTCAGCTTGAGCTCGACGTTCTGGCGCGTGATGGGCGCGAAGAAGCTGCCCAGCCCGCCCAAGCCGCCCAGGAGCGACTGGGCCTGCGTCGCGCCGGCCAGCCCTCCCAAGCCCGTGGCGCCCAGGTTGGACGGCGAGAAGCCGGCCTGGAACGGCACGTTCGAGCCCACGGTGATCTCGGCCTCCTCGTTGTCGCTGGTCAGGATGTGCGGCGTCGAGAGCACGTTCACGTCCGAGCTCTCTTGCAGGGCGTGCAAGAGCAGCCCGAACGACGGCAGCTCGATGCCCAGGCCAGGCACCGCGGGGCCCTGGAGGCCGGCGAGGAAGCCGCCGAACTGCGCCAGGTTCGCGACGGAGAGCGACAGCGGCAACCCCGGGCTCGCGATCGGCTTCGACGCGAGCAGCAGCGGGCTCCCCACCTGGCTGCCCAGCGGGATGCCGCCGTGGAGGTGCGCGCCGAACTTGGTGGAGCGGTCCGCGTTGACCTCCATGATGACCGCTTCGACGAAGACCTGGCGGCGCGGGATGTCGAGCTTCTCGATCACCCGCACCAGGCTTCGGTAGTCGTTCTGGCTGGCGATGATCACCAGCGAGTTGGTCGACTTGTCGGCCGAGACCTTCACCTCGCCCGAGAACAGCTCGGCGGCCTGCACCGGGCCGCGCGTCGCCGCCGCGGCCGCCGTCCCGGGCGGCGTGCCCACGGGCGTCGGAGGCCTCGCCGGCCGGTTCGAGGAGCCCTGCGAGAGCGACTGAAGGGTGTTGGCGACCTCCTCCGCGTTCGCGTTCTCGAGGTAGTAGACGTTGATGCGGCCCTCCCCCGAGATGGGCACGTCGATCTCCCGGATGAGCGACAAGATGCGCTCCATCGCCGAGGGGCTCGCGATGACGATGAGCTTGTTGGTGCGCTCGTCGGGGATGATCTGGCTCAGGGTCGCCGGTCCGCGCGCCTCGCCGCCGCCCGCCGCCGGCACGCTTCCCGCCGGGGGCGGCGCTGCCGCGGCTGCTGCGGGCGCTCCGCCGGGCCGCTGGCCGGGTCGGTTCCCTTTGCTCTCGAACAGCTTCTGCACCTTGTCGGCGATCTCCTGCGCGCCGGCGTATTGCAGCTGAATCACGCGGATCTCGTCGGACGACGCGCGGTTGTCGAGCTGATCGATGATCTTCTCGATGCGGTGCATGTTCGAGCCGACGTCGTTGACGATCAGGATGTCGGGCTGGAACGGAATCACGTCGCCCGTGCTCGTCATCTGCTGCACCACGCCGCGCACCGCCTCCACCTCCACGTAGCGCAGGCGGAAGATGCGCGTGATCATCTGCTCGTTGGTGGTGTAGGGCTGGTCCGGGTCGGTGATGGTGGGGATCGGGTACTTCCGCGCGTTGTTCTTCTCGACGATCTTCAGGAAGCGGCCGTGCGGGTAGACGGCCAGGTTGTTCGAGTCGAGCGCGGCGAGGAAGGCGGCGTAGAACTGATCCGCGGTGAGCGAGACCTTCCCGTTCTCGGGGCCGATGATCGAGATCTTCCCGCGGATGTTCTCGCCGATGATGAACGTCTTGCAGGTCGCGTCCGAGACGGTCTGGATCAGCTTTTCGATCTCGACCTTGTCGAAGTAGGGGTTGAAGCGCGCCTTGCGGGCGATCTCCATGCAGGTCTTGGCCGCGTTCGCCGCCGCTTGCTCCGCCGGGGTCGCCGGCGCCTCGGGCTGGGCCGCGGGCGGCGTCGGCGCGGCGGGATCGGCGGGCCGCCCCGGCCCCGGCGGACGCTGCGCGACGGGGCGGCGGCTCGGCGGCGCCTCCGGCAGGTTGTTGCGAAGCGCGTTGCCGGCCGCGCCCGGGACGCGCGGCTCGATTCGCCGCTCTCCCCCCGGGGCTTGGGGCGCTTGCGCGAGCGCGAGGCTGCTCAACAACGCGACGCTGACGGCGATGAAGCGGAGCGGGAGGTTCATGGGTCGTTTGAGTTGGCCGGCTAGCGAATGTTGTACGTCTTGCGGACGTTGCTTCCGTTCCGCTCGAGCTCGATCTCGATGCGGCTCGCCTCTTTGAGCTTGGAGTAGATCTCCAGCGCCTTCTCGGGGCTGTTGAGGTCGTAGCCGTTGATGCGCTTGATGACGTCGCCGTTCTGCACGCCGATCTTGGTGTAGAGCGAGTCGGGGCGAATCGAGAACAGCTTGAAGCCCTGCGCCACTCCGTCCTTGAACGCGGGCACGATGCGCGCCTGCATCGCCACGTCGTTCAGGTTGGACAGGGTGCGGTCGATCTCGGCGCGCGGCACCTCGTACTCGTTCTCGTTGGTGGAGCGAATGCCGTTCCCCAAGCCGGACGAGGGCGGCGCCGCGGTGTTGCTCGGCGCGGGCGTCGGCGGCGTGTACGCGGCGATCGGCGCGGCGCCATCACCGGCGGTGTTGTCGATGAACTCGCGGCGCCCGCCGTTGTTGATGATGACGCGCGTGCGCTCGATCTCGAGCACCTCGGCGTTCTGCACCTTGTCGCCGATCATGTACGTCTGCGTCTTCTGCGTGTTGACGTCTTGGATCGAGGCGATCGACCACTCGGGCGCGCCGGCGATCAGCGTGCCGAGCAGCTTGACGCGAAGGCCCGTCCGCTGCGGCGGCGCGTTCGGGTCGTACCCGGGCACCTCGGTCGGCTCGACCACCTCGACCGGCAAGGGAAGCCCGGTGAGCTTCGAGAGCCGCTCGGCGTTGAGCGAGGCGGCCATCACCTGCGACGGCCGCACCGGCGACGCCGCGCGCACCTCGGTGGTGGCGGACGGCGCGATCGCCTCTTCGACGAACAGGTTCGCCGTGCGCGCGAGCACGAACATCACCCCGAAGAGGAAGACCAGGTGAACGACCCAGAAGTGCTTTCGAAACAGAAGTTCCATGGCGTGCGACCCGACCAGGCCGAGAGGTTGAGCAAGCCAGGTGCCACCAAGGGCCACCGACGGGCTGTCGGATGCGACAGCCAAGCGGCCGATTTCATTCCGAAAAGCCGGTCGCCTAGCGAGAGGGCGGGCGGGGGCCTCGAGCCTCGGGACAATTTGTCAAAAGCGGCGCGATGCGTCCTGACCACGTGTCACTGGGGGACTGTCCCTGAAAGGGACTGTCCCCGGTCTACCCAAGGCTCGAGGGCTCGCCACTTCCGGGGACAGTCCCCGTTGGGGACAGTCCCCCTACGACTCCGAGTCGCGTTCGAGCTTGCGGTAGATGGTGCGCGTGGCGATGCCGAGCAGGCGCGCGGCCAGGTTCTTGTCGCCCTTGGTGTGGCGCAAGGTCTCGTGAATGACGCGCCGCTCGATCTCCTCCATCGGCGTGCCGATGGGGATGACGAGCTGACCGGCCGAGCCGCGGGGCCCCTTGCTCACCGCCTCGGGCAGATCGGACGCCTGCAGCACCTCGCCGCGCGAGAGCACGACGGCGCGCTCGATGGCGTGCTCGAGCTCGCGGATGTTGCCCGGCCAGGCGTAGCTCTCCATCAGCTGGGTGGCTTCGGGGGACAGCGCGCGCACCGGCTTGCCGTTCTTCGCGGCGTAGCGGCGCAGGAAGTGGTTCGCCAGGAGCGGAATGTCCTCCCGGCGCGAGGCGAGCGAGGGCACCCGCACCTCCACGACGTTGAGCCGGTAGTACAGATCTTCCCGAAAGCGACCCTCTTCGACTTCCTTGGCGAGGTCCTTGTTCGTCGCCGCGACCAGGCGCACGTCGACCTTGACGGTGGTGGTCCCGCCGAGCCGTTCGATCTCGCCCTCCTGCAGCACCCGCAGCAGCTTCACCTGCGCGGTGGGGGTGAGCTCGCCCACCTCGTCGAGGAACAGGGTGCCCTTGTCCGCCCGCTCGAAGCGACCCTCCTTGCGCGCCACCGCGCCGGTGAACGCGCCGCGCTCGACGCCGAACAGCTCGGCCTCCAGAATCGTCTCCGGCAGCGCGCCGCAGTTGACGGCGATGAAGGGGCCGCTCGCGCGGGGCGAGAGGTCGTGAATCGAGCGCGCCGCGAGCTCCTTGCCTGTGCCCGACTCGCCGATCAGCAGCACCGTGGCCGACGACGGCGCGGCCTGGCGCAGGATGTCCATGAACGCGCGGAACGCTGGCGACTGACCCACCAGCGTGCGGCCGCCCGGCGCGCCCAGGTCGGCGAGCTGCTCCTTGAGCGTGCGGTTCTCCGCGAGCAGCGCCTGCTTCTCGATGGCCTTCTGCACCGCCTTGACCAGCGAGTGCCGCTTGAGCGGCTTGGTGATGAAGTCGTAGGCGCCGTCGCGCAGCGCGGCGACGGCGGTCTCCACCGTGCCGTAGGCGGTCATCAGCACCACCTCGACGTCGGGGCGCATGGCGCGGGCCGCCTTGAGCAGCGCCTGGCCGTCCATGCCCGGCATCATCAGGTCACTGACCATCACCGCGACCTCGCTCTTGCGCAGGTGCTCGAGCGCCTCTTCTCCGCTCGAGGCGGCCAGGGTGGCGACGCCTTCCCGCTGAAAGATGCGCTCGACCGATTCGAGGTTCGCGCGGTCGTCGTCGACGACGAGGACGGTGGGAGAGCTCACAAAAGCTATTCGAGGCACTTCTTGGTGGTCAGGGCGTCGCACTTGCCTGAGCAGCACTGGCTGCTCGCCGAGCAGCCCTCACCGACCGCCCGGCACCAGCAGATATTCCCTTGGCTCAGAGCTTGGCAAGTGTAGGGGGTTCCACGGCAAGGCGCGCCCGCGCCGCACGCCTGGTAGCACTCGCCCAGGTTGTCGCCGTTGGCGACGCCGAAGAAGCAGGTCCCGCCGGTGCCGCACTGCTTGACGTTCCCCGCGCAGGGGCCAGAGCAGTAGCCGCCGGGCTTGTTGAAGCACCAGCCGCCTTCGCACTCGGCGTCGCTGCTGCACGCCGCGCCGTAGCGCTTGAGCCCATAGTCCTTCTGCTCGCACAGCCTGCTGAACGGGTTGCAGCCCAGGTTCGAGCCCTGCGTCGCGCAGTCGTCGTCGCTCCCGCACAGCGGCATGCAGATGTTGTTGTCGTTGGTCGCGTTGGTGTCCAGGTCGACGCAGACGTAGCCCTTGCGGCAACGGCCGGTCGCGCCCAGCCCGGTGCCCGTGCAGCGCATGACGCAGAGGTCGAAGGCGCCGTTCTCGACGCACATCCCGCCGTTGCAGCCGGTCTGGTTGGTGGGGTTGCAGCTGACCGCGTTGCCGCACACGCCCTGCGGGTTTCCGCTCGATGCCTCGGTGTGGCAGCGCCCGCCGGCGCACTGCGCGTTCTGGGTGCAGGCGGCGCCGTCCGCGAGCGCTTGGCAAGCCGCGTTCGAGCCGCACTTGGCGTCGCCGCAGTCGACCGCGCGGTCGCAGGTGTCGTCCTGCCCGTTGTCGCAGATCTCGACGCCGTAGGTGGGGCAGTCCGGATCGGCGCAGTCCTTGAGGCCGTCGCCGTCGTTGTCGACGTTGTCGTTGCAGAAGATCTCACGCTTGGCGTTCGCCGCGCACAGGCAGCCGCTGCCGCACGACGACTGGGCGCAGTCGATGTCCTCGCAGTCTTTCTTCCCGTCGCCGTCGTCGTCGATGTTGTTGGCGCACTTGCCGACCTCGGTGTTCTGGCAGCTCGCGTCGGCCGCGCAGTCCGGGTCGGCGCAGTCCTTCGCGTCATCGCGGTCGTTGTCGATTCCGTCGTCGCAGACGGTCTCTTTTTCGGCCAGGCACGAAGGAGACGAGGCGCAGTCGGCGTCGGCGCAGTCGACCAGGCCGTCCTCGTCGTTGTCCTCGCCATCGGCGCACCGCTCGGCGCCCGGCAAGCACGCCGCGGCCTGCGCGCAGAGCGTGTCCAGACAGTCGACCAGCTGGTCCCCGTTGTCGTCGATCCCGTTGGTGCAGTCTTCGGCGCCTGGGGCGCAGGCCGGCTTGAGGAAGCAGGTCGGGTCGGCGCAGTCCACCTTGCCGTCGCCGTTGTCGTCGACCCCGTTGCTGCACAGCTCGTCGGGGCGGGTGCTGGGGCCAACGTCTTGCTCGGCAGGCGTGCAGCCTGTGAGCGCGAGGACGGTGGTCAGCGCGACCGCCCATGAGAACCGAACCGACATGCGCTGTCCCACCAAGGCCCTTTCCGGCCGCGAGTGTAGCACGCGGTGGGAGGCGCCCGAAAAAGCACTGAAGAGTCGAGAGGTTATTCCTCTGGCTCCGCGGGGCCTCCGCCCATCCGAGCGATGTCCTCGCGGTTCACCTTCTCGGTGTCCATCTTGCGCGCGCTGTTCGTCAGCTTCTCCAGCGTCTCGTCGAAGTCGAAGTCCCCCGACTTCTTGAACCGCAGGAAGTTGACCCGCGCCACGACGTAGTTGCGCAAATAAGGGCTGGTGAGGCCGCGCGCCTTGAGCTTCTCGACCACCTGCGTGACCGCGTCGTCGAGCGCCATCAGCT
>CAZEDU010000023.1:0-252 GCA_964511185.1 uncultured Myxococcaceae bacterium | reverse complement strand
GTCGACGATGGGCAGATCCAAGAACCCGTCGAGGCGCTTGATGACCGGGTTGTACGCGCCGGCGGCGTAGCGGGGGCGCTGCTCGTAGACCGCGCCGTGGGTGATGAAGCTCGGCTCCTCGAACAGGTGCGCGAACTCGCTCTCCTTGCCGTGCCCTTCGCCCACCAGCCCGCGGTACATGCGGATCACCTCCAGCGAGCGCTCCTTCAGGTTGTGCGCCTTCTCGGTGTTGAGCGCGAGGATCTGGTACGC